>JBEKUT010000554.1:0-4501 GCA_049514735.1 Bryobacteraceae bacterium
GTTTGCGGTCTGTTCTTTCTGAGGTTGCTAGACACTCACGGGCTTTCATCGGAGAAGATGAGTATATAGCCTATATATTCGAGGATCAGCCGAAATGGGCGTTGAAAGCGCGAGAACTATGGGAGCAACTTAAAGCGGTCTACGCAGCAGAATACAGAATGGGAACCTTGGCCTTCGCTCCCAAGAAGAAATTCACTCCACTACAGGCGGCAGACCGTTTGGCATACGAGACATTCAAACATTTCTCCGAGCCGCATAAAACACGGCCTGCTTGGAATCGGTTTCTGACATGGGGCCAACATCACGGAAAGTATTTTGACGAGGCTGGCGCTAAGATAGCGCTCGAAGACTTGAAGCTCGATGGTATCGTCTAAGAGATCACTTCTTTTGCCAGCGCTTCTTGTCGGGATGCCGCTGTGCCGTCCGCTCGGAAACGGGTTATGGGAGGTCCGCACGGACCTTTCGACGAGGCGGACCGGGCATGCAAATTACAGAAGGGCACCGCTCCCTGCCGGTCACGGCTCGGAAACTGAGCGGCGGAGCGACACCGCCAGAAGGAGTTGGAGCGATGAGCAAGAAGCATATGGGTTCCAGCGTTGAAGACTTCCTCAGGAGGAGGGCATTTTCGAAGAGGCGCAAGCACAGGCGATCAAGGAGGTCGTAGCCTGGCAATTGGCCGAGGCCATGAAAGAGAAAAAGATTTCGAAGAACAGAATGGCCATACTGCTAAGAACGAGCCGTACGCAGGTTGACCGGCTCCTCAATGCCAAAGACGATGTCACGTTGTCGAGCCTGCAACGGGCGGCGGCCATCGTCGGCCGCCGTGTAACGATCAAGCTGGTTTGAGGTCGGATTCTGGTAGACTCCAGACAGCGCGTCATGGCTACTCAAACACCCATCCTCTCCGAATCGTGCTTTCTGCTGCATTTGCCCGAACGTTTGCGGCAGATGAGTGAGGACGAATTTTTCGAGTTTTGCGTTTTGAATCGGGATTTGCGGATCGAGCGGACGGCGGAAGGAGAGATCGTCATTATGCCGCCTGCAGGC
The DNA here is from genome assembly GCA_049514735.1 of Bryobacteraceae bacterium. Lineage (GTDB taxonomy): Bacteria > Acidobacteriota > Terriglobia > Bryobacterales > Bryobacteraceae > JAICMB01. The sequence goes on from JBEKUT010000554.1 coordinate 1,048, forward strand.
AGTGAGACCGGAGGATCGAACCTCGAGATCGCAGGCCAATTGAGGGATTGGGCGAAGTTTGACGGTACAGGGAAGGGATTCGATTCCAACGCCGGATTCACGCTTCCCAGCGGGGCCGTGTACGCTCCCGATGCGTCGTGGATATTGAAGAGCCGCTGGAAAAGCTTGCTGAAGGCGGACAGAAGACGTTTCGCGCACATCTGTCCCGATTTCGTGATCGAGCTCAAATCGCCGTCCGATTCGGTTTCGTTTCTGCAATCGAAGGTGGAAGAATACGTCGCTAATGGAGCACGGCTGGGCTGGCTCATCGATCCCGACCGGCGGGTGGTCTATGTGTACAGGCCGAGTCGCGCTGTCGTGATGCTCGAAGGTATTTCATCGGTATCGGCCGATCCTGAGTTGCCCGGATTCACGCTCGAACTGGGCGAGATTTTCGATCCTGACGCAGAGTAGTCGAGGTTGTTCTGGTAGACTCCAGACAGCCGTTGTGGACACTCAAACTACCCTCCTTTCCGAATCGTGTTTCTTGATGCACATGCCGGAGTGTTTCCGGCAGATGAGTGAGGATGAGTTTTTCGAGTTTTGCATGGCGAATCGGAATCTGCGGATCGAACGCACGGCGGAAGGGGACCTTGTGGTTATGCCTCCCGCGGGTGGAGAGACCAGCATATCGAACGCTAACATTGCCGGTCAGCTTGGCAATTGGGCCGAAGTTGACGGCACGGGTTGCGGATTCGATTCCAGTACTGGATTCACGTTTCCCAGCAAGGCGGTGTATTCTCCCGATGTGTCGTGGATCCTGAAGAGCCGCTGGAAAAGCCTGCCAAAGACGGATAGACAGCGATTCGCATACATCTGTCCCGACTTCATGATTGAGCTCAAGTCGGCGTTCGATTCGATGCCGTTTATTGAATCCAAGATGGAGGAGTACGCCGCCCACGGGGCACGCCTCGGCTGGCTCATCGATCTGGAGCTGCACCGGGTCCATGTGTACCGCCCGAACCGGGCTGTCGTGATTCTCGATGGTGTTTCGGCGGTATCGGCTGACCCTGAGCTGCCCGGTTTTACGCTTGAACTGGGCGAGATTTTCGATCCTGACGCAGAGTAGTGAATCAGAACCACGTCGATTGAAGGTGCGGTTCCGCTCCCACGATACAATGGTGGATTCGGTCCCCGAAAAAATGAGCAATATCATTGTGCTTGGAGCCCAGTGGGGAGACGAGGGCAAGGGCAAGGTTGTCGATCTCTTCTCCCACGAGTTCGATATCGTGGCGCGTTACCAGGGCGGACACAACGCCGGCCACACGGTTTTCGTAGGCGAAAAAAAGTACGTCCTGAAGCTGATTCCGAGCGGCATTTTGCGGCCTGGAATCCTCGCTGTGATCGGCAATGGCGTGGTGATCGATCCGATGGCGCTGCTCGAAGAGATGGCCACGTTGAATAAAGCCGGCGTCGACGTCGCCCGCCAATTACGCGTCTCGAACCGCGCGCACGTCATTTTCCCGTTCCATCGTATTGTCGAAAAGATTTCGGAGGGCCGCGCCGACCGGGTCGCAATCGGCACTACTTCGCGCGGCATCGGCCCCTGCTACGAAGACAAGATCGGACGGCGCGGAATCCGCATCGCGGATCTCTTCGACACGGCAACGTTCCCCAAAATGTACGATGGCTTGGCGGAGGACAAACAGCTTCTCGCGCGAGCTTTCAATATCAACGAGGAAATCGATTATGCGGCGATCCGCGAGCAGTACCGCCAATTCGCCGAGCAAATCCGTCCGCTGGTCTGCGACACGGCGCATCTTTTGAACACGGCGATCCGCGCGGGGAAACGCGTTCTCTTCGAGGGCGCGCAAGGCACCATGCTCGACGTGGACCATGGCACGTACCCGTTTGTCACATCATCGAGCGCGACGGCCGGCGGGGCATGCACCGGGGCCGGCGTTCCTCCCACCGCGATTACTGGCGTGATCGGCGTATCGAAAGCATACATCACGCGAGTGGGATCGGGTCCGTTTCCGACCGAGGTGCATGGCGAAATGGGCGAGACGATCCGCAAAGCCGGAAATGAATACGGCGCCGTCACGGGACGCCCACGCCGTTGCGGCTGGTTCGATGCGCCGCTGTTGCGGTACACGGCGGCGATCAACGGGTTCGACAGTTTGATCATTACCAAGCTCGACGTGCTGGATGAGTTGGATGAAATCCCGGTGTGTGTGTCTTATGGCGGGTCCGACGAAATGCCCGCGACCATTCACGGCCTGGAATCGATCCGGCCCGAATACCAGAAAATGCCCGGATGGAAATCTCCGACGAGGGGCTTGAAAGATCTCAATGCTCTTCCTCCACGCGCTAAGGATTATCTGAAATTCCTGACGGATCAGACTGGCGTTGAAGTGGGCTGCGTATCGACGGGGCCGGAGCGCGACGAGACGATCATCGTGCCGGGTTCGAAGCTGGAGAAGCTGGTGTGGGGCAACGCTGGACGCCAGCAGAGCGCTTAGCAACTGGTGGACGAACTGTCTCGTCGGCGGCGCGGAGACAAGCTCCGAAATTCCGCGCCTCTTAGCAGTCGCCAAGAGCGTATCACGAGTTTGTTCTCGCAAACTTCTTACAATCGGACTTCCCGCTCGCTTAGTCGTTTCGCTCACGGCACCCCTGCTCCCGTTCAACCACGCGTTGGGCTTGGGTCACGGGAAGTCGGCGTCGGTGGCTATCCACAAGGCGTTCGCCGCAGAGGAACCGATGTTTGCTTACGACCACCACAGCGCATTCAGTGGTCAGAGTGCCACAATGACGTCTGCTCTTGCTTGTTGCGCGAGTGAAGTTATCGCAAGATCCTTTCTGACGAATAAGAGCAAGCTAATAGTGCAAACGAGTCACAGAAAATAGTTCTCAATCATGGACGGGTTTAGTCGCGAGCCGATAGAATATCTACATGCAGAGTAACTTATTTCCGGTCGAGGCGTACGCGGTGCTGAAAGGAGGCGGTGTTGCGGGCATGGCTCACGTAGGCGCCTTCCAGGAGTTGGAGAGGCACTTCACGTTTGTAGGATATGCGGGCACATCGGCGGGGAGTTTGGTTGCGCTGCTCGCAGCCGCAGGGCTGAGCGCTCAAGAGATGGCCGAGGCTGTGGAAGGGCTTAACTTCCGCTCTCTCCTCGGGGCCGATGTGTATTTGTTATGGCTCATCGAACGCTGGAAGAGGGTTGCGGTCCTGTGGGTCCTTGGGTTGGCTTTTTGCATTTTATTTCACGCTTTGGGATTAAATAGGGCTGCGTTGCTTTGTGGCCTCTTGTTAGTTGGAGTGCTCGTAGTTACGTGCCTTTTTCTGGTGCATCTGAATTTTCGTCACGGAATCGTTTCGCCGAAAGAGCTCGAAGAGTTCTTAATCAAACATGTACGGACGAAGATCCCCGCTTTTGATGCTTTCACCACTTTCCGCGATTTTGAGAGG
>JBEKUT010000555.1:0-4458 GCA_049514735.1 Bryobacteraceae bacterium
CTGATGAAGCGACTGCGCACCCACGGCCTGATCAAAAAGACCGGACGAAGCTACAAGTACTACCTCACCGGTCTGGGAAAGCAGGTCGTCGCCTTGGGCCTGAAGCTCAAGAACCTCTACGTTATTCCTCAACTGTCGGCAGTTGCCGCCCGCTGAAGTCTTGCCAGATTTGGTAAAGATCTGATGACATAGGTACTAAACTCAACCCCCACCCGCCCCCAACGCCCGATCCAAATTAAACGCCGCGCTAATTAACGACAAATGCGTAAAAGCCTGCGGAAAATTCCCTAACGCCTCACCCCTCACTCCGATTTCCTCCGAAAATAATCCGAGATGATTCGCATATCCCAACATCTGCTCAAACAATAGCCGGGCTTCGTAAAGCTTCTCCGGATTCCCCGCCCCCGCACGCGTTAGCGCTTCCACCAGCCAGAAAGTGCAAATATTGAAAGTCCCCTCCGTACCCTTGAGCCCGTCTGGAGTCTTCTCCACGTCATAGCGATACACCAGGCCATCCGACACCAAACCACCCTCGCGCGGAGGCTTGTCGATCGCTTCCAACGTGCTCACCATCCGCGGATCGACGGGCGACAAGAAGAATACCAGCGGTATGATCAATGTCGAAGCATCCAACGAATCGCTGCCATACGATTGCACAAAGGCGTGCTTCTCCTCATTCCACCCGTGCTCCATAATGTCGAGATAAATTTCGTCGCGCGTGGTATACCAACGGCCCCAATCGGCCGGGAACGAGCGTTTCTGCGCCAGACGAATCGCGCGGTCCACGGCCACCCAACACATGACTTTCGAGTACACGAATTTCCTCCTGCCGCCGCGCACCTCCCAGATCGCTTCGTCTTCTTCCTGCCAGTGGCCGCAAACCCAATTGACAAGCTGGCGCAGATACATCCACAATTCATACGATATTGGCGTCCCATATTTATTAAAAAGATAGGCCGCATCCATCAATTCGCCATAAATATCGAGCTGCAATTGACCGTACGCGCCATTTCCGATGCGCACGGGCTTCGATCCCATGTAGCCCTCCAGGTGCGGCAATTCTTCTTCGTCCAGGTTGTGCCGTCCGTCGATCCCGTACATCACTTGCAGCGATCCATTCGGATCGCATTCGTGACAGCGCTGGTCCAGGAAATTCATAAATGCCGCGACCTCTTCCGTAAATCCGATCCGCATGAACGCGTACATCGTGAAAGCCGCGTCGCGAATCCAGGTGTAGCGGTAATCCCAGTTTCTCGATCCGCCCAGGCTCTCGGGAAGTCCGCACGTTGGAGCGGCGACAATGGCGCCCGTCGGCTCATAACACAGCAACTTCAACGCCAGCGCCGAGCGTTGAACAATCTCTCTCCAGCGGCCTTTGTAAGTAGATTTCGCGATCCAGCGCCGCCAATATTGCACCGTGTCATGGAACAGCCGCTCGCTTTCCGAATCCGACATTGCGGCCATCTCGCCGTTCAGGTGGTGCAATTCGAAACTGGCCGACTGTCCTTCCTGAAGCGTAAAATCGGCCACCACGCCGTTGCCTTCCTGCGCCAGTTTCAGGTCCGAGGCGAGCGCGAGTCCGAGCGCCGGACTCGTAAATTTGGCCCCGCCTTCCACCAGTTCGATGGAGTGCGTATCGCGCGCGTAATTGAACGCCGGATAGCACTCCATGCGAAACGTCATGCTGCCGCGCACCACCTTCACACGCCGGATCAGTCCGTGAAACCCCACGTCATCGCGCGGCGCGTCGATGGGCATGTAGTCGGTCACCTCGCCGACGCCGTCCGCCGAGAGGAAGCGCGTCACCAGAATATTTGTGTCCGGCCAGTAGAGCTGTTTGCGAGTCACATCGTCGCTTTTCGGACTGATCTGGAAGTAGCCTCCCTTTTGATCGTCGAGGATGGCGGCGAAAACGCTGGGAGAGTCGAATCGCGGATAGCAGAACCAGTCGATGGAGCCGTTTTTCCCGATGAGGGCGACGGAGCGGAGGTTCCCGATGATTCCGTGATCTTCAATCGGCAGGTACAAACATCACCTCGCGGCGCGCAAAAGCGCAATTTCAAACATAACAGGCGATCGTTAAAACCTGTATGCTGGAAATTGCTGCTACCATGAACCATCTGGAGTTTTGCATGCCCTTACGGCGCCGTTGCGCGGCCGCAGCCGCTTCTTTGGCTCTCTGCCTCTCTTCCGGCCTCTGGGCCGGTCCCGATTCTTCCGATGACGACGTTCGCGCCAGCCTCAAGAAATTTACTGAGGTCTATCGGACCGTCGAATCCAATTTCGCCGACAAAGTAGATGCCGATCAGGTTCTCTACCACGGCGCTATCCCCTCAATGTTGCGTACACTCGATCCGCATTCCAGTTTCTGGGATCCCAAGGCTTATGAAGCGCTCCGCGAAGAGCAGGTTGGGCATTACTACGGCGTGGGTATGTATATCTGGGCGCCCGAAGGAAAAGTCACCGTCAATTATCCCTTCAAGGGTTCGCCTGCGTTCCGGGCCGGCATCCATCCCGGAGATCAAATCGTTTCGGTGAACGACAAGAACACTGAGAAATCGGAAATCTCCGAAGTGTCGGCGCTGCTCAAAGGGCCGCGGGGAACGAAGGCGTCCATCGTTGTGCGCCGTCCCGGCGATGCGGAGTTGATGTTCTTCAACATCGTCCGCGATGAAGTGCCGCGCGACAGCGTTAAGACTTCTTATTGGATCAAGCCCGGCATCGCCTATCTGAAGATCGATTCGTTCAATGAGAACACCAGCAAGGAAGTGGAAACCCATCTGGCGCGTCTCGGCGAGAACAAAATAGAAGGGCTCGTCCTCGATCTGCGCGGTAATCCTGGCGGCATTCTGCAGGAAGCGGCGGCCGTCGCCGATCGCTTTCTTCATAAAGGCCAGGTGATCGTCACGCATCATGGACGCGCTTCGCAGGAGCAGAAATTCTTCGTGCGGCGCGGCGAGCGCGGGCCGGAATATCCTATCGTCGTTCTGGTCGATCATGGATCGGCATCGGCCGCCGAGATTCTTTCCGGAGCCCTGCAGGACCATGATCGGGCGTGGATTCTGGGAGAGAATACGTTCGGCAAAGGACTGGTGCAAGCGCCCTATCCGCTGACCGGGAACACGGCCCTGCTGCTGACCATCGCCAAATACTACACGCCGAGCGGACGCCTCATCCAGCGCGATTATGCGCATCGCTCGTTCTGGGATTACTATAGCCGGCGTCCCGGCAAGAACAACGCGCAGGATGCGCATCAGACCGATAGCGGCCGAGTGGTTTACGGCGGCGACGGCATCACGCCCGACGAGAAATATGTAACCCCGAAGCTGACCAAGCTGGAAGCGCAGTTGAACGGTTCGCTGTCGTTCTATTTCTACACCGCGGATTATTTCGGCGCGCACAAGGAGCCGTTGTCGAAGGACTGGACGCCCAGCGATCAGGTGCTGGACGCTTATCGGGCTTTCACCGTGAAACGTGGCCTCACTATCGATCCTGAAGAATTCAAGAAAGACCGGCCCTGGATCGCGGAGCGGTTACGCGAAGAATTCTTTATTACGGCGTTCAGCAAGGACGATTCGGAACGGCTGGCTCTCGATAACGATCAGGAAATTCGGCGGGGAGTTGAGGCTTTACCGCAGTCGAAGGCGTTGCTGGAGAAGACGAAAGAAGTTGTCGCGCATCGCCAGGAAGCTACGGCGACGGTAGAACCGTAGCGCCCTTTTTCTGAGCCGCGAATTTGTACTGGGCCGCGACCGGGAGGAAGCGGTCGTTCGAAATTGCGAGCCGCGCGTGAGTGAGCGAACGGCTGCCGAAGTTATTTCACAGCCCAGGGAGGAAGCGGTCCGTCGAAATACCGCGAAGACCGCTCCCCTGAAGAACATGTCTAAATGGGCCAACCGCTCCCTGCCGGTCACGGCTCGGTTACGGTCGAAATTCTTGATCACCTTTGGTGGCCCGCAGGGCCATGGACACTCCGTTAGAGAGCCTATCGGAAACGTTGCGGGCTATTTCCGCTCCCTGCCGGTCACGGCTCGGAAAAACGTTTGCGCTACCCGGCGGCGGACGCAATGTCCGCCCGGAGTTTCTTGCCGATATGGTCGAAGCACCCCGACTCCAGCGCCTGAGTCAGACGCTCCACAGCCAGCCCGTGCTGTCCCTGCGACAGCGCAAGATAGCCGGTCTGAAGATTCCGCATCGGCGACACCGGGATTCCGAAACCGAAAGTCCCTTCATCGCTCTCTTCATCGTGCCGCAACGTATGCAACACGTTTTGTTCCGAAGAGAAATGCTCGAACCAATCGAAGCCATCCGTCGCTAGCCGGGTCACCACATCGTCGATCGCGCCGGCCAGCATGTCACCGGCATTATCGACATACCAGATATCGGGCCGCGGAAAAAAATCCACTCCTCTGGTTTTCAGCAGGTGCTTGCGAAAGTGGCACTGGTACTCAGTGGGCA
>JBEKUT010000556.1:0-4447 GCA_049514735.1 Bryobacteraceae bacterium
TTCAGAAAGAAGCAAAGCGTCTGGATAAAGTGCAGTTCGTAAGCACGCGCGCCGTGCGAACCGTCAAAGCTCCAACGGTTGCGGCCGCGGAGCCGTCGAAGGCCGAGAAGACTCTGGCCGCGGCGCAGGATTTGTCGGCCAAGCATAACGCTCCTCAGGCGGATCTCGAAAATGCTAAGAACCTTTTCTTGAGGTCGCTGCAGGAGTCCGCCAACTCCGCTCTGCATGCCAAGGCTTATTATGGACTCGCGCGGATCGCCGCCTTAGAACGCGATCCCGAGACGGCGGAGAGGCTGTTTCAGAAGGCGCTCGATCTGACGCCCGATCCCGAGACGAAGTGCTGGAGTTACGTGTATCTTGGAAGGCTCGCGCAAGCGGGAGGCGATCCGGAACGGCAGCCCGAGGCCCAGAAATTTTATCGCGCAGCACTTGCCGTCGAGGCGGCGCCCGATGCGGCGAAAGCTGCCGCTCAGAGCGGTTTGGAACAATCGCTAAAATTACAGAACAGTCCGGAGAAGTGAGCTTCCAACAGCAGGACCGGACAAACTACAGCCGGACAATCTAGGATAGGAGTAATGATGACCAACCGATGGAAGACCGTGCTCGCGCTGGCTCTCGGTGCGACCCTGGCAGTCCCCGCCCTCCAGGCTCAAAAAGCCCCGCAGCCGAAATCGCAGAAAGAGCTCGCGGCTCTGCAGGCCGTGCAGGCTGCCACAACTCCGGACGAACAGATCAAGGCGATCGACAGCGTCCTCGAAAATTTCGCCGACACGGAATTCAAAGTCACGCTGCTGCAGCTTGGCATGCAGGCGGCTGAAAAAAAGAACGACTACCCCCTGACAGTAACTTATGCCGAGCGGATCCTCGAGGTCGAACCGAAGAACGTCTTCGCGCTCTCGACGCTAGCTTCGCAGATGGCGGGGCATACTCGGGAGTTCGATCTCGACAAGGAAGAGAAACTGGCGAAAGCTGAGAAGTACGCCAACGAGACCATTGCCGACGCTCCGACGGCGCCGAAGCCGAACCCTAATCTCACCGACGATCAATGGAACAACGCCAAGAAGGATTTCGCCGCCGACGCCCATGGCATTCTGGGCCAGATTGCGATTCTTCGCAAGAAATACGACGTCGCGATTAGCGAACTCAAGACCGCTGTCGACACTGGTTCGCCCAACGCCATAACCATGGCGCGGTTGGGGGACGCGTATCTGGATGCCGGAAAGTTCGACGATGCCATCGAGATCTTCGATAAGGCGGCGGCGCTGCCGGACGCTTCCGCGCCGGTGAAGGCTTTCATCAACGCCAAGAAGGCGAATGCCGTAAAACTAAAGGCGGCAGCGAACAAGACGGCCGCGCCGGCAACCGCTACTCCACCCGCCGCCACCACGCCGCCCAGCCAGTAAGCCGCTCTTGTCGATGCGAGCGGACCTGGCGACGCTGGAAGGAGCGCTCGGCTACGCCTTCAGGGACCGCAAGCCCCTGGAACGCGCGCTGACGCATAAGTCCCGCGTCTACGAAAAGAATCTCCAAAGCGTCCTCGACGATAACGAACAGCTCGAATTCCTTGGCGACGCTATTCTCGGTTTCATCGTCAGCGAGTTGTTGGTTGCGAGGCACGCCGATTATCCCGAGGGCCGTCTTTCGAAACTCAAAGCCCAGTTGGTCAGCGCATCGCATCTTTACGAGGTGGCGCAATCGCTCAGACTGGGAGACCATTTGCTCCTCGGCCGCGGGGAAGAACTCAGCGGTGGCAGATTGAAGCCCGCGCTCCTGGCTAATGCCATGGAAGCGATCATCGCAGCCATCTACCTCGACGGTGGGGTCGATGCCGCGCGCGGCCTCATTACAAGACACATCGCCGGTGAACATGAGGCGCTTGATCGGAACTCCGATAAACTGCTCGACTACAAAAGCGCGCTCCAGGAGATGACGCAGGCGCTGAAGCTCCCACAGCCGCGCTATTCGATCGTCGAAGAACGCGGCCCGGAGCACGCCAAAACTTTTCTGGTCGAGGTGCGGGTGGGCCATGAATGGGTAAGCCAGGCTGAGGGTCTTTCGAAGAAGAGCGCCGGACAGAAAGCTGCCCAACGAGTCCTGGAGAAACTCATGGAAGGGGGCCATTAGACAGCTTCTTTATTTCGCCCTTCTCTCCGGTTCCCCTTTCGACCCAGCCTCATTGAGGATTACGATGTCGACGCGGCGGTTGCGGGAGCGGCCATCGTCGGTGTCGTTGTCGGCGACCGGCGCCGTCTCGGCGTATCCGGCAATCGAAATCTTGTCGGCGGGCACATCAAACTGTTTCGTCAGCAGTTCGAGGAGCGCAATACTACGCGCGGCCGACAGCTCCCAGTTGCTCTTGAAATGAGAGTTATGAATGGGGAGCGCATCGGTATGTCCTTCGAGCCGGGCCGGGTTCGGAATCAGTTTCATGGCGCGCGCGACTTTTTCGATGCTGCCGTAAGCCTGCGGCGCGATCACATCCTCGCCCGAAGGAAAAAGAGCTGCCTGGCGGAAGCTTACGGTCAGCCCGCGGGGGCCCATCCTGATGTGCATCCGTCCGCTCTTGATCTCGTCCGCCAACTCGCGGGAGAGAATGGTGAGCGAAGGAATCAATTCGGCTAACGGCGCCGGTTCGATTATTTTTTTCAAGTCTGGCGACGGCGGGGGTGCGTGGGTCAGTTCGTGCGCCACCGGACGCGTTTTCCCTGGCGGACCAGGGCCGAGAATCGCCGAAACCATGGACGCGAGCGGCTGCCCGGCAAGAGCTTTTTTGACCGAGTCGGAGACCTGCTGCGCCTTCGATTTGTCGGTCTGCGAGGTGGCGAACATCACGACGAAAAATGCAAACAACAGGGTGATGAAATCCGCATACGATACCAGCCAGCGCTCATGGTTCTCGGGTTCTGGCGCTTCCTTGCGGCGGGAACTCATATTGCACTCCGTACTGCTGCCGCCCTCGGTTTCTGAGCCCGCGCGCCCACCTCCGCATCCTCTTTCGTGGGGGCTCCATCGGGCGTTGCGGGCGTTGGGGCAATATCGTTTAAGTAATAGGCCTCCAGCTTGCAGCGGATAAGCTTCGGATTGAGCCCTTCCACGATCCCCGCCACCCCTTCCACCACCAACTCTTTCCTTTGGGTCTCCTGCCGGACGCGGGCCTTCATCTTATTGGCCGCCGGAAGCAGCACGATATTCGCGAGCCCTACCCCGTATACCGTTGCGACGAATGCCACCGCAATGCCATGGCCCACTTCTTCGATGTTCGCCAGGTTCTTCATGACCTGGATCAACCCCAGTACAGCGCCGATAATACCGATGGTCGGCGAGTATCCTCCCGCGCTCTCGACTACCCGCGCCTCCGCGAGCCCGTGCTGCTCCTCGATATCGATCTGCAGTTGCATCATGCCGCGGATCTCCTGCAAATCAGCGCCGTCCACCGCCAGGCTGACGGCCTTGTGAAGGAACGGGTCCGAGATTTGTTCCACATCTTTCTCAAGCGATACCAATCCGTTTTTGCGGGCCTTGCTGGCGTATCCGACGATTTCGTCGATCAATAATTCCGGCGACAAATCGCGATCGAGGAGCACGTGCCGGAAGCGCTTCATCGCGCCTTTGAGCGTGGCCAGCGGCGTGCTCACCATGACCGCGCCTAACGTCCCGCCGAGTACGATAAACGCCGCCGTCAGTTGCGCGATGTCGCTGATATGGCCGCCTTCGAGGATCAACCCCCCGAGAATGCAGGCGGCGGCGATGGCCAGTCCGAAAACAGTGGCAATGTCTGGTTTCGAGCGGACGCGGGGCGCCGCCATCTTAAGCGCCCGCCTCCGATCTCACGAGGCCATGGGGCTCCGCGTGGAGGATCAAGCGCCGGAAATCAATCACACGTGCAATGATTTCATCGGCCGATTCGAGGACCATGAACTTCTGTGCATTCGTAAGTGTAATCACTGTGTCGGGAGTAGCTTCAATGTGTTCAATCAGGTCGGAGTTCAGAACTAGCGGTACATGATTGATCCGTGTGAGGTGGATCATAAACCCTGCACATCTATCGGCGTGTGGGAGTGGATCAGGACGGAGTAAGTAATGAAATAAAGGTGTATGCCGCGGGGTTTAGCAGCAGCGCTGTTCAGTCAACAGGAGCGCCGCATATCACCGCATATCACCGCGTTGGCGGGCGGGGGGCAATGTGACAGAGTTCAAATTTTTCCGAGTTTGCACGGCCATCCGCTCCGCTCCTAATTGTTCGTCAACCCAGTAACGGACCAGCTCATCCTCTGAGTCACCGTACTACGCAGCACTGGCCGCTCCCCAAACGCGGCCAGTGCCCGCTATGCCACCCACGAATGCCTGAAGGATGCGTTACAGCCTTTTCGCGGTCTGCGTGACGCAGTCCGTTGAGAGGAGGTTATTGTTCGCGTCGTAATCCTGAATCGTTGCCGCGACGCTGAAC
>JBEKUT010000557.1:0-4431 GCA_049514735.1 Bryobacteraceae bacterium
GAATCCGGCAGTCGGCTTATCCTGATCCTCCGCTATGGCGTCCAGTGTGGCTCAACCTGGAACATGTTGGCCTACGACCTTTTTCGCTTGTCTGCCGGCGCGCCTGAAGCAGTCCCAATCCTCAGCGGTGAGCACGGAATCTGGTTCGGAGCCGAACATCCCTATCAGGTTCGCCTCGAACTGAACGACTTGCTGATGGAGATACGCGACCGAAGCATCGACCCGGTAATCCACAACCGCGCGCACATCTTGCATTACAAAGTCGAAGATACCGCTGTCACCCGCATCGACCCCGTCGCCTTACAGCCCCAGGACTTCGTGGATGAGTGGCTCAACCAGCCCTGGGAAGTGATGGAATCGAGATCGGCGGCGGCTGAAGACGGCAAACTGAAACTCTGGCATGAGTTTCTAAGTGGCGATTTCGTGGGCGGCGAGTTTAGCCTTGTCCAGGCTTGCTCCAATGAACCCGGCCAATGGCAAGTGGGCGTAGACATGAGCTTCATCAGAGGTAAACAACTCCCCGACCCGCTCCCCGTCTATTTTCTCGTCCAACAACTCGGCCAATACCAATTTAGGATGACCGGCATCAGCTTCGATCCCGAGGTTAGCTGCCCAGGCGAGTCCGAACCGAATGAAAACAGCCCATCCCTTTTTCCCGTTCACGAGAATTAAGCGGCTATCTTTCCTTTAGAATCAAAGCCGCTCTAACCCTCGACTTCGAACCGGGCGCCATCCAACCCATAATCAAACCAGGAAAAGAACAATAAATGGAACCAAAAATGCGCCACCAAACAAAAAATTCAAAACGAACCCAGTTTCTCCGGCCGAAATCAACCACCAGCGGTGCAACCCAATCATCCGATCCAAACTGCCGTCATAAATAGAATCAATAACTTAACGAATGGCACGCCCCTTGCAATCTTGGTAACCGAGCCGCGACCGGAAGGAAGCGGTCAGTAAAAGAATAACGAAGGAGGAACGTTATGAAAACCAAACTCGCTGTACTCTTCTTGTTTGCCGGAACATGCATGTTCGCCGGAACCCATTTCTATTTTGGCGCCGGTGTCGGCGCTCCCGTTGGAGCCTATGTCGCGGCGCCCCCGCCCCCGCCACCCGCCGCGGCTTATGTCGCGCCCGCACCTGGACCCGGCTACGCCTGGGTCGGCGGTTATTACGCCCCTTATGGTGGCCGCTACGCCTGGCATGGTGGCTACTGGGGCCGCCGGCCCTACGCTGGCGCATACTGGGTTGGCCCGCACTACTACGGCCATCGTTACTACGGCGGCTACTGGCGCCGCTAATACCGGTTCCAGTCTGACCAAAGGCGTTCATCGGAGATCGGCTGCACCTCAGCTCGCGCAATCTCATCAAAGCTAGTTGGAACGGCCGGAGCCCCGCGCTCCCGCCGTTCTTCTGGTTTTAAGGGGTCCCAATATTCTTTCACTTCCGGCGTCGAAACTCAATCGTGCACAATGCAGTTCACCCGCACATGCAGCGCCGCGTCAGAAGAACCGGGATGAATCCGTAACCCACTCAACGCTGTAACAACGCACCATAATCAGATCGGACTCGACGACGATCGCGTCTGTGCGGGGATTGATGCCGTGGAGGGCCATTCGTTCTCTTCCTCACCGGCGTGGTTGGCCGCGGGCAGCGAGAAGTAGAAAGCGGCGACTGCTCCCTCTTCCGCCTCTGCCCAGATGCGCCCGCCGAGCCGCTCCAAAATTTACGGCAGTTGGCGAGCCCGATACCGGTGCCGGGGACCTCTCTCCCGTGCAGCCGCTTGAACAGGCCGAAGATGCGGTCGGCGTATTCTTGCTTAAATCCGATACCGTTGTCGCGGACGCAGAAGGTACACTCCGTTTCTTCTAATCGCGCCGAAACATGCACGCTGGGCGGCGCCGCGGAACGGTACTTGATGGCGTTGCCGATGAGATTTTGGAAAACCTGTATGATCTGCATCTGGTCCGCCATAACGCGCGGCAGCAGATCGTGCGTGACCACCGCCGCAGTTTCCCGGATCTTGGCGTCGAGATTGAACTGCGCCGTTTCCAGCATCGCTTCGGAGTCCTGCGAGGACAGCACCGTGGGGCGGGTGCTCAGTTGCGCGAACGTGAGAAGGTCTTCCACCAGCCGACTCATGCGATGCGCGCCGCTCACGATATGGTTTATGTATTCGTCGGCGGAGGGGTCAAGCTTGCCTTCATACCGGATGGCGAGCAACTGCGCGAAGCTGGCCACTGTGCGGACGGGCTCCTGCAAATCGTGCGCGGCGACCAGGGCGAACTGTTTGAGATCCTCATTAGAACGCTTCAGCTCCTCGGCCACGCGGCCGCGTTCAAGCAGGTGATCGCGTATTTCGTATTGGCGCTGACGGGCTCGCAACGCCGTGCGCACCACGCTGACCAGCGTTGTAGTCCGGACGGGACGTTCCAAGAGCGTGGTGTTGCCGAGCGGCTCGAAAAGTTTGAGGTTGCTCTTGATACGCTGGCTCACCACGCCATCCGCGGTCATAATCAGCACCGGAAGGTCCGACCACGATGGCTGTTTGCGAATGAACCCAGCGCCTCGGGTGTAAGGACCACGGCCGCAGCTCCCTGCAGAATCTCGCGCTGCACCGATTCCGGGTCGCAGCAGAGATGGGCCTCAACGTATATCTGTCAGTTCGACTTCGGAAGCGTGAAAAACCGTGTACCGATCGTCGGGGTTTGTGTAGCCTGCGGGAAGTTCAAAAATGTCGACACCGCTCAGGTCCCATCCATGAGACGCGGCGACGGCGCGCAATTCGCGTTCTGTTTCAGCACGAACGCACTCCATGAGAAATTGCATCGCGAGTGTAGTTTTTCCAGTGCCGGGATCGCTTTCGAGCAAGTAAACGTGATTGCTGGGAAGTCCACCGGAAAGCACGTCGTCGAGACCCGCAATTCCAGTGGCAACTTGAGCCGAAGCTCCGTTGTTTTCCATATGCGTTTTAAACCCCTCTGGTTACTCGTGCCCGCCTCTCGCCGCTCGAAAGCTCGTCCCCGGGTTTTGCGTGGTCGACTCGAATGTATCCGAGGGCCGCTACCTTCCCTAGAGCCGGCGAGAAGCATGCCGACGTTATCTCACCGGCAATTGCTTCTCCAACGTGGAGCTTGGTCCCGGGTGCGGGCGGCTCGACGCCATCGATATGAAGAGGCACGAGGAGCCGATGGATTTGGCCGCGCGAGCGCACGCGCTCCACGATCTCCTGTCCTAAATAACAACCTTTCTGAAAATGTACGGCCCGCGCCTGGTTGGTCTCCTGCGCCAGAAATCGTTCGCTAATGTCCTCACCGTAACGAGGCCGGCCGTTTTCGATTCGGACTGTTCGGAAGGCTTCGAGATCGGCGGCTATCGCGCCGCTCGATTCCAGCGCCTGGATGAGGGAGTCGCGGCTCTCGGTGGGGCCGATGACAAAGAATCCTGGTCCAGCAGCGTAAGAAATTCTAACCACTAGCTGGTCGTTCCACGCGATGTTGTCATACTCATTTTGTGGAACTTGAGCGCCCAGCGTTTCCAAAATATTTGCGGCGCCGGGTCCTTCGACCGCGATCGTCGCGAGCCTAGACGTCGCATCTTCAAGCGTCACGTCGTCGGCAATGATAAATCCATCGAGATGTTTGAAGAGCTTTTCGCGCACCTCCGGTTCGGCGTCAAGAAGAAAATGGTCCGGCCGGCAAATCAGATTGACGTCCGAAAGAATGCGGCCTTGCGCGCTGAGAAAAAAGGCGTAGCAGCCCATGCCCGGCTGGAGCCGCTCGACATGATTGGTTGTCATCGCGTGCAGCAGGCGCGCGCGATCCTCTCCGGTTGCAATGATTTTTGTGCGCTGCGACAAGTCGAGCCAGGCCGCGCCTAAGCGAAGAGCGTCGTATCCGTTCATATTATTTAGGATGCTTCGGCCAAGCCGGTTAGTGCATTAAGGCGTTCAACGACAGCCAGCGCAAATCGGCCGAGAGGGCGATGACGATGATTCCCGAGACCGCCATTCCGGTTAACCAGCGGCGGCGTTTGTTTGGATCGGCATTCGGAGAAGTGTAGAGAATCGCGACGGCGAAGATGTGCAGCACGAAGAGGAACTTGATGCCGATGACCATCTGATAATGCGGCGGATACGAGGCCTTCGTCAGATAGTTATAGAGTCCGGAGAGGAGCGTCGTCACGAGCACCGTGTAGAGAACGGCGCGAAATTGCATCACCATGTTTTCTATGAAGGCCCTCCCTTGCGCCTGTCCCAGCCCCTCCACCGCCGGCCAGACGGCGAAACGCGCGTATATGAAACTACCGATCAGCGTGACCACCGAAGTGATGTGCAGCCATCGCATGAAGACCGCAAAAATCGCTCCCGAATCCATCTTTCGAGTATGGCATGGGAGGGTGGGAGGCGTTCGTGGTTCGTGTTCTACGTTC
>JBEKUT010000558.1:0-4429 GCA_049514735.1 Bryobacteraceae bacterium
TGACTTCCGGAATTGGAAAGGGGCCGTGTATCGCGACTAGCCCGCCCCCCCCCAGGACAGTGACGACGCAGAGCGGCGTAGTAACTATCAATGTCACCAACCTGCCATGCGATACCTATGCATCCGCAACCGGAAGCGTGGCGCTGACAGGTCTTCCGTCGTCCATAAATCTCACATTGGATACCAGGATGGTCAGTGGAGTCTCGGTGACGGCGTACTTTTTCGATACGCCATTCACCGCCGCTGTCACAAGCACGGTGCAGTTTATCACCACGGGAGGGTTGGCTTTGGGGAACGCCGGCGTCGAGGTGTTTACGGTGAACCCGATATTACCGGATGAATCGGGCTGCGACGTCGCTGCCGTCCCGAACTTTACGAATAGCCAGAACGACGCCTATCAGCCGCTTACCGTCGAGTCAGACTGCAACTTCAGCCAACTCTTTGCGCAATCGGAGTTACTTGGTCAAAACCTGATCCTTCACTCGGGCGCCGGACTTAGCTTCAACCTTGACCACGCGAGTTATTTGATCGACGCATGGTACACCGTCACAGCAGCGCCTACAGGCGATCTGGGAGACTCCGGGTTGGTTGCCGGCCCAGCGCCCACCTGCTCCGTCGGCGGCGATGCTTTGCCATCGAGCGGCGCCGGAGCGAAACCGCGAATTACGCTGCGAAATCCCAACCCTGTCGATGTCGTGGAGGCGCAGCAATTGCAAGCGATAGCCGGTTCCACGAAACCCGGCACCGGCATAGCGCACCTGGTCTGCGTCGGGACTTGTAACGGCGCCATCGATTTTTCTCTCACCGCTAAGCAGCTCAGCGGAGGCATCGGTGGCGGGATTGTGCCGAATTGGCTCTCGATAACGGCGCCCAATGGAACCATAGTGGGCGATGCGCTTCAGGGAACGGTGGTCGGCACGACACCGTTTGAACTCGATTTTTCCGGCGATGCCAGCCAACTCTCGGCAGCCGGCAGTCCATACACAGGGCAGTTCACGGTGACGGGTAGTTTCAAGAGCAGTCCGATTGTGCGCGACGTAATCTTCGACGTGCTGCCGTCCTGCAGCCCATTGAAGTTCGTTTCCGGATCAATCGCGCCGGACCCTGCCCGCGGCGTCGATCCCACCGAGCCCGTGATCGCAACGGTGACTTACGACTTCACCAGTTTGGCCGCCAGCCAGGCGCAATTGGCGCTCCGCCTTTACGACTCGGCCGACCCCAACACGCGCGTGCTGCAGGGATCGTCGGACTTCATCGCGGTGACTAAGTCCGACATGCCGCCTTCCAAGTCACTGGTTATCAATCCGGCTGCCATTACGATCCCCAAGACTCTGGCAACAGTCTATCTGGTTGCATCGCTCATCGATTCAGTGCAGAGTACGGTTCTGGCAGAGACAACTCCTGTCATGATGCCGGTGGTTCCTGGGCTATCTCCATCCGTCGACGTGATTCAAGTTACCCAGGATTCCCTCGACACGGTTCCGATGATATCCGGCAAACAGACTCTAATTCGTGTTTATCCGAGACAGTTCTATGCGCAGTCCAACCTGGTTCAGGGCGTTGACGCCACGATTTCAGCCGTGCTGGTAAAACCGGGCGGCAGTACGACTCCACTATCGGCGGCGGGCGGTTCAATAAATGGCCCGATCACGGCCTTGATCACTCCCAACCAGGGACAATTGAACGCTTCGCTGAACTTTATTGCGCCGCCGGATTGGATTAGCAACGCGGGGAAGAACGTCCAAATCACCGCCGTTCTTAAACCGCCGGCCACTCGGCCCGACAATCCCAAGTACAACACCAGCTCGCCACAGGAGACGGGCTTCGTCGTCAAAACATGGTCACAGAGCCAGCCGTATAAAATCGGCTATTTCCCGCTTTGCTGGATCGCTAGAACAAATCGGGGTTGTCCCACGGCCGCCATATCGAATCCCGGACCCCAGTTATCGACGCTCTATCCTTTTGCCACGCGCGATTCATTCCAATATTACGAAATCCCGTTTCCGCATCCGTTGCCGCCATGGCCAGACGACCTTTCCGATAGCAACCCGCTGCTGGAGGCGGCACTGCACCAGAAGCTGATCCGGTATATCGACGGATTTATTCCGGGTCTCAAAGATCCGCCCAACAAAATTGTGGCGTGGTTCACGATTCTAGCGCTACTGGAGGGACTTAAAGGCTCGTCGGACGCGCCGTGGGCAACGCCGGGAAAAGGGAGAGCGGCATGGGCCGCGGATCAACGCGATCCGGTGGAATCGGGAAGAACACTCGCGCACGAAATCGGTCACGACCTTGGCCTGCATCACGCCACGGCAATGCCGGCCATGAACTCCGGCTGCAGCCAAGCCGAGGACACTTCCGCCGATCCAGATTGGCTGTACCTCGACAACACCATTCAATCTCCCGGACTCAGTTGGTTGGCGGGGCCGGCCATTGTCCCAGCCACCGAGTTCGATCTCATGGCGTATTGCCCGGGCGCGACGACATTTATCTCGCCGTTTCATTACAAACAACTCGTGTCCGGTCTGACGAGTGAGTGGTACGCGAGCGGGCTGGTCGCTAATGCAATCGGTTCGCACGAAACGTCGACGCTGGACACGCACGCTGCAACCCCGTCCGATTTTCTCGTGATTACCGGTTCCGCCACGCAGAACGGAAGCGCCGGCCAGCTCGATCCGCCATATCATGTCACTTCGACAGACGCGGGAGACACGTCCGATCCGAACGGCAATTATTGTATTCGCTTCAGCGGCGCAAGCGGCACTCTCTCGGATTTCTGCTTCACGCCATCGTTTAGCAACGGTGAAAGCGAACCCATGTCGCAAGTCTATTTCGACTGGATGATTCCGTATGTTGCGGGCACAACCGGCATTTCGCTGATCTTGAAAACAAATGGCGCTACGCTGGCGTCGGCGGTCAGCGCGGGCCCTCCGAGCATCGCTATTCAATCGCCCAAGCCGGCGGATACGCTGGCCGGCCAACAGACCATTGCCTGGACAGCATCCGATCCCGCCGCCGCGCCACTTACTTATCTAGTGCAGTCGTCTAACGATGGCAGCTCCTGGTATCCGATGTCCTACGATCTCACGGGGACGCAGTTCCAATACGACGCTGCGCTATTCCAGAATGCGCCGGTTTACCTGCGTGTGATCGCCATGAACGGCGTCGATTCGGCCAGCGCCACGGTGGGGCCACTGACCGTGAATGTAAATCCGCAATTGAGCCTAGTAGCGGGCCCAATCGATTTCGGAAATGTGACTATCGGCGTGGGCGGCACGCAGTCGATCCCGATAACTAATAGCGGGACGGGACAGTTGCCGATTACTTCGGTGACCAGCGATAATCCCGTGTTCATCCCGCCGAGCGGCACTTTCTATGTCGCACCCGACTTGCCCGCGAGCGTTCCGATCGACTTCCAGCCAACCGCCATCGGTCCACAACAGGGAAACATCACGGTGAACGGCAGCGCGACGATCGCCGTAAAAGGTTATGCCTTCAGCATGCCCGTGCCCAGCGCCGCGGTATCGGCCACGACCCTGAATTTTGGGACGGTGGCCAGCGGCCAGACCGCGACCATGACCTTGACCATCTCGAACACTGGTGGCGCGGCCCTGACCGTGGATTCCATATCGAGTTCGAACGCGCTATTCACTCTGTCCGGCGTAACCGCGCCATTCACCATCGCGGCCGGTGCGCAGCAACAACTCACGGTTCAATTCGCGCCCACGGCAGTTGGTTCGCAACAAGGAAGCATTTCGATTTCGTCTAACGATCCGACGCCGTCGCACGCTACGCTGGTTGTCGCGACGCAAGGGATCGGAGGCCAGGTTGTCTCCATGACCGGTCCACAGATCGGCGCGGGCGGAGTAGTGAGCGCGGCCAACGGCGTGGCCTTGGTTTCGCGCGGCGCTCTCGCATCCATCTACGGGATCAATTTCAGCACGTCCGCACCGATACTACAGGGCTCCCTGCCGCTGCCCATTCAACTCGGCGGCGTCAGCGTTACGGTGGACGGCATTCCCGCGCCCATCGATTACGTCCAATCGAATCAGATCAACTTCCAGGTTCCTTACGAGGTCCCCGCCGGAGGCCTGGCGCCGGTGGTGGTCACAAGCGGCGGCACGTTGAGCAACATCGTCAGCGTCGCGGTCGCCGATTATGCCCTGGGTGTGTTCGAGTATGCCCGCACATCGACGGTGCTCGATCCCATCGTCGTGCATTCGAATTACGCGCTGGTGAGTCCGGCCAATCCGGCAATGCCGGGCGAATCGCTCATCATTTTTGCAACCGGTATCGGCAAGCTGAACAATCCACCTGCTACTGGCGCGGCTGCGCTGGCATCGCCGCTCGCGACCGCCGTGGACACGCCTACGATCACCGTGGGCGGCTCGCTCGCAATCGTGCAGTTTGCAGGGCTATCGCCGGGCTT
>JBEKUT010000559.1:0-4429 GCA_049514735.1 Bryobacteraceae bacterium
GTTTTCGTCTGACTATCCAACGACGCTCGGGGCGTATTCGACAAATTACTCCGGCAATGGCGACATGTTCGTAACCAAGTTGGCTTCCGACGGAACGCTTGTCTATTCCACTTATATCGGCGGAGAACTAGAGGATATCGCTTGGAGCGTAACTGTCGATGGGTCCGGCCGTGCGCTCGTTGGCGGTGAAACGGCTTCGGTGGCGTTTCCGGTGACGGTCGGGGCCGTTCAGCCACAGTTCGCCGGGGGCACGGACGATGGCGCGGTGTGCGCGCTGGACTCTGCCGGAAGCTCCCTCGTCCTGTGCACATATCTCGGCGGCTCCGAGAGCGATTACGTCACTGGCGTGAATTATGACGTTAACGGTATTGCAATCGCGGTGGGGGCTACTTGGTCCACGGATTTTGCAACAGCCATCGTCAATTCTACGGCTACACTTGAAGGGTCCAGTTATGCGTTCGTTAGCCAGCTTCCTAATTCCGCAAACGCATGTTCGTTCACACTGACTCCGTCGTCCGCTTCCGTGTCTGCGACGCCGGGGAGCGCAGCCCTATCAGTTGCGGCGGGTATCATCACTTGCGCTTGGTCTGCGATTGTTAACACGTCATGGCTTCACATGAATGTCCTGGCGGGCGTCGGCAACGTTCAATTGACCTATTCCTGGGACGCTAATACAGGCGGCCCTAGGACTGGAAGCATTGATTTTGGCAATGTCTCTTTTACGGTATCGCAGGATGGTGCCGTGAGTGAACTGACGGTGGGACCCCTGGTGCCAAGCGCCGAGACCGGCGACACCGCGACGTTTTCCAGCCAAATAACGTTTTCAGGAGGGACCGCCGGGATATCCACCGTGGAGTTGCTCGTATCGTCGGCGGCTACTGCGACCGCACACGCCTGTCATATTCAATACCGAGTCTCTGGCAGCGTTTGGTATCTGCAAGACGACGGAGGGGCGAATTGGCTGCCATTAGGTGCAGGGGCATCAGTCGAAAATACACAGTGCCGGCTCGACAGTGCGGGACTGTCCGTAGCATCAATAGGTGCAACAATGACGGCCACAGTGCCTGTGGTCTTCAAAGTTGGTTATTTTGGCGCTCAGAATGTCTACCTGCTTGCGACAGCGACAAATGGTTCTACAACGGGCTTCCAACTGGCGGGCACATGGTTCGTAGACCATCCACCCGACCTGGCACTTTTCAGCAACTCATCTGCTGTTGCCGGCCCGCTTCTTTTCTGGTTTCACGATCCGGACTCACAGTATGCTGGCCGGAACGATATTGCCGCAATTGAGGCACTTATCGGGGAGGCTGCGGGCCCCAACTGCTGGATAAAATATGATCTCGTTGTCAACCTGCTATATCTTTGGAATTCGGCAGCGTCTAATTGGCTCCCCGGCGTCGGATTAGGCACATCCATTGAACCGATCACGAACGGCATATGTACTGTGGACGTAGCGGGTTCGGGAGTCGGGGTGAACTACATAGGTATCACTCCTAGTCAATCGACGGGAGATTCATCCACCGTAATGATTCTAAGTGTATCCTTCGCTTCGACATTTACTGGCGCGCACAGTGTTTACCTTCGGGCCACCGACATAGAGTCGTTGAATTCAGGATTGCTGAACGTCGGGATTTGGACTACACACTAGTCGGCAGTTTCCCATCGATCCCGAGGAGCATCCCCCTTCGTCGGCATAGTCGAGTTTCAGACGGCCATAGCTTGGCCGAAGAGGACCTCAGCTTCGCCAATATCGCCAATAACCGATCAGGTTTCGTTTGAACGGTTTCGAACTGACGTTTTGACGGCTGAAACGAATCGGTTCGGACGACGTTCCGCTGTGGCTCCATCAAACGGAAATGAGTCTACTCCGCTGGGTTCACGTAAATTCGTGTGGGCGACGACGATCCCTCACTTTCTGGAGAAGTTTCGCCGCGACTACGACTAAACATCAGCATCGAGAACATCACGACGGAAACGAATGCAATTGTTGGCGCGAAGCGGCTCGACCGCAAAATGCGCGGAGGCGCGCAGGCGCACTTGATCGAGGCCGATAATGGACACTATTACGTCGTAAAATTCCGAAACAACCCGCAACATCGCCGTATTCTATTGAACGAGTGGGTCGCGGGAATGTTCCTTAGGTGTCTCGGGATAACGACTCCCGATACGGCGGTCATCGATCTAAGCGAGGAGTTCCTGCAGAAGAGCCCCGACGTTTGCATTCGACTGGGTTCGAATAAGGTGAGAGTGGAACCGGGGCGGCACTTCGGTTCCGCTTACCCCGGTGCCCCGGACCGGGACTGTGTTTACGATTTCCTTCCCGACGTGCTTCTGGACAACGTTGTCAATTTATCGGAGTTTCTGGGCGTGCTCGCCTTCGACAAATGGGCGGCGAACACCGATTCAAGGCAATCTATTTTTTATCGGTTGAAACGTGGGGCGGCAAGCGGCGGCGAAGATCTGGTCCGCAAGGCTTTTGTTGTTAGCATGATAGATCATGGGTCTGTCTTCGATGGTGGGCATTGGACGTATGCCGATTCTCCGCTTCAGGGACTATATTTCCGGCCCCTCGTCTATATGAATGTGCGCTCCTTC
This sequence comes from Bryobacteraceae bacterium, assembly GCA_049514735.1. Taxonomy (GTDB): domain Bacteria; phylum Acidobacteriota; class Terriglobia; order Bryobacterales; family Bryobacteraceae; genus JAICMB01. The sequence goes on from JBEKUT010000559.1 coordinate 2,596, forward strand.
GAAGACTTTCAACCTTGGCTTGATCGCATAGTACACTTCCCATCCAACGTGGTGGACGACGCCCTCAAACAAGTACCGGCTGAGTGGCTGGATGGAGACGACGGGGCGCTTAATGACTTACTCACGAGACTGATGGCACGCTGCAATCGGGTCCCCGACCTCATCCGGGAGAGCACGCGCGGCCGCGTGAATCCTTTTCCAAATTGGAAATGATCAGTTAACGTCAGGGAGGCTTTGCTGAGGTTCAGATTCAAGATGATCGTCGTGCTTGTCAGGAAGGGGAACGTGCGACCAATCTACCGATGTCGACCAATGCCCGTGAGACGAGAAGCCGCTTGTTGGCTGCTAGACAATCCCGCTTTTCATTCTTCCGGGTTATCGGTTTTCTCTAGAGAATTTTGTACATAAACGCCGTGGAGTACGCCCCCACGGTCAGGGCGATACTGGAACCGCTCGACTGCAAGATATAGAGCGCGGCCACATCACCCTGGTTGAAGTGCCAGGGGTAACAGAGAGTCAGCACCGCATTGCCGGAGCTTTCATTGCCGCTCAGGAATCGTACGCCGGTGTCCGCGCCGTTCACATACAGCAGGCCGTAAATCTGGCTCGTGCTGTATCCCATCAGGATCGAGCAACCCACCAGGTAATCGCCAGCCTGAACCGCAATGAGATTCTGCGGGTTGGACGTGGTCGAGTGCATCGCCTGGGCGTTGATTGCGTCGGTGTCCCAGGGAATATACGTGGCCGTGCCGCTCGGAATCGAGAGAGCTGCGGCGCGCCTCACGAGGCAGTGCGGCTGACTCGGAATGCTCAAGTAGCCGGGCAGGATGATGTCGCCCGCAGAATCGACTGTCGCGCCGGTCGGCGTGGTCCAGGCGCTGCCGTTCCAGATAACGATGTGGTTGTACTGGTCTACAGCAATCTGATTCGAGAATGGAGCCGCGCCACTCACTAACACCGTCCCGCCGCTGGTCCAGGTGCCTGGATTGGTGGTCAGCGTAAATTGAATCGTGGTGCTCGTGACGGCGGTCACCTGCGCCGTCGCCCCGCCGTTGTTGTAGCCCGCCGGTAATGCGCCGCTAATGCCAACCTGCTGCCCGGTCTTGATGGCGTGCGTGCCGAGGGTCAGAGTGACATAAGATGGCGAGCCACTGGTCCACGACGCGCCCGTCACGGTATAGGAGGTTCCCGGTAGCGCGCCGCCTTGCATGCCGAGGAAGCCCACATTGGTCCGCCCATAACCGGCCTGGCTCGCGTTGGCGTCCGCAGCGGCGCGTTGAACGCGATGTGGCAAAGCAGGTCGAAGGGGTCGGCGTCTGGGGCATCCGCGGCGCGCGCCAGTTCGTCGAAGTCCACTCCACGGTCGGCGAGGTTCTCGATGATAGTAGCCCGGGACTTCGGATCGGACCAGTCGCGCCGCAAATCCGCCGCGTTGCGGTAGAGCGTCCGCACGCGTTCCGCCGTGTAGTCTATGAACTTCACAACGCGCAGTTGGCGGCCGTCGGGATCGAGTTCGTAGACCAAGTGGGCGGCCACATCCACCTGGCCGCCGTCGAAGTAGTACTTGCGAGGGCTGTCGGGCCCCTCGTCGATGATCGGGCCACCAGGTGGTTCGGGTTCGTCCGGTTCCTCGGGCTTCACCGTGATTGGAGGCTTCACGGGCTTGCCTTCGCTGTCCACCTCTTCCTGAATCTCAATGGACGGGTCACCGTCAAAGGCGGGGTCAGCGAACAGGCGAGTGGCGGAACCGGTGTAATCGAGGATATTGAAGAACAGCTTCCCGTAATCGTCCCGCACGCGGGTGCCACGCCCGATGATCTGCTTGAACTCGATC
>JBEKUT010000560.1:0-4411 GCA_049514735.1 Bryobacteraceae bacterium
AGCCTGCGCCAGCTTCGACCAGTTTGATAATTACGAACACCGCGGAAGAGTGTTCAAACAGCTCGTGAACGCTTTAGGAGGAGGCCATGGCGCGATTCATTAAAACCGATTGGGTGCTCTTCGGCACCATCGTGGCGCTGGTTTGCTTCGGCCTGGTGATGGTCTACAGCTCGTCGTCGGTAATGGCGGAAGTGAAGCTCAAAGTCACCAGCGTGCACTTCCTCGTCAGGCAACTCGGATTCGCCATTGCCTCGTTCTTCCTGCTGATGTATTTCAAGCGCCAGGATTACCGCCTGATGAAGAATCCCGTGTGGGCGTTCACTGGCCTTGGCGCCGTTCTCATTTTGCAAGTGGCTGTGTTCTTCGCCGACACGCGCGCGCATCGTTGGTTTCGCATCGCGGGCGTCTCTTTGCAGCCCTCGGAGTTCGCGAAGCCAGCTCTCATCGTGTTCCTCGCCTATTTCGTCTGCTTGCGCTTGCGCGCCATCAATGAGCGCCACACTATCAGACCCGTTGCGCTTGCGCTCGCCGTCGTTGGAGTCACGGTCGGCATGGGCGATCTCGGCACCGCGATCGTCTTGGTCGTTCCCGCGGCCATCTTGTTCTACGTCGCTGGTCTGGAGCGTCGCTACGTTGTCGCCGCAGCCCTTATCGGCGTCCTGGCCTGCACTGCTTTCGTCATCTCGAAGCCGTATCGCTTGGCCCGCGTGATCGGAAAGCTCGATCCCGACTACACACTGCTCGACCGCTTCGATCCGAAGGGCGGCATCAAACAATACATGAACGAATCGATTACCACGCGCGACACCGGCTATCAAGCGCGCCAGTCGCGCATCGCCGTCGGCAGCGGCGGACCGTTCGGTGTCGGCCTGATGAACGGCCGCCAGAAAATTCTGTTCCTGCCCGAAGCGCACACCGACTTCATCTACGCCGTAGTTGGCGAAGAGCTCGGCCTCTGGGGATGCACCGCCGTGCTGGCAGGATTTCTCGTGATCCTGTGGCGCGGCTTTCGATTATTTTGGATCGCGCCCGACGACTTCGGCCGCTATCTGGCATTGGGCGTGACGTCATCCATCGTTGTTCAAGCGCTAATAAATATGAGCGTCGTGCTCGACATGGGACCCACGAAAGGCATTCCGCTGCCGATGATCAGCTCCGGCGGCAGTTCTCTATTGAGCACTTTGATGTGCCTCGGCATGCTCATGAGCGTGAGCGGACGCTCGGAGTAAAACGTTGGGCAGTTCGGATGGGAAGACATTCGTTATGGCAGGCGGCGGATCGGGAGGGCACGTTATTCCATCGTTGGCGGTCGCGCAAGAGTTGCGCAGCCGGGGCCATCGTTGTGTCTTCATCGGCACTCGCACCGGGTTCGAGGCGCGCCTAGTCCCGGCCGCAAATTTTCACATCGAATATATCGAGATCGGCGGATTGAAGCGCGTCGGGTTCACGCGCGTCGTTCGGACTCTCTCGCAACTCCCACTCGGCATCCTTAAAGTGCGAGCGCTGCTCCGTAAAATCCAGCCCCAAGCCATCTTCAGCATGGGAGGCTATGCGGCCGGCCCCGTTGTTCTCGCCGGCTGGTCCATGCACATTCCCATCATAGTGATGGAACCGAACGCGATGCCCGGGTTCACGAACCGATGGATCGGCCGCGTCGTCTCGCGCGCCCTTCTCAACTTTCCCGAAGCCGCCCGCTTTTTCCCGAAAGGCCGCAGCGAAGTCACGGGTCTCCCCGTCCGCGCCGAATTCTTCAACATCCCCGCCAAAACCCGCGAACACAAAATCACGATCCTGATCACCGGAGGAAGCCAAGGCTCGCGCACCCTGAACAACGCCGCGCGCGGAAGCTGGCAATTTTTCAAGGACGCGCGTTTCCCCGTTCGATTCATCCATCAAGCCGGAAAAAACACGCACGAAGAAATCGCGAAGGAGTTCGCGCAAACCGGCCTTGAAGGCGAAGTGCTCCCCTTCATCGAAGACATGCCCGCGGCATTCGCGCAAACGGACATCGTGATCTGCCGATCCGGCGCAGGCGCCATGGCGGAGCTAGCCGCCGCCGCAAAGCCCTCGATTCTCGTGCCGCTTCCAACAGCCGCCGACAATCATCAGCTGCGCAACGCCCAAGCCTTCGAACGGGAAGGAGCAGCCCGCCTGGTACTCGATAACGAGTTCGATGGCCGCCGTCTATTCGAAGAAATAAGATCGCTAACTCCACCGCAACTGGAAGCAATGTCCGAAAAGGCCCGGACCTTCGCGCATCCCAACGCCGCCCGCCGCGCCGCCGACCTCATGGAGTCCGCGACGTGACCACATCCAACCAACCCCCGATCACCAGGGTCCGCGAACTAATCGGCACCCTGCGCTCGGTAACCCTCGCGGCTCTGCAACTCTGTCCGACCTTTCCTGAGTGTTACCGAGCCGCGCGCGTCAGCGAGCGAACGACTTCCTGTATTTTTCACAGCCTCGTGAAGGAGCGGTTCCCTCTCGCATCCGACCGAATGGAGTCCGCGCGGTGACCACGCCAATCCAACCCACCATCGCCCCCAACCGAGCCGTGACCGGAAGGGAGCGGTTCGCCCGCGCCACCACCCCCCTCATCCTGCTGCTCCTCCTCATCCTCTTCTACTGGAAGATCACCCTCACCTATCAATACGACTGGGTCTGGGGTCCCGACCTCGCACAACAAGTCCTGCCGTGGTTTGAAGAAGAGTCCCGCCAATTCCAGCACAGCCGCTTCCCGCTCTGGGACCCACACACCTGGGCCGGACAACCACTCCTCGGCCAAGCCCAACCGGGAGCCGCGTATCCACTCAACTGGCTGCTCTTCCTGATGCCGCGCAATCACGCGCACATTAGCATGGCCGCCCTGCAATGGTATTTCATCGCGATCCATTACATGGCCGCGCTGTTCTGCTACCTCCTCTGCCGCGATCTCGGACTGTCCCGCTTCGCATCGCTCATCGGCGGTCTCGTCTTCGCATTGGGAGCCTTCGTAGGAACAGTCTTGTGGCCACAGATGGTGAACGGAGCAGTCTGGGCTCCACTCGTTTTCCTCTTTCTGCTCCGCATCGTTCGCGGCTATCGGCCACTCGCCAGCGCCGCGCTGTGCGGAGTCTGCTGGGGCATGTCATGGTTGAGCGGCCATCATCAGGTCCCCGTCTTCATCACGCTCGCCGCGGGATTCACGCTGCTCTATTACGCGATTCAAAAAAGATCATGGCGTCTCGCCGCCACCGGAGCCATCGCAGCGGGATTCATGTTCCTCACCGCCGCGCTCCAAATTTTGCCGGCCCAGGAATACGGACGCGTTGCCAAACGCTGGGTCAGCGCACCACAGCCGATCGGTTGGAATGAACCCGTCCCCTACACCGTCCATCAAGCCTTCTCCACTTCGCCGCTGACAGTCTTCGGCATCGTCATCCCCGGCCTTAGCGATTACGTAAATCCGTTCATCGGGATCGTCGCCGTCGCACTTGCAACAATGGCCATCGCGACCGGATGGCATAAGCCCGAAGTAAAGCTCTTCGCGGCGCTGGCGGCAGGCGCATTTGCCTATGCGCTTGGCGTTCACAATATTTTTCAAGGCATGATCTACGCCGTTGTCCCCTTCGTCGAGAAGGCCCGCGCCCCTTCCATGGCCCTCGCGATCTTTGGTCTCGGCGCATCCGTTCTCGCCGCTTTTGGAGTCGACCAGTTCGCCGCCCTGCGTGACTCCATCTGGAACCGCCGCCTCGCTTGGGGACTCATCGCCATCGGCCTGCTCATCTGGACCGCCGCCTTCTGCGTCCTCGTCGCCAACAATTTCGAATGGCACGCGGACGAACGCGTCAGCATGACCGCGCTGATAGCCGTTCTGGCCGGAGGCCTTCTCTTCGCCTGGCGTAACGGCAAAGTAAGCCGCCGCGCCGCCGCTGTTCTGTTAACCGTCCTGTTAATGATCGAACTCGGCAACGTCTCCGGCTCCGATTTCGCGGATCGCAACAACTACGCGCAGATGTCGTGGCTCCACGGCATCCGCAGCCACCAGGACATTGCGGACTTCCTCGACCGCCAATCCCGTCCGTTCCGAGTCGAAATGGACACCGAAGAGATGGGACTCAACTGGCCCGAGTGTCACAACTTCGACCAGATCAAATCCTACCTGGCGAGCCTCACCACCAACTGGACCCAGCCGGAGTTCTTCACCCCGCAAACAAGATCGCTGTTCAATGTTCGCTACACCATCGGACACGCCGCAACCGTACCCGATGAACAGCAAGTGCTCGAAGACTACGGTGGAATGAAAGTCTTCGAAAACCCGCACGTTTTCCCGCGCGCCTGGGCGATTCATAAAATCGTCTCGATTCGCAAGCCCTCCGAGGGGCACGACCTGATTCGCGAACATCTGAACGATCTGAAATCCGAAGCATTC
>JBEKUT010000561.1:0-4382 GCA_049514735.1 Bryobacteraceae bacterium
CGTGAATCTGGACCAACCGGTAAACGTTTTCCTTGAGCGGATCGATGCGGCACAGCCCTCGTTCGGGATCGTAAACGCTGTCCTCCAGCATCTGGCGTTCATCGAAAACCGGCAGTCCCCAGAGCAAATAAGAATGGAACACGTCGACCTGCAGATATTCGAGGGGTCTCGCGCGATGGAAACGGAAGACCTGTATGTTGTGGTGACGCACGCGCGAGCGGGCCCAATGGCCGCATTCGGAAAGGCCATCCCAGGCGTCCTCCTCCGCAAGAGTGGAGAGCGCGGCGCGTAGCGAATCGAGATCGCGCGAATCGACGACAAGATCGATGTCCGTATGAGGCGACAGATCTCCGGCGCGATGCAGCGAAGGGAACAGTTCGTAGTTGCGCAGTACTGCGTAGCGGATCGCACGCGCTTCCAGCATCCGAAACAACTTGACGACTGTTTGTTCAATCGTGACGATCATTTCAGAAGCTGTCCTTTCAGGCGCGGCACGGTATAGGTTGGCTGCAGCAACGTTGCCGCGAAGATTTCAGCGGCAGCGCGAACGGCTTTTCTCGAAAGCAGATTCTGAGCGGCCTGGCGATAGAGGCGCCGCGCGTTGGTCTTACGCCAGCGGTTTAAACGTTTCCACCAGGGCGCATTTAAGCGGCTCTCGACGTACGCGTCCCAGGCCGGTTCCGGCAATCCTCTGCGGCGTGCGCGCATGGAATCGCGGGCCCATTGATATTTCAAGCGGGCGTTCTTAAAGCCCTGCGCGGTGGCTGAACCTGCATGGACGCGGTATTGCATCAGGTATTCCGGTTGCACCAGGATGAGACCGCCCGCATCCGCGATGCGTCCCCAAAGGTCGATGTCGTTGGCCGGAAAATATTCCTGCCGGTAGCCTCCGGCATCCGACAAGATCCGGCGATCGATCATGGCGCCCGGGTGCAGGATTCCAATCGCGAGATCTTCCTTGATGTAGCGCTCGAATACTTCGCGGCTGGTGAGATCGTGGAAGGTCTTGCCCACCTGTTTGCCGGTTTCGTCGATGTAGTAGGCGAGGCAGCTTGTCACCTTGACGTCCGGATTGTCTGCGAGGAATTCGAGCTGGCGCTCAAAGCGATCCGGCTGAGCGATGTCGTCGGCGTCCATGCGCGCGATCCATCGCCCGCTGCCGACTTCTAATCCGCGATTCAGGCCGCCGCTCATACCGAGATCCTGCGCGTTTCGAAGCAGAGTAATGCGCGAGTCGCGTTGCGCAATTTTCTCGATCGCCAGCGCGGAGCCATCGGTGCTGGCGTTGTCGACGATGATGAATTCGAAATCCGCGAAGGTTTGGGCGAGGATGCTCTGAACAGTCTGCTCCACGTAAGGCATGCCGTTGCGAACCGACATCAGGACGGATATCGTTGGTTGCTCTTGCGGCACGTCGCGAATGATTTGTACGATGCGCTGCTGCTCGGCCGCAGTGAGTTCGACATGAAGAGGAAGCGTCAGCATGCGGCTGTAAGCGTCTTCCGCAACGGGGAGCTTCGTCGAGCCGCCGCCGTAAAGCGTCAGCAGGTGATTGGGCTTGTAGTGAATGCCACACTCGATTTCGTTGTCGAGCAGTGCCTGCCGCACCGCATCTCGCCGCCCGTCCGCGATGAGGATCGGGAAGATGTGAGGAACCACCGCGCCGTAATCGAGTTCTAACGTCCGGATTTGAGGCGCGCCAGCGAGAAGCTCTTCGTAGCGTCTGGCCAGAACGACGCGCTTCGGAGCGAATTCCGTATCGAGGCGCCGCAATTGCACACTACCGATGGCGGCGCAGAGATTGCTCATGTGATAGCGCCAGCCTTGCGCGGGAGCGTCGAATTCCCAACTCCGCTGGCCTTGATAGCGCTTCTCGGTGTCCTTTTCGACACCCAGCAAGCGCGCGTCTCCGATGCGCCGGGCGACCTCCGGGTCGGATGTCACCACGGCTCCGCCTTCACCCGCGGTGATGTTCTTGATTCCATCGAAACTGAAGCAGACTAAATCGCCCGTGGCCCCAACGCGGCGGCCTTTCCAAAATCCACCGAACGCGTGGGCAGCATCTTCGATGACGCGCAGACCGTGCTGGCGTGCGAGATCGTAAACGGCATCGAGATCCCCCGGACCGCTGGCGTAGTGGACCGGCATGATCGCCCTGGTGCGCGCCGTTATTTTTTTGGCGGCGTCCGCTGCGTCCAAACACAGCGTCGTTGGACTGACGTCGCAGGCTATGGGACTCGCACCCGTCGCCGAGACCGCTTGAAACGACGCGATGTAGGTTATGGTGGGAATCAACACCTCGTCGCCGGGGCCGATGCCGCAAGCTTGCACGGCGAGTTGCAGCGCCGCCGTGCCGCTGTTGACACACAGCACGTGCCGGCCGCCGCCAATGAATGCGGCCAGCTCTTTTTCGAACTTCTCGACGAAGCTGCCCATTCCGAGGCGGCCATCGGAAATGACCGCCGCAAGCGCTTGAGCCTCGCGTTCTCCCACTGTCGATTTGGAAAGCCGGATCATCGATTCACGAGCCCCCACTCATACGGGATGCGTGGATCGGAGGGGCTCAGCCGCTCGATCTCTTCGGGATCGTGAGGAATCGATGCGCAATTCGCCACGATGGCTGTCTCCGTGCCGACGCCTTTGAATCCGTTCCACACCATGGGCGGCACCGTCACAAGACAGTAGTTGTCGGGTCCGAGAAAATATTCTTCGAGCGAACCGCGCGTCGGACTTTCAGGCCGGTCGTCGAATAACACGAACTTTATTTTTCCGTGCGGAACGGCATAGTTCAGAAGCATGCGCCGGTGGATGTGCCAAGCTTTCACGGCGCCAGGATGAACGCTGGAAAAATAGATTTCGCCAAAAGATGAGAAGTTACGATCCGACGAACGCAGCATGTGCATGATCTTGCCGCGCTCGTCGAGGATCTGTTTCAGCGGGGTGATGGCGACTCCGTCGATCATCGCGTGGGCACCTCCGCTTCCGCGTAGGCTTCGATCTGTTCGCCGGTGAGCGCCCAGACGTTGACGCCCTGCTCCGCGCGGCGGTACCAATCGACGGTCTGGCGCATGGTCTCCCGAAAGCTCATGGTGGAGCGCCAGCCGAGCTCGCGTGTGGCCTTGTCGCAGTTCAGATAAAGTGCGGAGGTCTCTTTCCAGCCATTATTCGTTTGTCGTTGTTCGAGCTTCGATCCTGAACCCCACAATTCGATCAGCGTGTCCACCAGTTCCGACACTGTTCGGTGCGCGTCCATCGTTGGGCCGAAATTCCAAGCGCCGCGCAAATTATCCACATCGTACAGACGAGCCGCCAAGGCGAGGTAGCCACTCAGCGGTTCGAGCACGTGCTGCCAGGGACGGACCGCGTGCGGGTTGCGGACCGGTATGGGTTCAGAGCGCAGCAGATGTCGAATCGAATCCGGAACGATGCGGTCGGACGCCCAGTCGCCTCCGCCGATGACATTCCCAGCGCGCACTGACGCGCCCATAATGGACCCCGGCGCATTGAAGAACGATTCCTGATAGGATGCGAAAACCAGTTCCGCGCAAGCCTTCGATGCGCTGTAGGGATCGTGGCCGCCTAATTCGTCAGACTCGCAGTGGCCGGCTCGCGAATCCGTGTTGCGATAGCATTTGTCCGTCGTGACGTAGATCAAAACGCGAGCACTGTCGCATGCCCGCACCGCTTCGAGCAGGTTTACCGAACCTCCGACGTTGGTGTCGAAAGTCAGCTTCGGCTCGGCGTAGGATCGGCGCACCAGCGGCTGCGCGGCGAGGTGAAATATAAACTCAGGTTTAGCGGCGCACAGCGCATGGCGCAGCCGCGCTGCATCCCTGAGATCGCCTTCGATGTGGCGCACGCGCTTGGCCAGGCCGAGCCGCTCGAAATGGCCATCCGGATAATCGGGAGGCAGCGCGAAACCAGTCACGTCCGCGCCGAGCCGGTGCATCCACGCGGCCAGCCATGATCCCTTGAATCCCGTGTGGCCCGTGATGAAAACACGTTTACCGGCAAATATGTTTGGAAACGTCACTCCCACACCTTCCAGGGCGCCGCGCCCGATTCCCATAGAGACTCCAGGCGGTTGCGGTCGCGCAACGTGTCCATGCATTGCCAGAAGCCTTCGTGGCGATACGCCATCAACTCGCCATCCGCGGCCAGTTGTTCCAATGGATCGCCCTCCAGCACAGTCTGGTCGCCCTTCAAATAATCGAAAATCTCCGGTTCGAAAACGAAAAAGCCGCCGTTGATCCAGCCTTCCTGGGTTTGCGGTTTCTCTTTGAAGTCGATGACGCGATCGCCATCGAAACTCATAGTCCCGAATCGGGCCGGCGGACGCACCGCGGTCAGTGTCGCGATGCGTCCGTGACGCTGGTGAAATT
>JBEKUT010000562.1:0-4381 GCA_049514735.1 Bryobacteraceae bacterium
TCCGAGGTTGTCGATCCCCTCGAAGTCGACTATCTGCCCTTACAAGGCCGCGACGTCTACTCTCTCCTCTTCGCGCTTCCCGCAGTGACCTCCGACGGTGAAGCGGCGGTCGGACTGGGGCTGTCTGTCAACGGCCAGCGCCCATCCTCATCGAATTTCCTCCTGGACGGCGTCGAAAACAACAACTATCTGATCACCGGACCGCTCACTCCGATCGCTCCGGAGGCGATCCAGGAGTACCGCGTATCGATCAGCGATTATTCGGCGCAGTACGGACGGACCAACGGATACATCGCGAACGCCGTTACGCGCGCGGGTTCTGACGAATACCATGGCGTCGCCTACTTCTATTTCGGCAACGAAGCTCTGGACGCGAACACTTTCCAGAGAAACCTTATCGGCCTCGGCCGTCCGCTCGACCGTGCGCTGCGGCCGGGATTTCAAGCCGGTGGTCCGGTGCTGCGCAAGCGCCTTTATTTTTCGGGGGCCTATGAGCGATTTACAGGCCGCCAACGCCAGGACCCGCAGACTTTCTATCTTCCTACTACGGCTTTGGCCGCCGCTCTGCCGAGCGGGAGCCTGGCGCAGCAGTTGCTCACCCAATTCACGTCGCCCTACCAGCCGGCGTCCTCTTCCTGCGCTTTGAGCGATGGAACAGGTTGCTTCGAAGCGGTGTCGCTGCAGCCGCCGCTGTCGCTGAACCAAACCGTCGGACTTCTGCGCCTCGATTACACCCCGCCTGGAGGAAAACACAAGATCCTGGCGCGTATCGCGTATGAGAACGTCGGCCGGCCGGATCTGGTGTGGAGTCCGTATACGCAGTTTTCGACGACCTACGATGAAGCGGACGTCGCGGCCATGATTGGCGATCAGTATGCGATCACACCGCGGCTGACGAACGAGGCGCGGGCGTCTTTCAGCTACGACAACACCGGCTTCGGCGCGGCGGGACAAATTCCCACACTGCAGTTGCCAGTGAACAACACATTCGGGGCCCCCTCCTTGACGCTGCCCGGCAGCACCACGGTTTATCCGTACGAGAACAATAGTCACTACGTCGAGTTACTGGACAATCTGGTGTGGACGCACGGACGTCATGTCACGATCTTCGGCGGGGGCGCGCTGCTGCGCCGCATCAACGGATTCGCCGCCGTCCAAGCGAACGGGATCTACACGTTTAGCGATCTCACCAACTTTGCGAATGGTACGCCGGTTTATCTTCAGGCCCCTGTCAACCGCGGCAGCTTACCGAATCTCTCGCTTCCCGATTTCAACACCCAGTATGTCGACCGGCAATTCAATCTGTTCGCCCAGGATTCCTTTCGCGCCACTTCGCGGCTGACGTTGAACTACGGATTGCGCTACGACCATTTTGGAGCGCCCCGCAGCATTGGGACGAACCGCACTCCCATTCTCGAATTAGGACCCGGCTCCACGCTCCTCGATCGACTGGCGTCGTCCACGTTGAATTATTCGGGCGGCCCGGGCGGTTCGTTGTACCAGTCCGACAATCGCGATTTTGGCGTTCGCCTCGGTTTCTCGTATGGCATCGTGCGCAGCGGCAGGACTCTTCTTCGCGGCGGCTACGGCATTTTCTATGATCGCCCGTTCGACAACCTCTGGGAAACTACCCGCAACAACGTCGCGGATTTCGCAATCATCCCGTTCGGAGGCGCGGCGGTCAATTATGCTCAGCCGCTGGCTTATGCACTGCCAGGCTATGCCGCAACTTACAGCCCCTACCTGTCCGGTGTCCCCAACCTGACGTTCTTTCAACCCTCGCTTCGCAATGGATACACGCAGGATATGTTTCTCGGCATTGAGCAGCGTGTGTCCGAAAATCTGAGCCTCGATATCAATGGCATGTCCGCGCTGGGCCGCGAATTGCTAACCAACGACACGCTCGGCTTCAACAATCTATTCAATGGCAGCCAGCCTGGAATTCCACCCGGACAACTGGTCACTTATCGCGCGAACCAAGGTATATCCGACTATTACGCCTTGACCATTCAGGCGCGTTATCATCGCGGGCGAACTCTGCTGCAGGCCGCTTATACCTGGAGCCATTCGATCGACAACCAGAGCGACCCACTCGGTCTCGACCTCAGCAATTTCGGTTTCACGAGCGGATTGCCCGCTGTGCCGGATCAGTATACCGCTGGCTTCGCGACACCCCAAGACAGCAATGGAGACCGCGGCAGCTCCGATTTCGATGAACGCCAAAACCTGGTTTTGCTCGGCATCTATGAGGCGCCGGCGCTGCATCACGGACGTGTGCTGAACGCGCTAACGAGGGACTGGACGATCGCGGGAATAGGAGCTTTCCGTTCCGGTTTTCCATACACTGTTTACTCTGTCGGCGGTTTGAAAGGGTTCGCGCGCGCGAACATTCTCGACCCCGCTCAGACGCGCGCCTCGAGTGCGGTCATCACTCCCGGCTCCATTCCGCCCGGAAACGTCTTGCTATTGAACGCCGCCGGATTCGGTCCCGCCGGCGGTCCCGGCGAACCGTCTGGACGGAACGCGTTCACCGGTCCCGGCTTCATCAACCTGGATCTCTCGGTGAGCCGGGCCTTCGCCGTCCGCGGATTACCAGAGTCGTCACGGCTGATCCTGCGCGCGGATTTCTACAACGCGCTGAACCACGCGAATCTGAACAATCCTAACCCCGTGCTCGCCGACGGCTTCGGACTGGCGACGTTCGGACGCATCGCCATGCCCACTGGCTTTCCAACTCCCCAGCCGTTAACCGAGACTCCGCGGCAGATCCAGCTCTCAATCCACCTGCGGTTTTAAGGGGACGTCGCTTTCGCGGGCTCCAGCAACGAGACATTCCCGGTCAGTTCCTCTTCGTTCACCACGATCATGCTCATGCCAACATCCATCTCAAAATCGCTCCAATTGGGAAGAGATCGCCGTCGCTGATGCGCGTGATATACCGCGAATGGACTGCCCCCCGGGTGCATATCCGCTCCGATCGGCTGCGCCCAAATACAGCGATGCCCGTCGCGATCCGATGCTAAGAAGATCAGCCGGTCATCGTATGAGAAACGCGGCTTGTCGTCCCAGTGTCCATCGGTAATCGGAATCCATTCGCTCCGTGGCGCCAGCGATTTTCGGAATGGCGTCACAAACAGGCGGGAACGTCCGTTTGTGATGGCGTTGAAGGTGACCCATTTCCCGTCATGGGAAAAGTGCGATTCGTAGATCGCGTATTCGTCGTCCTGAAGGAAAGGTAGCCTCTTCGTGGTCTTGAGGTCCATCTCAGACACGCTGGGAGTCTTCCCAGTCAAGTCATCCGAATAGAGAATTGTTTCGCCTTGCGGCGACCAATCCCAGAGTGTGGAGTCGGATAGTCTCCGATCGGTCCAGATTCTCCGAGGGATCCCACCCGAGATCGATACCTCAAAGAAAGACATGCCGTCCTGATATCTGGCGCCGATGATTTTAGTGCCGTCAGGGCTGAATACCACGGAGCCGAGGGATTGCGAAAAAAGCTGCACCTGCTTGCCGGTCTTGAGATCCCGATAGTACACGTCCAGGTCCGGCAGCGAGGTGAAATTCATTCCTCGCCCGTCTCGCGACAAGGCAGGAAAAATCTCGCCGCTTCCGGAGGTCAACTGTTCCGGCGCGCCCCGCGCGTGCCCGCTTGGGTCGATCAGGATCGCCCAGATATGCATCTCTGAATTCAGGTTGGAGATCGCGATCCGTCCGTTGGCAGCGCCAGAAGCTTGGCGGGGACTCACGGTTCCCGTTCCGAAAGTGATTCTCTGCCAGGGCCCCGTCACCTTAGTGCCGTCGGCGGAAATGGGCACGGCTATGTTGGAAACGCCATCGCCGGCGTCCGTGCGTCCGAGAATCCGCGGTGGATTTGTCGGCCACAGGTCGATTGGAGAATACTCGGGCGCGTGAGCGGCAAGGGGAACACGTTTTCCGTCAAGAGTTGCATTCCAGATCGTATGAATCGCGAAACCGCAATATTCTTCGAAGAGAATGTGCGTGCTGGCGGGAGACCATATATCGGAGTACACGTGGCACGCCGTACCGGGTGGTTGTGCGTCGACGATCCTTGTGGGCGCTCCTCCCGTTAGCGCTTGAACAAACAGTGCTTCATGGGCGCTTCCCGTTTCCTCCGTCCAATACATCAGCATCTTACCGTTGGGAGAGAATCGCGGGCTTTTGCCATGAGGGATTAACAAGCGCGTCTCTCCGCCGAGAGCAGGAGCAACGTAAATGCCAGGTTCTTTTCGCTCCGATCTGAAAGCGATCTGGCTTCCGTCCGGCGAAAATGTTGGTTCATCGTCATCGGCAGGATCGTCGGTAATTCGAATCGCGTGGCCCCCGTCCACTGGCTGAACCCAGATGTCGAGATTGTTGGCAT
>JBEKUT010000563.1:0-4378 GCA_049514735.1 Bryobacteraceae bacterium
ATCGGCCTTGAGGAATTCGCCTGCGTCCAAATGTGCGCGGCCCAGCCAAAACTGGCCCAACCAAGTCGACGCCAGTTGTTCGGAGTTTTCCAGAAGCTGGATGGCCCCGCGCGTATCCCCGGCCTGCAGCTTCGCCAAGCCTTGTACGACTTCGGCGTAGGCGCGCGCTTCCGAAGATGGCTGCGAGGCCAGCCGTTCGGCCTGCCGCAAGGCTTTGGGGATCGCGCCGGAATCCAAATAGACCTCGGCAGCCGGCTCCAGAATAGACGCGTTATCGCTCGCATCGGCCGCGCGATCCGCCCAGATGGACGCTTGCGCAGGATTGTGGCGCGCCATTTCGATCTGCGCCAGCATGATCATCTTGTTTGCCGCGCGCGCATCGTGCGCCGCAAGATCGTCGGCGAGAGCCGGGTTCAGCAGCGCGGCCGCCCGCTGGTAACGGCCATCGAACATCGCCGCGTCGGCAAAAAGGGTACTGGCTATCGATTTTCCCGACGGGCTGAGCGCCTCGAGCCGGTGGGCCGTGCTCATGGCCGGGATATGGTGCCCATGGCCGAGTTGGGCGAGCGCAAGCGAAACGTAACCGCGCTCGAAGGTCGGATTCGATTCGATCAGCGCCTTCGATTCCGCAAGCGAGCGCTCGAAATCGCCTGCGTAAAACGCGTATAGCGCGGCCTGATGACGCAACTCGGGATTCCGCGGGTCCGTTTGCGATGCTTTCTGCGCCATCGCGAGAGCTCGTGTGAGATCGCCTGAGTCGCAGTAAGCCTGCGCCAGTTCGCTTAGGGTCGCGGAGTCGCCGGGGTGCAGGCGTTCCACCGCCTCAAACTCCGGGACCGCACGTGGATCGCTCTTCAAAAGGTAGTATTCACCGCGGACCTGATGCTTTTTTATTTCGGAAAGACTGTCAATACGTTTCAGAATCGACGTATAGGCAAGTTCGGCGGCCGCCAGATCGCCGCGGGCTCGCAGTTCGCGCGCGCCCGCCAGTTTGCCGCTCACATCGACGGGCGGCGTCGGAGCCTGGAGAGACCGGTCGGCCTCTGGTACGGCTGGCGCTTTGGGCCGCGCGGCTGCGGGCTGCTGTACCGGTTGTGGCGTGGGCGCTGGAGCCACTCCCGACGGCGTTCCGATCGCCGCCCGTGCCTGCAGCGCCGGTAGCGCCGGTTTCGAGGGGCGCGGCCGCAGAACCATAACCGCGCCGGCCGCCGCCAATAACAGAACAGCAGCCGCCCCAGCCGCAACCCAAACCCATGGTTTCCGCCGCTGGCCCGCCGATCCGAGAAACGCCTCCAAATCGTGCGTTAACTGCGCCGCACTTTGATAACGCCGTGAGCAATCGATTTCCAGGCAACGGCCGACCATCCGGCTCACGGCGCGCGGAATAGACGGCTCCAGCTTCGCGGGTGAAGGCGCGGTTTCGGTCATGCGTTTCGCCAGCATGGCTTGCGGCGTCCGGGCTTCATGCGGCTGTTTGCCAGTGAGCAATTCGTAGAAAATAATCCCGGCGCTGAAGATGTCCGAACGGGCATCCACTCTTTCACAGCGAGCCTGCTCCGGGGACATGTATGTCGGAGTGCCCAGCAGCGTGCCTGGCTGCGTCAAAGTCGGGTCGGGTAGCTCCGATCCGGAACTGCTGGACTCGTCCGCGTGCGCGATACCGAAGTCCATTACCGCGATGCGCCCGGCATCGGCCACCATGATGTTCTGCGGTTTCAAATCGCGGTGGATAATTCCCTCGCCATGCGCCGCCTCCAGAGCGCGTGAAACCTGCAGCATGATCTCGACCGCTCTCGACGCCGTCACCTTCCCGCGATCCGCCAGAAGTTTACTAAGATCGCGGCCTTCGATAAACTCCATCGTGATGAAACGGTAGCCATCCGCCACGCCGAGGTCGTAAATGCGTACGATGTTGGGGTGCGTAATCTGCCGCGCCAGCACCAGTTCTTTCTTGAATCGCTCCAGCATCTCGTGGCTAGCTGCCAGATCCGGCCGGATCGCCTTCAAAGCCACCATGCGGTTTACTTCGCGGTCCAGCGCCTCGTAGACCGTGCCCATCCCGCCTTCGCCGAGCTCCTGGATAATTTCATAACGCCCTCCCAGAATCACGCCCGTGGCTAAAGGCCGGGTAGGCGCCGCGGCGCCCGGTTGCGACCAGCGCTGCGGTGTATCGGACGGCACGCCGTCAGACAGGGGAATCGCTAAAGTGTCTCCTTCGCTCTTAGGTTCGGGACACATCTCAGCCATGTCGGCTCCTCAGCGGCTCAAACGTCGCTAGATTATTGAATCATTATACGCGCGAAACAGCTTCCGAACTCAGCGCGCCCACAAGTCCGTCCGTCTTCTGCAGACCGGCCCAACCCATGCAAGTCGTCAAACTGTTTGTCTACGGCTTCCCCGCGCCTAAACGATATTTGATTCGTTGTGACATTTTCTTCTTAATCTGTTGTAGGCCGGCAAGACGTTGTCCCTTAGGTTGATATAATCGACATCTCCAGTCGTCGCGTTTGCACAAGGCGCAATGAACCCGTCCCCTTCGGCATGGGCACGCATGAAGTCGCTGTTCCTACGAGCGAGCGAGGCCTCGCGTCCTGACGAAGTTCTCAAAGGAGCGCCCAGTGGGGACCGAGCGGCGGCAGAGCGCATGCTGCACGTCCAATCCGGCTGGGATGGGGATCTCCGGCTCGACGATCTGGGCCAGGAACGAAATGCCACGTGGCTGTTCACTACTGGAACAATTGTAAGTGCGCGCTTCGAAATAGTTCGGCCGCTGGGCAGAGGGGGAATGGGCGAAGTATACGAAGCTCAGGATCGCGTCAAGGATCTAGCGGTTGCAATCAAGGTCGTCCTCTCGAGCACAGCAATCGACGGTAGAACCGCGGAGCGTTTGTTGCGGCGAGAGGTCGCATTGGCTCAGATGATCAGCCATCGCAACATTTGCCGGATTTACGATCCCTACGTTCACGATCCTGTCCACGGTCCGCAGATTCTCGTTGTCTCCATGGAACTGTTGCGAGGGGACACTTTATCGAATCTGTTGGTAAGAAAAGGCCGGTTGCAAGCGGAGGAAGTTCTAGAAATCGCGCGGCAACTTGCGGCTGGTATCGACGCTGCGCACGCGGCCGGGGTGATTCATCGAGACCTGAAGCCGTCGAACGTGATCCTGGTAGACGAAAGCGGTGGCCCACGGGCCGTGATCACGGATTTCGGTTTGGCGCGCCAAACCTCGGGTCAAAGCGTGACGCAGCTCAGCGGGGCGGTGGCGGGCACGCTCCGATACATGGCTCCGGAGCAGATTGAGGGCCGGGCCGACCAACGCTCGGATCTTTATACGCTCGCGATAATTCTGTATGAACTCGTGACCGGCGAACTGCCCTTCTCAGGAGACTCGGATTTATCGGTTGCTTTGGGACGCTTGTCGTCTCCGCCGAGAGACCCGGCAACGCTGGTGCCAGGAATATCGCTGGCATGGCGGGCGGCGCTGTTGCGAGGATTGAGCAAAGCTCCGGAGGAGAGGTTTCAAACCGCGCGGGATTTGGTACAGGCAATTGAATCGCCTCCGCCTGCAATCGCTTTGTGGCGGCGCTTGCTGTGGTTTCATGTGCGAGCCATGCCTCGCTGGGCGCTGCTGTCCGCGCCTTTCCTGCTGGTCTTATTGGCATCGCTAACGCCTTACTTTTTGCGTCCGCGGGCAACACTTTTCCCGCCGTTTCAGCGGATTCTGATTACGGACCTGCGTCACGATCAAACCAAAGACGGAGCACTACTCGGCGCCATCACGAGCCTCACGGCCGCAGTAGCACAATCGCCCCATTTGATCGTGGCTCGTCCGCGAGAGCTCCAGAGCACTCTGGCCAAGATGGGCAAGCAGCCAAGCGCGCTCCTGGACGATGAGACGGTACGGCAACTCGCGTTGCGAACGGGGGAGAGCGCGGTACTTTTCGGATCGGTCTCGAAAGCGAATGGGTATTCGCTTCATGTGCGCATGGAATCCCTTGGCGGTGACCCGCGGCGCGCGTCGGTGTCGGAGAGAAGGGACTTCCAAGCGGCCAACGGCCAGGAATTGCATGGGGCTATCGCTGCGGCCGCAGCATGGGTAAGAAAGCTCTCGGGGGAAGGTGCGCGGGAACTCAACGAACAGAATGCCCGGCCGGAAGATCTGACGACAGCATCCTGGGAAGCGCTGAGGCTGCTGGAAGAAGCGCAGGCTCGGCGATTGTCGAACGATCCGCGGGGCGCGCTGGTTTTCGCGACCGAAGCACTGGATCTAGATCCCGAATTCGCGGCAGCGGAGGCTTTCCGCGCCGACGTGCATACGGATCTGCGGCAATTTAAGGAAGCTTATGCCGGTTACAAGCATGCGCTGGAGTTGGTTAAG
>JBEKUT010000564.1:0-4373 GCA_049514735.1 Bryobacteraceae bacterium
ATCCTACGCGTGACAGCTCCATCCTACGCGTGACCGCTCCATCCTACGCGTGACCGCTCCATCCTACGCGTGACCGCTCCATCCTACGCGCGACCGCTCCATCCTACGCGTGACCGCTCCATCCTACGCGTGACCGCTCCATCCTACGCGTGACCGCTTCCGTAACCGAGCCGTGACCGGCAGGGAGCGGTTGGCCCGCTTAACCGTCTAACAGAGCCGCGACCGTAAGGAAGCGCCGTCCGCTCCGTGACCCCATCGCTCGATTCCTCACGCCTGAGCCGCCACCGCCAACGGCATCGGCGCCTCTTCCGCCTCCACCACCACACTACTCGGCACCCGCTCATGCAGCAACAACTCCGTCGCCATCACCTGCGGCTCCGAATGAAAATACTGCTGGATCGGATGATTGAAAAGCAAGTTGCAAGCCGCGAGTAGACCCATGCCCTGATGATGCGCCATCCAAGTCCGAATCACCTCGCCGCCGGCGCGCGAATAGTCGATGGCTTCATAGAAACCATAACGGCCCGACCACCCAAATTCCTCCATCCGCCGCAGATTCTGGATCGCCTCATGCGGATCGACGGCCAACGCCAGCAGCGTTGAATAAGGAGAGATCACCAAAGATCCGCCATCCATGCTCTTCATCGCAAGATCGGGTACACCGAACGCCGCGTACCCGTGATCGCAGCCCTCTTCACCCCGGCATGCCGATTCCGAGATCCCCCACGGCACGCCTTTCCGCCGCGCATACTCGCGCTGCGCGCGAACGACAGCCGTCGTGCTCTGCTCCGTGATAGTGTCGGCGTAGTGCCTCATCCACAGCATCGGCATCAGATATTCGAACATCGTGCCAGTCCACGAAATCAGCACGGCCTCGCCGCGAAACAGCGTATGCCCGCGCCCCAGATGAAACCACGCTTCCTGAGGGATGTCGCCCTTCGCAATCGCAACAAAACTGGCGATACGCGCCTCCGAAGCGAGCAGATCGTAGCTCGACTTCTCCAGTTTCTCCTCGCGGATGTCGTAGCCGACCGACATCACCTTCTTCCTGCTCTGATACAGGAACCGGAAATCCATCGCTTCGACCAACCGCTCGCAGGTGTCGGCGATGGCGGTCAACTCCACCGCCATGTGAGCTGTCGCCCCATGCTTGGGCGAAGAGCCAAACGCCAGCGCGGCCTGCTTCAAAGTCCACAAGCACGCCACCAGATTGCCGCTATCCACTGTCGAAACAAAGCGCGGTTCCAGGACCGCCATGCTCTCCACGTCGTACCAGTTCAGCATGTGTCCACGATATTTCGGCAATGCGTTTAAAGCATCCAGTGTGTGCTTTGTTTCAGCGATAAAATCGTTGAGTTTGAGCAGACCGAAATGTACCGCCGCGATGCGCGTATTCAGCAGCAACCCGAGATTCGTCGGCGACAGCCGGCCCGCCACCGCGCCGTCCTCGCGAACGCTGTCGGGGATCAGCCAGTTCGTCGTAGGCGTGCTCCAGTCGTGGAAGAAGCGCCAGATTTTCTCGGCCGAGTCGCGCACAAACTCCGTATCTTTCGTGCGAAGCTTACGATTGCTGGTATGCGGAGCGCGGTTCAGCCAAGCCGAGATGCCTGGGGCCAAGAACCACAGAACCAGCAACGGTGCTGCGGCCGCAAAAGCACCAGGCCGCACGAACCATACCAACGCGCCAATCGCAGCGGAGATCACGGGCGTCCATTCCAGATAAATGTCCACCGTCGATTTCGCCCGCGTATTGTTCTCCGATTCCGCCGCGGTCTCCCACTCGAGCAGCCTGCGGCCTGTTATGAAGACACGCAGAACCGAACGCGCAATCGCATCGATCGCCAACATCGACTGGTGCAGCAGGAACACGATCGAGAGCACCGTGATCAAATTGCCTTTGAGAAACGCGACCGCGGTCTCCTTGGCCCACACGCGCATAGGACCCGTCTTCCACGGGGCGCGAAAAACCGAGAACAAAACGTCAGCATACACCGGCATGAACAGCATCGCCAGCGTCGCCGCGGTCCAGTACAAAGCCCCGCCGGGAAGATAAAGCCAGCCCGCGATGAAGAGCGCCAGCGTAACCGGCTCAATCAGGCTGCGCCGCAAATTGTCGAAAATCTTCCAGCGTGAGATCAGGCTGAGCGGGTTGGCGATAAGGCGTCCATGGTAATCGCGCACAGACGACCACAGCCAGCGCAGGATCTGCCAATCGCCGCGCACCCAACGATGCTTGCGCCGGCTATAAGCGCTGAAATGCGACGGATAATCGTCGATCAACTCAATGTCGGAGACCAGCGCCACGCGCGCATACGCGCCTTCAATCAGATCGTGGCTGAGCAGCGCGTTTTCGGGAAACCTCTGCTGCAATGTCTCGCGGAACGGGTCGATTTCGTAAATGCCCTTGCCAGTGAAAATGGCTTCGCCGTAAAGATCCTGATAAACGTCGGAGATTGCCCGCGTGTAAATATCGAATCCAGTCTGCCCCGAATAAATGGACGCCAGCCGGCTGCGCGAAGCGGATTCGATACTGATGCCGATTCGCGGCTGCAATATCCCATAGCCTTCGACTACCATCTTCGAGACCGGGTCCATTACAGCGCGATTGAGAGGATGAGCGATCGCGCCAATCAGCCTGGCCGCCGAACCGCGCGGCAGTTGCGTGTCGGAATCGAGCGTAATCACATAACGCAGGCTCGCCAACGCGTCGAGATTCCCAACTTTCACAGGAAAGCTGTCATAGCCGCCGCGCACAAATTGATTCAAATCGAGCAGCTTGCCGCGCTTGCGCTCCCATCCCATCCAGCGGCCTTCGGCGGGATTGAACGTGCGGTGTCGATGCAACAGGTAGAACGGAGTGCGGCCGTTGCTGCCGTAACGGCGATTCAATTCCTCAATGCGGTGAACGGCCAGATCGATAAGCGAGTCGCGCTTATCGACGGCCCGATCGGAATCGGGCGAGTCGGTCAACAGCACAAAATAAAGATTGGGATCGCGGTTGGCCAGATAGCGGATCTCGAGATCGAGCACCAGGTTTGCGACTTGCGCTTCATTCAATAGCAGCGTGGGAACCGCGACAATAGTTGCGCAATCGTCCGGAATGCCTTTCGAAAAATCGAGCTTGGGAAGCGCGCGGGGCCGCAGCAGGGAAGTGGTGAGATGATTCATCAACTCCACCGCGGCCTGCGTCGCGGGGAGTATCAAGAGCAGAAAACCGGCGACCACGGGCGAGATGGCGTCGAGCGCGCTCAACAATCCGAGAACGATGGCGAACGTGATCAGTTCCACGCCGACCAGGTAGAACGCGTTGGGGTGGCCGGTAATCGCGTCGCGCAGGCGCGTCGAAAAAGGAGCGCGGAACCCGATGAGGTGACGCAATTCGGGCAATCCTTTATCGACCAGATAGAATCCTACGTGCGCCTTCCGTTGTTCGCCGCGTTGCGCTAACACAACAGCCGCTGCGGCCACGTCGTGCTCCGAAGACTTAGAATGCTTCGCCAGACCGCTTATCGCCCTTCGATAAGCCTCGCGGCTCTCGTAATCCATGTTGACGTAGGCGCCGGCAGGATCGAGCGCCAAAATCTGGTCGACGACATTCACCGACTCGAAAAATTCTTTCCAGGTCGTCTCGCTGGCGTGGCGCAGGCTTGCGATCAGCACCGGCCATTGGGACGGATCGCTTGAAGCGATCTTTCGCAGATGCGCGAGTTGCAAGGCTGGCTTCAGCGCCCAGACCTCTGCCATCTCCAGCTCCGACTCGTTCTGATAGCCGTCCAAAAACGCCGCGAGACCCTCTTCTGTGAAAGATCCTCCCGCGGCGTCAAGAAACGCGGAGGCCACCGCTGCCGAGCGGGGAGTCTCCGCTCCCGCGGCGTCGACCACTGTTATGCAACGGCGGAAGCCCCGGACGGCATCCCGAGCTTCTCTTGCCGCCGTTCGGATCAGCCGAACATTGTCGAGCAGAGCGCGCGAGTACTCCGGCCGAGCCTCGCGTGAACGCGCGAAAATCGCGTTTTGCAGCTCCTGAATCTGCTGCTGCGAGACATGGC
Source organism: Bryobacteraceae bacterium (assembly GCA_049514735.1). Taxonomy (GTDB): domain Bacteria; phylum Acidobacteriota; class Terriglobia; order Bryobacterales; family Bryobacteraceae; genus JAICMB01. The sequence goes on from JBEKUT010000564.1 coordinate 4,050, forward strand.
CCCGGCCCTCCTTCACGACCCTGACAGAGAGTGCCGCCTGCCGTCCCGATTCCCGCAAATCCGCGGCTGTGCCTGTGCGAACGTCGCCGGCGATCATCGGTAACTCGATGCCTGCAGCTCGAACATGCCTGCATAACTGCCGCCGAGCGCCACCACTTGCGCGTGCGAGCCCTGTTCGGAAATGCGGCCGCCGCTCAAAACGACAATGCGATCCGCCATGCGGACCGTGGAAAAACGATGGGAAATAAGTAGTGCCATTTTGCCTTGCGTTAATTCAGCAAAGCGCTGAAAGACTTCATATTCAGAAGGTGCGTCGAGAGCCGC
>JBEKUT010000565.1:0-4354 GCA_049514735.1 Bryobacteraceae bacterium
CTCAGAACGGCGTGCGCCAGATGGGCGAGGGTCTGGTTTATGAAACGTGCTCTACGGCGACTTCGGAGGGCGCGGGTTCAGCGGCGGCAACTGGCAGTTCGATGACGACCATCAAACCAGGATTGGCGTTCCGCGCGTAGAGTTTTCCCTTATGCAACTCCACGGCGCGCTTGGCAATCGCCAGTCCGAGTCCGACGCCGCCGCTGGCGCGGTCGCGGTCTTCTTCCACGCGGTAAAAAGCGTCGAAGATTCGGGGCAATGCTTGTTCGGGAACTCCTGGCCCGCGATCGCGCACGCTAATCTCGGCCACGCCTGCTCCCGCGTGCAGTTCGATATCGATGGCCGTTCCCTCGGGCGCATAGCGGATCGCATTGCGCACCACATTTTCCACCGCGCGGCGCAGCAGTTCCGCGTCCCCCGGCATGTTTACGGGTTGAGCGCCCTTGAGATCCAGACGGCAGTTTTTCGCGGCCGCCTCAATGGACGTGTCTTCGACAATCTCTTCGATCAACTCGTCCAACTGCACCGGCTCGGTCCGGCGCTTGGAAGGATCGCCCTCGGCGCGCGTCACTTGCAGCAGTTCGCTGACGAGCGAGTTCAGGCGCTCCGCTTCCTTCTCGATACGGTCCAGCATGGCGTCGTTGCTCGATTTCGACCGCGCCAATTCGACCGCGACGCACAGCCGGGCAAGCGGGCTACGCAGTTCGTGGGAAATATCCAGCAGCAAACGGCGCTCTGCGGCGAGCAGTGTCTGAATGCGGTCCGCCATTTGATTGAACGTCCGCGCAAGCTGGCCGAGTTCATCGCGGCGGTTCGATTGCGCGCGCGCCGAAAAGTCGCCGCGTCCGAAACAATCGACCGCATATTGCAATCGACGCAGGGGCGATGTCAGATGAAACGCGAACCCGTAGCAAAGAAGAATCACAATTGCGAGGATCCAAAGATGCTGCCACCTGAGGAACCAGAAATACCAGTTCGGCCGCGAAACGAGAACGAAGAGCCAATACTTTCCGTCGGGCGACCTTCGCGCGATGGCGGTGCGATTACGGCGGGCGAATGGAAAACGCGGCCGCGGTCCGGCCTGCTTTAACAGATCGGAGCGATCCTGCCCGTTTACCAGGTCTTTCCCTTGCGCATCGGTTACGATGGCCTGCGCGCCAGTCGCGTGCGCGAACCGTTCGAGCGAGTCCGCCAGCCGCGCCGGCCCTCCATGTTCGTACGCGAAGATAGCGCCTTCGAGACGTGCGTTCATCATCATCGTGAACGGCGATTGCCGGTCTTCGGGCGCCGTGAATGTGAGCGCCGTGGTGATCACCACCGCGGTCATCGTGATCACGGCGGTGGCGAAGAACCACAGCAGGATTTTTGCAAACAGGCTCACGCTGGCGCCCCTTCTTCGGACGAACGTACGAATTGATATCCGACGCCGCGAATGGTCTTGATGCGATTGCCGGCGATTTTCTTACGAAGATGGCTGACGTGCATGTCGATGGAGCGGTCGAAAGGAGTGGCCTTGCGGCCGTACAGGCTCTCCATTAAGGCATCCCGCGAAAGCTCGCGGCCGGCCGAGCGCATGAGTTGTTCCAGGATGTCGAACTCGAGCGTGGTCAATTCGATGGGCTGTCCATCGGTGTGGACCTGACGCGTTGCAGGATCGAGCGCCACGCCGTTCACTTCTATGCGTCCGCGATTTACGGTGCCTTCGGAACGCCGCAGAATCGCCTTGATGCGGGCCAGAAGCTCGCGCGGGTTAAACGGCTTCGCGAGATAATCGTCCGCGCCCAGTTCGAGGCCGACGATGCGGTCGACGTCCTCGCCGCGCGCGGTCAGCATCAATACCGGCGTGCGCGCTTGCTGGCGCAGCCTCTTTAGTATTTCGAAGCCATCGATGCCGGGCAGCATTACGTCCAGAATGATGAGGTCGTAGCCGCCCTTGAGCGCTTCTTCGAGGCCGTGCCGGCCGTCATGTACCGTCTTGACGTTGTAATCCTCTCGTTGCAGATACTCCTTGAGCAGCGAGCACAATTCCACGTCGTCGTCGATGACGAGCAACCGCACGTTTCGAATTTACCATGGGGCGGCGTCAATGGACGATCTCGTAGACTTTTGGCGGGATGAAAAATGCGATGCTGTCGGCGGCTAGGAAGAAGGGTGTGGTTACGGCTACTTCGGCCAAGAAAATCGGGACGAGACCTATTCCTAGAATGCAGTAGCCGGTATTGGTCTCCAAGCAGCCAATGATCGGGAGCACCGGAAGGGGCGCGTTTTCCACGACATGATGGATGAAGCGTCCGTGTTGGTTAATCTCGATGCGCGCGATTTCGTCACTGGATAAATCCTCCCAGTGGTTCTTCCGGTCGAAGATCCGCACATGATCGGATTGGAGAAGCAGTCTTCGACCACGATGTTGTTTGCCGTCGAGCGTGGTTACGTTGAAACCGCGGTACGCGAGGACTGTTCCAAACGGTGCGAGACGGGTTGGTATTTCGTCGAAGCGAATTTTCTCGGCGGCTTGGCTCGTGCCCAAGCCAGCTATGGCTAAGAGCGTTACTGAAACCCACAAGTTTGTTGTCATGCCAGCAGTATGTGGGCGGAATCGGCGATGAAGCCGGTACGTTGTTACACTTTTTCAGCTGTCACAAGACACTTCACAACACCCCGAGTTCTTGAAAGAACGATTCCGGAATCAGCCGCAGCACAATAGGACGGATGCTTTTCGGCAGTTCCCGCGCGGCCAAGATATCGGCCGCAATAAGATCGCAAGCGCCGAGACCCTGGCGCCATTTGCTCTGTTCCGGATTGCGTTTTAGCAGGTCGCTGCCCACCAATCCCAACGCCGGAATCAGCAGCGACGCCCACTTCAAAACCGACTCCGAACGGGAAACGATTCCGACCAGTACTGGCTTGTCGGGACGCGCCACTCCACTGAGTAGCTCGTCGATAGACCGCAGCGGGATCAGCCGGTGGCCTTCCGCTCGCAGTTGCGAAACCGCCGCTTCAGCGGATGCGGTGGTCAACAGCAGCGTCGTTTCGAACGCTGGTTCCTTCGCCGCATCTTCCACACTCGAATGCGGCACGGTGCGTCCGAGCGCTTCCTGAATCTCGGCCGCGAGTATGCCGGCGAAGTTGCGGTCGGGATGAACCACGAGCATCTTCCGGGGCTCTTGTTTTGCGCCGAACCGTTTGCGAGCTTTTTCGAACGCCGCTTCGAGTGCTTCGAACGAAAAACCGTGGCCCAGCGCGTCCTCGATCCACGCCTGTACAAATGTATCGATCTCCGCCGCGTTGCCCTGACGCCCGATGTCGCAGACGAAGACGCCCGATCCAGCCTTGCGTTGAACCCACCCGCGGGCGGCGAGATCCTGGTACGCCGCGCTCACGGTGTTCGGATGCACCTTGACCCGCCGCGCGAGATCCCGGACGCTGGGCAAGCGCTCGGCGGGGGCGAGGCGGCGGCTGAGAATTGCGAATAGCAGTTGCGCGCTAAGCTGTTCGCGGACGGGGATGGGGCTGTCGCGGGAGATCCAGATGCGATTCATGGAGGGCTGGGGGCCACTGCGCTGGCCCTCAAAATTCGGGCGGCAAAACCAGGAAACTCAAAATCCAACCAATATCCGGACGGACTCCAAGAACCATTCCAGCGGCGGTTGAGCCCGCAATCATCTGCGGTGTTTGTTTTTGCCGCAGGTCGCATTGAACTGCATTCTCCGTGTTGGCCTTAACGTCCTTGAAGATCTCCCCGATTGTCGCCTGCCCCGAGCTCTTTTTGAGTGTCTGAAGCAGAAAGTGGGTGAAATAACCGTGCTTCAACTTAGCGCTCTCGTAGGAAAGTTGATCGGCCGATGCGGCTGTGAGTACGACTCTCCCTGCGCCAGACTGAAAGAGCCGGAGACTTTCGCTGAACGAGGCCAATTGACTCACAGCGATGGGCTGTTGACCGAGCGTTGTCGCATCGCCGCTGTAACACGTGTCGAGGATCAGAACAACGCGTAGCGCCTGCAGTTCTCGCGTCAAGGTGTTGACGAGATCGATCATCTGAATTGAGGTCGCATAGCGCGTCGCGGCATTTGTTAGCGTTGAATCGTTCACGGCGATATAACTGACTCCGTTCGGATCCTCGTCGCGTGGCAGACCGTGACTGGCGAAATAGACGAGAACTAAATCCTCGGGCTTCGTTTTCTGACGCAGCCAGCCAATCTCCTCGCGAATGCGGGCGACTGTGGCTTCTTCGTTTGTGATCAGTTGGACGTTCCCCTCTGGAAACCTTCCGACTTTCGGGTCAACCAGCAGATCGCGCACGGCGCGAGCGTCAACCGCCGGATAAGTTAGAGTGCGGAGCTTCGGATCTTTAAAC
>JBEKUT010000566.1:0-4306 GCA_049514735.1 Bryobacteraceae bacterium
CCCAACTTTCCCACCGCCTGAATCAGACGTTCGCGCATCTCGCGGCGCTCGGCATCCTCCGCGGGATCGAGACGCGGATCGGGGAGTTGGATATCCTCCACCGAAACCCGATTGTATTCGCCGCGGCGCACGGCCTTGCGGCGCGACGCCCCCATTTTGAAGCGCAGGATCTCGAACGCCAACGGCACCAGGTCTTCCAGGCTCTCTAGGTGACCGTATTTTTCATGGATCACAATCAGAACTTCCTGCGCGATATCCTGGGCGGCGTCCCTCTGTATTCTGGATGCCGCGTACGCGACAATCCTTTCACGGAGCCGGTCGAGAATCTCGTCGCGGGACATCATGTGACGGCTGTCAAGGTGGACACAGGAATGATACTACGGGCCCGCTAAAAACGTCTTAAAATCAAGGCACACAAACAGCGTTCAGCAGCATTGCAGGGATAGACGCGAGGGCCAATGTTTCGTTAGGTTTTCAGACTGATCGCTGGCGAACAGCGTCTGGCCGATAACGAACAAAACTTGCCCATCTTGTCGCGGGAGCTGCTTGCAATTCGTTCGATTTGCGGCTAAGTCCGGGAAATGCAATCGCAACAGGCGGAGCCTCGCAGTCCATGTGGAGAACAGTTACGCCCGCCGTGTTTGTTTTCGCCGCCTTCATGCAGCCAGGAATAGCGGCGGCGCAGTTTTCGTTACAAGCCTGGGCCGCGAAACGCGCCGAAGCGACCGCTGCGTTTCGCGCCGCCAGGTTTCGCGATGCCGAAGCACTCGGACGCGAGGCTCTGGCACTCGCTGGGCCGAATCCCAACGAAGCGGTGGCGACCAGTGCGAACGACCTCGGGCTGATATTTAACGAGGAGGCGAAGTATGCCGATGCGGCGACGCAGTTCGAATACGCGATTGCGATCGAGTCGAAATACTTTCCGGCGGACAGCCCCGCAACAGCGGCGGTTTATAACAACCTTGGAGGGGCCGATTACCGGCTCGGTAAATTCGCCGATGCAGACCGGGCTTACCGCCGCGCCGTCGAGATATTCGACCTCACCGATAATTCGGCCAACCCGCAGTTCATCGCCGCCTTAAGCAACTATGGAACACTGTGTTACCAAATGGGCCGCTACCAGGATGCCGATCTTCTGTATACCAGGGCCATGCGGCTCGGCGAGAAGGCTCTTCCGGAATACGATCCGGTGCTGATTCGAAGCGTCAATGGGCTGGCACTGGTTCGCGGCGCGCTGGGCCAATACTCGGAATCCGAGGCGTTGATCCGCAAAGCCCTGGAAACCCAAACCGCGCATCTTGGGCCACAGAGCGCCGCGGTATCGAATAGCCTGGGATTTCTGGGTCACGTGTATGAGCTCCAATCGCGCTATGCGGACGCGGAGCCGGTACTGCGCCGCGGTTTTGATATTTGCGCGTCCACTCTGGGCAAGAGTCATCCGCAGTGCGTCGAGACGCTGAACGCTCTCGCAACGGCGCTCCGCCATGCGGGCAATCTTAGCGAGGCGGAAGCGTCTTACAGTGAAGCGCTCGCGGAAACGGAAAAAACGCTAGGGCGCGATCATCCCTCCATTGCGTCCCTGTTGAATAACATGGCGGAGGTCTACATCGCGCAGGAGAATTACAAGGACGCTCTGCCGCTTCTGCTGCGCGCGCGCTCGATCATGGAGCGAACCGTGGGGCCGGAACACGCCGATGTTGCGTCGATCCTGGCTAATATCGCGACGGTCTACGCGGCGAAGCACAAGTTCAAGGAGGCGGAAGATCTTTATCGCCAGGCCCTCGCGGTTGACGTGAAGATTTTCGGCGAACGCAGTGCGGCCGTAGCGCGCGATTTTCATAATCTGGGCTCGATGTACAGCGCCATGGGCCGCCAGAACGAAGCTGAGGTTCATTTGGCGAGGGCGCTCACAATCTATGAACAGATGTTTGGTCCCGGCCACATCAGTGCAGCTCTGACCATTGGCAATCTCGCGGAAGTGTATCGCCACGAGAAACGCTATGAAGAGTCGGCTACGGCCTACAGGAATGCAATCGCCCTTCGAGAGAAGACGATGCCGCCCGACGATACGCGATGGATCGGTTTATTGCAGGGTTACGCGTCGGTTTGCCGCGCACTGGAACAATATGCGGAAGCGGAAAAAGCGGAGGTGCGGGTGACCAGGATCCGCGTCAAGAACGCTCTGCACGGCGAGTAAAGGCCGGGGTCCGATCGACCCGCTACACTGAAAAAATGCCCCCTCCCGAGCAGCCCGCTCCACGTGTGCTCGACGTGGGCTGCGGCATCAACAAGTTTCCAGGATCTATCGGGATCGACCGCAATCCCCGCACAAAGGCCGACGTGTTGTGCGAGCTGGATCATTTCCCCTATCCATTTCGCGACAACTCTTTCGATTCCGTGCGCGCCATTCATGTGATCGAGCACGTTTCCGACGTCATCCGGGCCATGGAAGAATTCCATCGCGTCCTGCGGCCGGGAGGGAGCCTCGTTTTGGCGACGCCGCATTATACCGACTTCAGCTCATTCTGCGATCCCACGCATCGCTGGCATCTCAATAGCTTTTCGTTCCGTTATTTCGGCGAGGACAACGCCGGCTTCGGATACTACAGCGCCTGCCGATTCCGTGAGATTTCCGTCCGCGTGAAGCTACTAGCGCTGTGGCGATGGTTGGGTTTCGAATTCCTGGTCAACCACTCGCGCCGCTTCCGCCGTTTTTGGGAGTATTATCTCTGCTACGTGGTTCGCGGCAAGGTAATGGATTTCGAGTTCGCGGCCATAAAGTAATCGGCCGGCGGTCCGATCTAGTCCCTGGGGGTGTTTTAGCGTGTTGGGCCTCCTTTATAGATTCGCCGACGGCCTTCGCCAGCATGGCCGCAAGCGGCACATGACGCCCGAACATGCGCGCGGACGCCGTGGAGAAGACATCGCACACCGCTTCCTGCAACGCGCTGGGATCGTCATCGTGGCGCGCAACTATCGTCTGAACACCGGGGCGGGCGAAATCGACCTGGTTGGGTGGGATCGCGATAATCTTGTGTTTATCGAAGTCAAATCGCGCCAGAGCGAAGAGTTCGGATCGCCGGACCGCGCCATCGGCCCCGAGAAAAGATGGCGCATTATCCGCGCCGCGCACGAGTTCGCCCGTCACGCCGAAGTGCCCTGGAGCAAGGTGCGTTTCGATGTAGTGAACGTCGTTTTCGGCGCGCCGCCATCGGTAACTCACCTGCGCAACGCCTTCCGCGATCCTTCTTGAGCAGGGCAGACCATCGGCTGGTAGGGCAAGACCATCGGTTTTTGTGGTCTGCCGCGTCCGGCAAACCACCAGTCTTGTCTGCCAACCAACTTACCCGCACCGCTAGCGCTATAATTAGCGCTTCATGGTTTGATTTGAACCCTTGGGGACATCCATTTGCCAGAGCTTCGTAAAGACCCCGTGACGGGACGTTGGGTGATCATCTCAACCGAACGGGCGAAACGTCCAACCGATTTCATTCGCGAACAGGTCCTACCTAAAGGAGGCGGCGTCTGCCCCTTCTGCCCCGGAAACGAGGACCGTACTCCACCCGAAGTTCTCTCCTATCGCAGCAACGGCGGACCTTGGCAGCTTCGAGTGGTCCCCAACAAATTTCCCGCGCTTCGCGTGGAAGGGCATCTCAACCGCCAGGGCGACGGCATTTACGACAAGATGAACGGCATCGGCGCTCATGAGGTAATCATCGAAACTCCGGAGCACAAGATCTCTCTCGGCGATCTGCCGGAAAAACGCATCGAAGACCTCTTCTGGTCCTTTCGCGACCGCGTGGTCGACCTCAAACGCGATCATCGTCTGCGCTATATTCTGTTGTTCAAGAATCACGGCGAAGCGGCTGGCGCGTCTCTGGAACATACGCACTCGCAGTTGATCGCGCTTCCCGTGGTGCCCAAGCGCGTGCAGGAAGAGATTGACGGCGGCCAGCGCTATTTCACGTTCCGCGAACGCTGCGTCTTCTGCGACATCGTCCAGGAGGAGACGGAATCGGGAACTCGCGTGGTACTCGAAACCGACGAGATCCAGGTGATCTCGCCCTATGCGCCGCGGTTTCCTTTCGAAACCTGGATCATTCCCAAACGCCACAGCTCGCATTTCGAAACGTCCGAAGCGCACTTGCTGCAGAATCTCGCGTGGGCCGTGCGCGCCACGGTGCGCAAAATCGAGAAGTCGCTCGAAAAGCCGGCCTATAATTTTGTGATCCACACTGGCCCGGTGCAGGAAGGCCCCATGCTCCACTATCACTGGCACATCGAGATTATCCCGCGACTGGTGAAA
>JBEKUT010000567.1:0-4246 GCA_049514735.1 Bryobacteraceae bacterium
AAGGTAGGGAATGTATGCGAACCATGAAGCCCGTCTGACCGGTACCAATAACATCCTCGTTGTTCATACAGCGTTGTTACATAGTATCCGGGATCGTCGCTGATGTTGCCCCAGTAATCCTGCTGGAGCAGTTGTGGTCCCGTGCCGTCCAGGTTGAGAACGTCCTCGATTCCCTGCTTGTCGTAACCACCATGAGTAGTGACGAAGAAAGGTACGGGCGAATGGTGTTCGTCGAAGGAGAGTGCGAGTATCCAGGTTTCGGGAGCGCTACCCGTCGCACCCGTGTAGCCAGCGAAATAATAGGTGCGCGAGCCATTCACGTCACTGCTCCAAGCGCGGCGGACAGCATCGTTCAGGATGACGCGCCAACGTCTCCCCAATTGGTCGCGGCCGCGCAACCAAAAAAGACCATCTTTCCCGCCTGAGCCCAACAGAAAGTCCGCTGTCCGCCGGGCGATTGGGTAATCCGGGAATGTCGCAATACTGACCATGCTGACGCGCTTTTTCAATTCTTCTGGCGCGAGCAGCTTCGTTTCCAAGAAGAATCCGCAAGTCGCCACGATGAGCGCCGATGCAACTAGCCGGGCCTGCATGTCCACATTCTATTTCACCTGACGACCGCGTTACGCGCTCGTCCGGTCGCAGGCCATCCATGACGTGTGAAGTATAACCTCAGGCAGTGCCTTCAAACAGCGCGGCCGCCCCTTGCCCACCCCCAATACACATCGTTACGACTCCGAACTTCGCCTTCCGCCGAGCCATCTCGTTCGCCAGCGTCCCCGTCATCCGCGATCCTGTCATGCCGAACGGATGCCCAATCGAAATAGACCCGCCGTTCACGTTGAGTTTCTCCGGATCGATCCCCAAACGGTCCCGGCAATAGATCACCTGAACGGCGAACGCTTCATTCAATTCCCAAAGATCGATGTCATCCACTTGCAGGCCGAAGCGACCCAGCAGTTTCGGCACGGCGAACACCGGTCCGATGCCCATTTCATCCGGCTGACAGCCAGCCACGGCAAATCCGCGAAAGATCAATTTATACGGGATCCCAAGCTGGTCCGCGTGCGTCCGCGACATCAGCAGCGTAGCCGATGCACCATCGGAAAGCTGCGACGCATTGCCGGCCGTCACCGATCCATGACCGCTCGCCGGATCGAAATGAGGCTTCAGCGCGAGCAGCGCTTCGAGCGTCGTATCCGGCCGATTGCATTCGTCCTTATCGGCGCAAACTTCTTCCTTCGCGATCACCGCGCCGGTCTTCTTGTCGAGCGTGGCGCGCATCGCCTTCAGCGGCGCGATCTCGTCCGCGAAGAAGCCCTCGCGCTGCGCCCGCGCGGTCCGCTGCTGGCTCAATAACGAATACTCGTCCTGCGCTTCGCGGCTGATGCGATACCTCTTCGCGACCACCTCCGCCGTATCGCCCATCACCATGTAGATGCCAGGCATCTTTTCTTCTACGCAGGGATGCGGATCGGAATTGCGCGGCGTCATGGTGATGCTCTCCACGCCACCGCCGATGGCAGCGTCCACTCCCTCGGCGACAATCTCGTGCGCCGCCATCGCGATCGCTTGCAGACCCGAAGAACAGAAGCGATTCACCGTGGTGGCCGGCACCGTCACAGGAAGCCCGGCCAGCACTGCCGCTACTCGCGCGACGTTGGAGCCTTGTGGACCGTGCGGCTGCGCGCAGCCAAGAATCACATCGCCGATCTCGGCCGGATCGAGTTGCGGAGTCTTACGAAGAACGTCGCGGATGCAATGGGCCGCGAGATCCTCCGGCCGCGTCAGGTTGAACGATCCTCGAAAAGATTTTGCGAGCGCCGTCCGCGAACTGGCGACGACAACCGCTTCTCTCAAGCCTCACCACCCTTAGCGCGAGCCGTTGCGGTTCTCGAAAAATCCGCGAATTTTCCGCCTCGTTCCGCCAATTGCTTCAGCAGCGGAGCCGGCGTCCAAAGGCTTCCATGCTGCGCTTCGAACTGGCAGATGCGCCGGTACACATTGGCCAGCCCAACGGAATCGGCGTACCACATGGGTCCGCCGCGATAGGCCGGGAATCCGTAGCCGGTGACGTAAATCATATCGATATCGACGGAGCGGTACGCGTAGCCTTCTTCGAGAATGCGCGCGCCTTCGTTGACCAGGGCGTAAATCGTTCTCTCGATAATCTCTTCGTTGCTAACCTGCCGTTGAGCCACGCCGCTTTCCGTGCGGCACTGTGCGATCAGCGCCTCAACGTCGGCGTCGGCCTGCGGCTTGCGATTCTCGTCATACTTGTACCAGCCGGCGCCGGTCTTCTGTCCGTAATGTCCCATCTCGCACAGCCGGTCTTCAATCAGCGGTTGACGCACCGAGTGATCCTGCGTCTCGCCGTACTCTTTTCGAATCCGCCAGCCGACGTCGAGACCAGCCAGATCGCCCGTGGCAAGCGGTCCCATGGCCATGCCGAGATTGTAGAGCGCCTGATCGACCTGTTGCGGCGAAGCGCCCTCTTCCACTAAGAACTGTGCCTCGCGCCGGTACGGCCCGAACATGCGATTGCCCACGAAACCGCGGCAATTGCCCACCAGCACGCCCAGCTTTCCTAGCCTCTTAGCCAGCGACATGCACGTCGCAATGACTTCCTTCGAAGTGTCCTTGCCGCGCACGATCTCGAGCAGCCGCATCACGTTCGCCGGACTGAAAAAGTGCGTCCCGATCACCATGCTGCGTAGTACGGTGGCAGAAGCGATTTCATCGATATCCAGCGTCGATGTATTCGTGGCGAGAATCGTCCCGGGACTGACAACCGCATCCAGTTCTGTGAAGACCTGCTTCTTAAACGCCATCCCCTCGAACACCGCTTCCACTACGATGTTGACGTCCTGGAATCCGTCGTAGGTCAGCGTGGGTACGATCAGCGCCATGCGCTGGTCCATCACGTCCTGCGGAAAACGCCCTCTTGCGACGGAATGCGCGTAGTTCCTGCGGATGGTCGCGAGCCCACGGTCGAGCGCCTCCTGATCCGCCTCCTTCAGCAGCACTGGAATGCCGGCGTTTACGAAGTTCATCGCGATGCCGCCGCCCATGGTTCCAGCGCCCACCACCGCGGCTTTTCGAATCGAAATCTGCGGCGTTTCCTTGGGCACGTCGGGGATTTTGGCCACCTCGCGCTCGCCAAAGAAAACGTGGATGAGGGCCTTCGATTGTTCCGAGAAGAGACACTCCTGGAAGAGCGCGCTTTCCCGCCGCACACCTTCATCGAAGGGCAGGGAAGCGGCGGCTTCGACGGCATCGATCGCGGCTTGCGGGGCTATCAGATTACGCTGTTTCTTCTTGGCGGTTTCGCGCGCCGCCGCGAAAATCGGCGCATTCTCTTCCTGAGTCCCGAGCTTCGCATCGCGGTCTCGCGTGCGCCGCGGCTCCAGTTCGCCGCGCGATTCCAGATCGTGAATGAATTTGATCGCCCCCGCGAGCAAATCGCCCGAAATGATTTTGTCGATGATGCCATGCCGCTGCGCATCCGCGGCGCCGATGGGATCGCCCCCGGCGCACATCTCAACCGCCTTTGCGATTCCCGCCAGCCGCGGCAGCCGTTGCGTGCCGCCCGCTCCCGGAATGATGCCGAGCTTCACCTCCGGTTGGCCGATCTGCGCTGCTGCAACCGCCACGCGATAGTGGCACGCCATGGCCGTCTCCAGGCCGCCGCCCAGCGCGGCGCCATGGATGGCCGCGATCACGGGTTTTGTCGAAGCCTCAAGGCGGTCCAGAATGGGGTTCAGACCGGGTCCGCGTTCCTTATTGCCGCCCGCGGTGAGTTTTCCGAACTCACGAATATCCGCGCCTGCGATAAAAGTGCGGCCGCCTCCGACGATGACGATGGCCTTGACGGAATTGTCGTTCTCAAATTGCTCGATGCCGGCTTCGATGCCTTCGGGGACCCCGGGACTCAATGCGTTCACTGGCGGATTGTTGATGGTAATCACGCCAATATCGCCGTCCAGGCTGGTCAGGACAAGTTCGCTCATGGAACTAAATTGTACCCGTTCCGAGCCGTGGCCGGCAGGGTCCTGAAATAATCGGCACCCTGCGCTCGGTAACCCTCGCGGCTCTGCAACGGTCTCACAGGCGACCGCTCCCTGCCGGTCAGTATGCCAGGATAAGCCTGGCTGATCTTGTGAACTGAAAGGAGTTCACCATGTAAATTGCCTGTTCAGCATGTAGCCGACCGAGCGTGGGTTCCAGCGATGGGATTGGCAAGGAC
>JBEKUT010000568.1:0-4232 GCA_049514735.1 Bryobacteraceae bacterium
CTGGGCGTTCCGCGGCTACAGGCCAGCGGACGCGGCGACCTCTTCGTCAACGTCAACGTCAAAGTGCCGGTCAAGCTCACACGCGAGCAGAAGAAGCTGTTCGAGCAGCTTCGCGAAACGCTCCCGGTGGAAAACGAGCCGCACGAAAAGGGAATTTTCGATCGCGTCAAAGATTATTTTGTTTAGGCGCGGTCGAATGTATGGCCGCCGATAAACTCCGATAAACGTCCATTCTGGGGTGACCGCACGCTGGCCATTTACTAGATGGGTTTTGATTCTCATGGCTCGCTCCTTGATGGTATAAGGAAACAGACTTGAGAAGTTACAACTCATAGCCCAAATAAGCTAAGTCGAGCACGTCATGTTATGATCGGGAACGATCTAAATCGGCATGTCGCCTTCGGTAAGATTCCCGACTACGCAGTGGACTCTGGTAATATCGGCTGGCGGACCTGCCGGTCCTGAGAGCTCGGAGGCTTTGTCGGCGCTCTGCGAAACATATTGGTATCCGCTTTACGCTTACGTCCGCCGCTCGGGCCATTCTGTTGAGAGATCGCAAGATTTGACTCAGGCATTTTTCGCGCGAATCCTGGAAAAACACTATCTCGACCGGGCCGATGCGAATAGAGGAAGATTTCGAGCCTTCCTGCTTTCTTCGTTGAAGTTCTTTCTGGCCGATGAGGCGGACCGCGATCATGCTCAAAAACGCGGCGGAGCGCTTCCTCCAATCCCATTCGACATCCGCCGTGGTGAGGAGTTCTACATGCGGGAGCCCGCGCACTCCGAGACGCCCGAGAAAATCTTCGAACGCCAATGGGCGCTTACACTTTTAGACCGCGTCCTGAATCAACTCAAACAGGAACTTGTGGACGAGGGGAAAGGGGAACAATTCGATTCTTTGAAAGGTTTCCTGGTGCACGACGAAAGCGCCTCGTACGTGGACGCGGCAGCCAGGTCGAACACCACGGAAGGCGCTCTTAAAGTTGCCGTTCACCGTTTGCGAAAGCGATACCGCGATCTATTCCGGTCCGAGATCGCTAATACAGTCGCTGAGACAGACCAGGTCGACGACGAAATTCGCTACCTGGTGCGTGCTCTACGGAGGGAGTAGTTGTAACCTTCGTACTCTTTTTCCTAATAACTGGGCAGTGAGGTAATTGAAATGACGCGATGCCCCCGTTGCGGAGCGGTCATCGAATCCGGCGACCCGGCGGACTTGTGCGCGGAATGCCTGTTCCTGGGCGCGCTGGAATCGGCCGAAACCGGCCCCATGGAGCGCGGCGTTTCCATCTCAGCCGAGGATTTGAATTCAGCCAAGGATCTCAATGAGGATCGATTCGGGTCTTACCGTCTTCTCCGCCTGATCGCAGTAGGCGGCATGGGCGCCGTGTACCTGGCAGAGCAAACCCACCTCATTCACCGGCAGGTTGCCGTGAAGGTCGTCAAGCTGGGTATGGATACCAAACAGGTTTTAGCCCGATTCGAAAGCGAGCGGCAAGCGCTCGCGCTCATGGACCATCCCAACATTGCGCGGGTGTTCGAGGCCGGGACCAGTGCGAAGGGGCGGCCGTTCTTTGCGATGGAGTACGTGGACGGGCTGCCCATCACCGAGTATTGCGACCGGCGCATGATGACGACGCAAGGGCGCCTGGAGCTTTTTCTGCCGGTTTGCCAGGCTGTGCAACACGCCCACCAGAAAGGCGTGATCCATCGCGACGTGAAGCCGTCCAACATTCTCGTTGCCCTACAGGATGGAAAACCGATTCCCAAGGTGATCGATTTCGGCATCGCCAAGGCAATCGATCAGCGCCTTGCGGAGCACACGTGTTTCACGCAGCTTGGTCAGTTTATCGGCACGCCAGAGTATATGAGCCCGGAGCAGGCGGACCTGGCGAGCAACGACGTCGACACCCGCGCGGATGTGTACTCGCTGGGTGTCGTACTTTACGAGTTGCTGGTGGGGGCGCTTCCGTTCGACATCGTTTCCCTGCGCCGCGCGGGCGCCGCCGAGTGGCTCCGTGTTATCCAGGAGGAAGACGCCCCGACTCTTACGTCCAAACTGACGCAACTTGGCGCGGGCGCCGCGAAGATCTCGACGCGCCGTGGCACAAGCTCCGCTGCGTTGCGCCGGGAACTGGCGGGCGACCTGGACTGGATCGTCGTCAAAGCGCTCGAGAAGGATCGCCAGCGCCGTTATTCGTCTGTGTCGGAACTGGCGGCCGACATTGAGCGGCACCTCGACGATCATCCAGTGATTGCGAGCCCTCCGGGACGAATCTACCGGACACGCAAGTTTGCGGCGCGTCACAAGGCCGGGATCTTTGCGGCGGCAGCGGTCCTGCTTGTTCTGATCGGGGGAATTGTCGCGAGCACCATGGAAGCCTGGCGCGCCACGAAAGCTGAACGTACGGCGCTGGGAGAGAAAGAACGCGCCGACGCCGAGGCAGGAATTGCAAAGGCGACCAGCGACTTTCTCACCGGCGATTTGCTCGGCAGCGCCAATATGGAAAGCGAGAGCAGCAACGGTCCGGATCTGAAGGTTCGCGCCGTACTGGATCGCGCGGCCGCGCGCATTCAAGGGAAATTCGGTGGACGCCCGGAGGTGGAGGCCGGGATTCGCGATGCTATTGGGAGTGCCTATAAATCGCTTGGCCTTTACTCGGAGGCGCAGATTCATCTTGAAAAGGCGGTCGAGTTGTATCGCGGTCTGCCGAAACCTAGCCCGGGCATCGTTTCATCGCTGGAGAACCTCTCGGACCTCCATTTGCAGCTTGGAAAATACAGCCTTGCCGAAAAAACTGCCGCCGACGCCGACAGTCTATCTATCGCACTCGCCGGCCCCAACGACTCCGCGACCCTGAGCGCGATGGAGAACATGGCCACGGCTCAACAAATCGGGGGCAAAGACGATGCAGCGGAGCGGATCTACCAGAGGATTCTCGACGCCGGCAAACAATCAAACCGCGACGAGAGCCTTCTACTCGAGGTCAAAACCAGCCTTGGGTTGATTTACAGGAATCAACGGAGATTGTTCGAAGCCGAGTCGATGCTCGCCGATGTGGTCGAAAACCAACGTCGGGTGGCTGGCGATCGATGGTTTTACACGCTGGTGGCAAAAAACAATCTCGCCCTGGTGTACGAATACGAAGGCCGAATCAAGGATAGTGAAGCGTTACTGAGCCGGGTCCTGGAAGCGGCCAAGCAGTTGTTTGGCCCCGAGCATCCCAACACGCTAAAAACGATGTGCAGTCTCGGCCGAATCTATAAAGAAGAGGGCAGGTACAAGGAAGCCGAGTCCATGCTGACCTCCGCACAAGCGCTGCGTAAGACACTGTGGCCGGACAACCCTGACAGCTTGCGCGTCCTGGCCGAATTGGCCTCCCTTCGTCATGCCGAGGGCCGGGATCGCGATGCCGCGGTAATGTATCAGAAGGTAATGGGAGAAGAGAAGAGCGGCGCCGGTGAGGTTCCTGTGTGGTTCGATGATTATGCCAAGCTTTACGAGGACGAACACGACTACGCCAAAGCTTCGCAGATTTACGAACAGGTTCTGGAAGCTCGCCTTCATAAATTCGGCCGTGACAAACCGATCACCGCTCTGGCGATGGAATCAGTGGGCCGCGTGCGTCTGGAGCAAAAGCGCTTCGGCGAGGCCGCGAGCCTGCTGCAGCAGTCGTGGACTATTTGGGAGAAGTCGCAACCGCAAGCGATCGATCGATACGAAACCCAAAGCTTGCTCGGTGCCGCCCTGTCCGCGCAAGGCAAGTATGGCGAAGCCGAACCTCTGCTTTTGTCGGCTTATGAGCAATTGCAAAAAATATCGGTGGCTTTCGGACGGCCCGTTCCGGCGGGCGGCGATAGGATTGTCGAACTCTATGCCCGGTGGCAGAAACCTGAAAAAGCCCTGGAGTGGCGTCGCAGGATGGCAGGAAGGGCGCACACGCCCGAATCGCAACAGCTCGGGTTTGTTTCAACGCCGAACCTGCCCCGGTAAAGATTATTTAGAGCCGCCGATAAATGCCGAGGCGAATTATGAACCGAAACATGCGTGCGCAGTTTTGGGTAAGTTCATTCGTCGATAGATCGTGGTCGTGCGGATCAAGGAACATCTGATCTTCGAGCGCCAGGGCGACGATTTGCACTGCACGGTGCCGATTAACGTCGCGCAGGCGGCGCTGGGAACCGAGGTCGAGCTCTTAACGCTCGACGGTCTGCAAACCGTAAAGATACCG
>JBEKUT010000569.1:0-4217 GCA_049514735.1 Bryobacteraceae bacterium
TTCGACGGTTCCGCGGCCGGCGGCGCCACCGTCTTGACCGTGCGAACGGCCCGCGTGCTCACGAACTGCACTTTATCCAGACGCTTCGCTTCTTTCTGAAGATCGATCGCTTCCACGATGTCGGGGAAATACAGCCTCATCGATTCCTGCTGTTTTTCGTACACCGCCAATCCTTCGGCAAAGACGGGCGTCATGACGAAGCCCTCGCTCAGCGCCTGGTCGACGATCGCCTGACGCTGGCCGGCCGGAGCGAGCCTGCTTTCCACCGCTTTGATGAAGCACTCCGTCGCCAGAAGAATGAAGTCGTCTTTGTAGGCGTCTTCGAGCGCGGGGGCGGGCGCGGCATAATCGGACATGATGCTCTTGCGCCGCAGGTTCTCGGAATATTTCATCGCCAACGGGTCGAGCAGGTAATGCAGGTAGGCGTGGCGAATGCGGTCGGCCTGAGGTTCCAGCGACGGCGTTATGACAATGAAGTAGTCGTCCTTGTAACTGCGCGATTGCACCTGATTAGGCGCGCCGAGCAGATCGATGTAGATCTGAAAACGGCGGCCTAGATAACCGCTGGTGGCGTTGCGCAAATATCCGTTCACTTCGAGTAACGCGCGTGAGATGGGAAGGTGATATTTTTCGATTTCGCGGTCGTAGAACGGTTGGGCTTTGTTCCAAAGACCTTCGAGGCCGGCTTCCTGGTAGAACTTGGGCAGGATCAATTCCAGTCCGCCGAGGGCGGCGGCATCGGGCGGGATTTCATTGTCCGGAACGCGATAGTGAAAGTTTGGTGGTCCGTCGACGACCATCGCAAAACTAATGTATTGGTTTAATTCTGCGTTCCAATCTCTCTGTTTATGCTGTTCGAAGAAGTGTTTTAGATCGTCGAGGGAATCGATCTTGCGGGACGCCATCGCGGCTCGGACCATCTGACGCAACGGACTGTTGGCGGTGGAAGCGATTTCGGCGTCGTAGCCGGAGGCGTTGATGGCGGCGAGGACCGAGAAAAGCGCGGGGCTGGCGTCTAACTGACCGGGCGGCGAGGGCGCCTGCGCTTCGGCGAGTCCGCAAAATACCAGCGAGGAGGCCGCGATCAGCCGGAGGGCGTCGCGGCCCATTTTGCGCGTATTCCTCAAAAACGAAATACTACTTCGCTTTCTTCTGCTTCTGTTGGCCGACGCGGATCTTGGTGTGGGCCTGCTTGGATTCCTGGAACGCTTTATGGTCGTGCCGGGAAACGACATCGGTCAAGTAACTGTCGACGTTGACATCCTTCGGCAGAACTGCCATGACGGTAAAAGTCTCGTTGCAGGTGGGGCAGAAGGGCCGGAAACGCTTCACATTCGGGATAGCCATACGATCCTAGTGTAACAGGGGGATGGCCGGGTACGCTACAGGGTAGAGAATCTTCAAACTAACAGTACCTTCGGTCTGTGCCGTACAGCCGTGCCAGCCCCTACAATGGACCGGTGAGTCCCCTGGAAGCCTCGAAGCATCCTAGTAGAGTGCATGCGCGTAAACTCCCCTTTGTTGACAGGGAACAGGGCATATCCTCTACAATCACAAGGAAAGGCCCGATGCCATTCGCGACCCTAGCACCACCCGAAGTCCGTTCTTCGGGCGCGACCAGCCTACTCGACCAGATCGGGAATACCCCCCTTCTCCGGTTGGAACACGCGGCTGCGGATCTGCCTGGAATCGAGATCTTCGCGAAGGCCGAGTTCTTCAATCCCGGCGGTTCGGTGAAAGATCGCGCCGGGCTTAACATGATCCTCGAAGGCGAGCGGTCCGGCAAACTAACGCCGGACAAAATCCTGCTCGATGCCACCAGTGGAAACACTGGAATCGCGTATGCGATGATCGGCGCTTACAAAGGGTATCGCGTGAAGCTCTGCCTTCCCGCCAACGCCACGCAGGAGCGCAAAAACATTCTTTACGCTTACGGCGCGGAGCTGATTCTCACCGATCCTGGCGAGGGTTCGGATGGCGCAATTCGAAAATGCCGTGAAGTTTATGCGGCCAATCCGGAGTTGTATTTTTATCCCGATCAGTACGGCAATCCCGCAAACTGGATGGCGCACTATGACGGGACGGGCGTCGAGATCCTGAATCAGACCGAAGGCCGGATCACTCATTTTGTAGCTTGCATGGGCACCAGCGGAACTTTCATGGGGACCACACGGCGGCTCAAGAAAGAGAACCCGAATATCCGATGCATCTCCGCGCAGCCTTCATCCGGATTCCACGGTCTTGAAGGTTTGAAGCACATGCCGACCGCGATTGTACCCGCGATCTACGATGAATACCTCGCCGACGAGAATATCTGGCTCGAGACGGAAGACGCGTACGACATGGTCCGCAGCCTGGCTCGCGATGAAGCCCTATTGGTGGGAATCTCATCGGGAGCGAACGTGGTCGCGGCGCGCGAAGTCGGCAAGCGCATGGCCGAAGCCGGCGAGCGCGGCGTGATTGTCACGATCCTGGCGGACAGTGCCTACAAATATCTGAGCGAGCCGTTCTGGCATGATTGAAATTGAGAAGACGGCGTGGTCGGCGATGGTCGAACATGCCCAAAGCACTTTTCCCAATGAATGTTGTGGAGCGATGCTGGGCCGCGTGGACGGCGATAACAAACTGGTGAGCCTGGCCGTTCCCATCGAGAACGCCTACGATGGCGCGCAGGGCGCGCGCTACGAAATCAAACCTGAAGACCTGCTGGCCGCCGACCGCGAAGCGCGGACGCATGGCATGGACCTGGTTGGGATCTTTCACTCGCACCCCGATTGCGATGCATATTTTTCGGAAACCGATTTGAAGAATTCGTGCCCGTGGTATTCGTTTGTGATTCTGTCCATCAAGAATGGCCGTTTCGATCACGCGAATAGTTTCATCCCCGATCTGGACCAGACGCGGGCAGATAAGGAAGAATTGAGATATGGCTAAAATCCTGATCCCGACGCCATTGCGGCAGTACGTGGACAAAAAAGACTCGGTGGAATTGAGCGGCTCGACGGTGGGCGAGATTTTGACGGCGCTCACTTCTCAATATGGCGATCTGAAACGGCACCTTTACAACGATCAAGGCAAGCTGCGCAGCTTCGTCAACGTGTACGTGAACGACGACGATATTCGCTATCTCCAGAAGGACGCCACTCCTCTGAAAGATGGCGATACGGTCTCGATTGTTCCGAGCATCGCGGGCGGATCGGTGGGGCTGGAAGCGCCCCCGGTCACGCTGAGCAAAGAAGAGATCCTGCGCTACAGCCGGCACCTGATCATCCCCGAAGTGGGGATGGAAGGGCAGTTGAAACTCAAGAACGCGAGCGTGGTTTTGATCGGCACCGGCGGACTTGGCGCGCCGCTCGGTTTGTATCTCGCGGCCGCCGGCATTGGACGCATCGGACTGGTGGACTTCGACGTGGTTGATTTCACGAACCTGCAGCGGCAGGTGATTCACGGGACCAAGGATGTCGGAAAGAAGAAGCTCGATTCGGCGGCGGAATCGATGCAGGATATTAACCCTTATCTCAAGATCGAAAAATTCGATACAGCGCTGACGAGTGAGAATGCTCTCGACATTTTGAAAGACTACGACCTGGTGATCGACGGCACCGATAATTTTCCGACGCGATATCTGGTCAACGATGCGTGCGTACTGCTGAAGAAGCCGAATGTGTACGGATCGATTTTTCGGTTCGAAGGACAGGCGACGATTTTCGCGTACGAGGGCGGCCCCTGCTATCGCTGCCTGTATCCGGAGCCGCCACCCCCGGGCCTGGTTCCGAGCTGCGCCGAGGGCGGGGTGCTGGGAATTTTGCCGGGAACGATCGGACTGATTCAGGCCACCGAGGCCGTGAAGTTGATACTTGGTATCGGCGAACCGCTGGTGGGACGTCTGATGCTGTACGACGCATTGGGAATGCGTTTCCGCGAGTTGAAGTTGCGCCGGAATCCGGAATGTCCGGTGTGCGGGGACCATCCGACGATTACGAAGCTGATCGATTACCAGGAATTTTGTGGTATTCCGCAAGTGAAGGCCGAGCCGGCGTTTAGCGAGGGCGATATCGATCCCGTGGAAGTGAAGGCGAAGATCGACCGCCGCGATCCGTTCGTGCTGATCGACGTTCGCGAGCCGCATGAATGGAAGATCGGCCATATTCCGTACGCGCGCCTGATTCCGTTGGGCGAGTTGCCGAAGCGTGTGAACGAACTGAACCCCGCGGATG
>JBEKUT010000570.1:0-4216 GCA_049514735.1 Bryobacteraceae bacterium
TTGCCGCGGTCGCCCGATGAGGGTCAGTGCTACCAACTCAATCCGGCGCTCGTCGAGTGGGCCTACCGCCTGACGAAGGACGTGCAACTTCCCGACACCGACGCCATGCGGAAGCGCCGCGATGAGGGATGGGGCCATGCAGGCCATGCTATCTCAAGAGGTTCGGAGCACGAAGCTAAGCTCATTGGCGAGTCCCGATGGTAATCCTCCTCGAACGCCCTCGAATTTTTCCTCAAGGTCCCTCCGTTCGCTGCTTGTCGGCTGCGCAAAACTGCGATTGAATCGATCCACCCACCGTTGAAGTTGTTCGGCCGCGTAGGCTGAGACGCGCTCGTCGCCCATTTTCGCCGCATCCAAGTAAACGCGAATCTGAGCCCACTTCCCAGCGCGTTGGACGAGTTTCAGTATCCGAAGCCAAACTCGCGGATCGGGGTTCTTGAGAGATTGTTGCCAAACAACGTGGATAATGGTACGGTCACGCATCAGCAGACTGACCCCAGCCTCACGGGCAACAGAAGGAACATCCGTCGCGACCAGTGCGAGCAAATCGACATCGTCGTCGCTTTTCAATGCGCGGAGAGCGCGAAGAACGGCGCACCTGCTCCGGGAGGAACGGCTTGGAACAATTCCGCGATCGCGAAGGCGTCGCTGCCATCGCCGGTTTCTGCCAATCCCACGACGCAAATGTCCATTGAGCGAGCTGGCGCATCTCCGAGAGTGGACCGGTAGAAATCCGTGGCCAATCCGCGGAAGCGTGTGCCGATCAGTGCCTGGCATGAACGGCGGATTGCCGCGGACCGATCCAGTAAGAATGGATAAAATCGCGATGCTTCTGCGTTCGGCTCAGCCTCGATAGATTCCAATGCAATTCTCCGGATCGGGAAGTATAAATCTGAAGTTGCCCGCTCCCGAAGGCTGGGCCAGTTTTGCGGAACAATTTTCGCCGCCGAGAGGAAGGCCCACTTGCGGACAAGTACGTCTCGGTCTCTACTGGCGTCCTCGATCACGTCTTCAGGCGAAAACGCGGGATTCCCAGCCGCTAACTGGAAGCACTCGCGACGCATCAGCGGCGATTCCGACTTCAATCCGCGTCGAACCGCTTCGCCGCACGCAGGCCCCCTAAGAAACCGGACTATCTGCTCAACGCACGCCGGATTCAGACGGGTGGACTCTTCCAATCGGCGCACGAGCGGCAGGCAATTCACGAACATCTGCGCGTACTCTGGGCGAAGCCACTCACGAATTTGAAATTCCACCGCGAGCCTTACTTCGTCAACCCAATCAACCAAACGCAGAAAGAGGAACGGCAGCGAATCGACGTAGGGGCCAGCACCGACGATCTTGATCGCCTCAGCATGCACGTATCCACTTGGATGCGAGGCCACGAGACACACAAACGTCCAATCGTCGGTGGACGACGGCTGAAGACCGGAGACATCTTCCGGGCGCAGCCGGCGCCAATAGTTGAGATATCGCCAGGCATGACGGAGTGACTCATCAAGGGCCGGCAAGGCCTCCGACGGTAACAACGCCACCAGATCCGCGATTGTCGCTCGCGCCCTGGTTCGCAAGCGGTCGTCTTCTGCAAGCCCCAAACGAATCAGATCGCCGATAACCGCTGGCTCCCGCGCGTTTCGGATCTCCTGCAATATCGCCAGGATTCGCTCATCGCCCGTCGATTGCTCTTCGAGTGTTCGCCCTCGCCAAATTTCTTTGACAAGGTCACGCGTCCGTTGGGAGATGCCAAAGTCTTTTTTTCGCATCGGATCTGGGATTATCGCTCGCGTTTCTTGCCAGTGCAATAAATCTTTGAACTATTTTCGCAGTCCCTTCTCCCTCTGTTACAACCACTTAACCCTCCCACGCCACTTCTCCGCCTCACGCCCGCCATCGCCGCCTCCCTATAATCAAATCGAAGCAACAGCAGAAACGCCGAACCACGAACTACGAACTACGAACGCCCACTGCGGAGGCAGACCATCGATTTCTGCTTCCGCAACGCCCACCACCAACCAACAACTTCCTAACGCATCAATAATATAAGTCGCTGTACCCACTCTCTCACGCACAGCAAGAATAGATCGTTTCTCTGCGTACTCCGCCACACGCGTTACGTACATGTTTAATAGAGAGATGCTGATGGCGGGAGTAGTCGCGGCGGAACGGACGGGCGAGGCGGAGGCCGCGCCACCAACTTTCGCCGACGTGCTGCGCGCCAATCAGGGGATGGTGTTCAGCATCGCGTACCATTTCCTGCGGGATCGCGGGGCGGCCGAAGAGGTGGCGCAGGACGTTTTCTTACAGCTTCACCGCAACCTGGGCGGGTTGGAAAGCACGGCGCACGCCACGTTTTGGTTGCGCCGGGTCACCAGCAACCGCTGCATCGATTATGTTCGCAAGCGCAGGCTGCAGCCATCGGTCTCGCTGGATGACGTTGCGGAACCGCCGGCGCACGACGAGCGGGGCGATCCGATGCTGAATCGCAGATTGCGCGCGCTGCTGACTTCGCTGCCGGAGACGCCTCGGATGGTAATGGTTCTGCGTTATCAGGAAGAGATGATGCCGGAAGAGATCGCGACGACTTTGAACATGCCGGTGAGAACGGTGAAGAGCCATCTGCAAAGATCGTTGGCGATGCTGCGGGAAAAAATCGGGCGCAGCATGGGGGAAATACGATGAACGAAGATCTGGAACAGCAACTAAGGAACGCATTGCAGCGCAAGGACGCGCCGGACTGGTTTGAAGCCAAGGTGCTGGCGGCCGCGGCTCGCGAGGAGCAGACGCCGCGCGGATTTTTCCAGAGATTGCTCGCCGGTAATCGCTTGCGTTGGGCTTCGGCGGTGGCCGTTGTCGCACTGGCCGTGAGCGGCGCGACATGGGAGCACGCGCGCGCGGTGGAAGAGCGGGCGGCCGGCGAAGCCGCGAAGGATCGGCTGGTATTGGCGCTGCGGATCACAAGAACGAAACTGCACAAGATTGAACAGACATTAAATGAAGTAAGGCAAGACAACTAAGAATTGAGGGAACGTATGACATTCGCTTATCTGGCATTGATTGCGCTTTTGCCCGCCGCGGCACAAGAATTTAAGATTCCGCCCAGTATCGACAAGCTGGCGGACAAGGCGGAGGAAGTTGTGGACGTCACGATGGATTCGTCCATGCTCCAACTGGCCGGCCGCTTCCTGTCGGACAAAGATGCCGATCAGGCGCGCGCCAAGAAACTGATCGCGGGCTTAAAGGGCGTCTACGTAAAGAGCTTCGAATTCGAAAACACGGGCGAGTATGACGAGAGCGATGTCGCGGCCATGCGGGCTCAACTGAAGCCTCCCGTCTGGTCGCGAATCGTGGGCGTTCGCAGCAAGCACAAAGGCGACAATGCCGAGGTTTTTCTGGCGAATGACGGCGCCGGGATCGCCGGGCTGGTGATCATCTGCGCCGACCCCAAAGAATTGACCGTTGTCAGTATCGTGGGGCAAATCAAGCCGGAGGATTTGCGCGATCTCGGCGGCAACTTCGGAATCCCTAAGTTGGATATCGGCGGCACGCATGTCAACGTTGGCAGCAAGGAGAAGTGAGATGCGATTCATCCAGATTGGATTCCTAGCTCTTGCGTGCAGCGCGGCTCACGCCACGGATCGCGAGTTTAAAGACATCGTGACCGCGATCTCCGACGAGTTCCACGCCAAGCCCACCCACATCCCTTTAATGGGACTCGTCAACATGGTGACGTACGTGGCGCGGCCGGCGGGAACGAGGCATATAGACATCGCGCTTTTTGAGAACCTGGACCAACACGATCGCTCCGGTGCGGATATGGCCCAGTCTGTTCGCAGGGCCGTGGGCTCGGCATGGAGACCGTTTGTTCAAGTGCATTCGCTCCGTTCCGGTCATGAAGAGACGACCTTCGTCTACATGCGGATGGAGGGTCACGATTGCAAATTGCTGATCGCGAATATCGAGTCGAAAGAAGCTACAGTGGTGCAGCTCCAGCTCAATCCCGAGGCGTTGCAGAAGTGGATGGTATCGCCGCGAGAATCGGCCGCGCATCATTATGGGACGGCGCAGGACGAACCGTAGGGCAAGTCATCGCCTTGCGTGGCCTGCCTCTTCGTCCGCGCTACGGATGAACTAAACTTCGATGACTCCCGTGAGAAACTTCACGGCATTTCCGGCAATCTTCACGCGATCGCCGCAATCCGTACACCACACTTCCCCG
>JBEKUT010000571.1:0-4200 GCA_049514735.1 Bryobacteraceae bacterium
ACACCGCGCCTCAATCGAACAAGTCAGCGGCAACGAAGCCCGCATAAGAGCTGGCATTCTGCCCGGTCCCGTCAAGCTACGCATCGAAGCCCCCGGCTATCTCCCCGCGACAGCCGAACTCTCCACCACCATCCAAACAACGGACCGCAACGAAGACGGCACGCCCGATTTCCTCCGCCTCGACGACGATCACGACCGCCAAGCCTTCCGCCGCTGGTTCACGTTCCTCGCCGAAGCTCAATATTTCCAAAAACCCGAATTGCGCCCCAAAGAAATAAACGATTGCGCTGCGCTCATCCGCTACGCCTATCGCGAAACCTTGCGCAAGCACGACAGCGCCTGGTCCGCCGGCGCTGAGCTCCCACTGATCTCAGCGCTCGACTCAATCGCCAAGTACGAATACCCCTACACGCCCCTCGGAACCGCGCTCTTTCGCGTTCGATCCGGACCGTTTCGCTCATCCGACCTGGCAGATGGAACGTTCGCCCAATTCGCCGACGTGCAGACCCTGCATCGCCTCAACACGCATTTCGTAACTCGCGATCTCTCGAGAGCCGAACCCGGCGATCTGCTCTTCTTCCGCCAACTCTCGGATCACATGCCCTTCCACAGCATGATCTTTATCGGTCGAAGTCAAATCGAACACGGCGCGTCCGAATACGTCCTCTATCACACCGGACCCACTGGCTCGGAACCCGGAGAAATTCGCCGCTTAACCGTGGAACAGCTCCTGCGCTATCCCGAACCGCAATGGCGGCCGATATCAATCAATGCCAGCTTTCTTGGGATTTATCGCTGGAACATTCTTAAAAAGGACAGCCTGTGAACAAGCTCCTTTACACACTCTTAGTGCTCGGCCTCGCAACGCCGGGCATCGGCCAGAACGAAGAGGAACCTTATTTCTCGCTGGCCAGCACCCGGACGTTTGGTTCGAACGGACAGCCATCGGTCTCCGTGGGTGCTTGGAACGTAACATCGCTCGAGTTTCGCGTCTATCGCATCAACGACCCGGTGAAGTTTTTCGCGCAGCTCGAAGACGCGCACCAGTTCGGCGGCCGCGTGCCGATCCCGACGCGCGAGCCCACCATGCTGGAGCGTTTTCACGATTGGAAGCGCGGCATCCGCGCTAATATCCGCCGCGAGGTCCGCGGCCAGTTCACCGAAGCGCCCAGCGCTCATATCGCAAGCCTGCGCAGCACGCCGCCGCCGTCCATCGCGACGAAAGGAACGCAATACGCCGAAGCTCCGCTGCTCAATGCCGAGCAACTCGTACTCACCTTTATTCAGCCTGTGCAGAGCAAATCCCGCTGGGAGTCGCAGACCGTTAATGTCGACGTAAAACAAAAAGGGATCTATCTGGTTGAAGCCGTCCATAAGGATCTGCGCGCCTACACCATCCTGATGGTTTCCGACATCGTGTCGCTCACCAAAGCCGGACGCGGACGCATCGTTACCTTCGTCGCCGACCGCAACACCGGCCAGCCGATCGCCGGAGCCGAGGTTTATTCCATCACGCGCAAGAGCGGCGCATCGAAAGCTGTCGAGACAAACAGCGATGGCATGGCTGAATTTCCGCCCCCGCCTAGTCACCCCGGCGACACTGAAGAGGACGTTCGCGTGCTCGCCCGCCGCGGCGCGGACGTTGCCGCCACCACGCTATCGAGTTACGCCTTCGCCTCCCAGCGCGATCGCATGACCGGCTACATTTACACCGATCGTCCCGTTTATCGTCCCGGCCATACGGTCCACTTCAAGGGCATCCTGCGCCTTCGCGCCGCCGTCGGCTACGAAGTTCCCGCCGCGCAAGACGTGTCTGTCGAGATTCAGGATCAGGACCAGAAGCCCGTCTACCATAAGACGCTGAAGACTACCGCGAATGGCACGGTTCAAGATGAGGTCGCGTTGGGACCCGCCGCCTCTCTCGGTACCTACGGCCTGACCATTCATTACGGAGAGAGCGAGGCCAGCGCCAACTTCGAGGTCGAAGAGTATAAAAAGCCCGAATATGAAGTGCGCGTCACCCCCGCGAAGCCGCGCGTACTCGAAGGCGATACCGTGCAAGCCACCATCGACTCGCGTTATTACTTCGGCGAGCCCGTTCCCGGCGCCAAAGTGAAATACGCGATCTATCGCAGCCGCTATTTCTATCCGCTCTGGTACGAAGCCGACGAGGACATGACGCCCGAAACAAACAACCCCGACGACCAGAACGCTTACGCCGACGACAACGACCAAGTGGCGGATGAAGAGGGCGTGCTCGATCAGGATGGCAAGCTGAACATCACCTTTCAGACCACCGTGTCGGAGCATCACTTCGATCATCGCTACCGCATTGAAGCGCGCGTCACCGACGAAGCGAAACGCGAGATCGCGGGCACTGGATGGGTGATCGCCACCTACGGCAGTTTCATGGTGAACGTCGACCCGAACCGCTATTTCTACGATCCGAACAGCAAGGGCCAGTTCACGGTGCAGGCTCGCGATTATGACAACAAACCGGTGCAAACCAGCGTCCATCTCGAACTGTTGCTCTGGAATTGGCGTGGCGAAAAAGGCGATGTGAAGGCATCGGCCGACGTGAATACTGGCGCGGATGGCTCCGCGACTGCCGATCTCAACCTGCCCGCGCAGCCCGGCTCTTATCGTGCACGAGTCACGGCAAAGACGCCCGAAGGCCGCACCGTCGATCAATACACGTACATCTATGTTGCGGGCTCAGGCGAAGCGAACTGGTTTGGATCGGATCAGAAAACAGTCCAGATCGTTCCCGACAAACGCAGCTATCGTCCCGGCGAGACCGCAAAACTTCTTTTCATCACGGGCAAGCCGAACACGCCAGTGCTGGTCGCCATCGAAGGCCGCGACCTTCGCTCCCAGCGTCTGATTCGATCGAAAGGATCCACCGCCGAATTCGACATTCCCATCACCTCCGACGACGAGCCCGCCATGTTCGTCACGGCCCACTACATCCGTGGCGGCGAGTTGTATCAGAGTACAAAGCGCATTAAAATCCCAGCGACCGAACATCGCCTGGCGGTCCAACTCAGCACCGATAAACCGCAATACCTGCCTGGCGACACCGCTACGTATAGCATCGATGTGAAAGGCTCCGATGGCAAACCCGTGCCTCGCGCCAACCTCAGCCTCGGCGTGGTCGACGAAGCCATCTACGCCATCCGGCCCGACACCACTCCCGATATTCTCAACTTCTTCTTCGGCCACGAATACAACGCGGTCTACACGGAAAACTCGCTCAATTATTTTTTCAACGGCGAGGCAGGGAAACGCCGCATGCGGCTCGCGGAGCTGCGTCCCACAAGCCGGCTCGCGCAACTGAAGCCCGAGCGCTTAGTCCAACCCAAGATCCGCAAAGCCTTTCCCGATACCGCGTTCTGGGCCGCCGATATCACCACCGACGCGTCCGGCCACGCGCAGGCCAAGGTTCCGTTCCCCGATTCGTTGACAACCTGGCGAGCCTCCGCCCGCGCGGCCACAGCAGACACCAAGGTTGGCAGCACGACGCTGAAAACCATCGTCCGCAAGAACCTCATCATGCGCCTCGCCGTTCCGCGATTCTTCGTGCAAGGCGATGAAGTGGTGATCTCGGCCATCGTCCACAACTATCTGACCAGCGACAAGACCGCGCGCGTATCGCTCGATATGTCCGGCCTCGACGTGCTCGATGGCAAGACCACCGACATCCGCATCCCGAGTCGCGGCGAAGCCAAGGTCGATTGGCGCGTGAAAGCGCAGCGCGTGCGCAGCGCCACCATCACCGGCAAAGCGCTTACGGACGAAGAATCGGATGCGCTCGAACTCGATCTTCCCGTGAACCCGCCCGGTGTGAAGCTCTCCGAATCGAAGGGCGGATCGATCGCGAACAGCGGCGCAGCCTCGCTTGCACTCACATTCCCGCAACAGGTCGAGCCGGGTTCGCGCGCCCTCGTGATCCGTGTCGCTCCATCCATTGCAGGCTCGCTGTTCGGCGCGCTCGAATACCTGACCTCGTTCCCTTACGGTTGCGTCGAACAGACCATGTCGAGCTTCCTCCCGGACATCATCGTGAAGAAAGTGGTTCAGGATCTCGGCCTCAAAGAGAACCTCGACGAAGCGGTTTTACAACAGAAGATTCACGCCGGCCTCGACCGCCTCTACAGCTTCCAGCACGAAGATGGCGGGTGGGGTTGGTGGGAAACCGAC
>JBEKUT010000572.1:0-6164 GCA_049514735.1 Bryobacteraceae bacterium
TATATTCAAACGAGTTTTGGTTCACCTTGGAGCTCGTCTGCTGAGGAGGGTGCGAAATTGAATCCCCAGGAGGTCATGGATGATAAAAGAACAGACGACGCAAGGCGATCGTCTGTTCCACTTCCTATCTTTCCTCTTGGATCATACGAACGCGGTTGAGGCCGATGAGAGGTTTGAGTAAGGATATCGGACTGGTGGGCCGCGCCCAGGGTGCTATGATAGTTTCACTTTTAGCCTTCCCCGGACCGCACTTCCCCCCGAAGAAGTGGTAGAACATTAACTGGAGGTTCTGTTTAAATGGGCACCGCGACGGCGCAGGCGACCTTCTTAGGGCTCGGCGAAGAAACACGAAATAGCTCGACCAGCTACGAACCGATCAGCAGCGTCTGGGAGCGAAGCGATGGCGAACTTCTGGAAGCCATGTTCAAGTTCTATTCGGTAGTCCCGCCCGAGCCGATCTTGGATGCCACGTACAACGCGGGCCGGTTCTGGAAGGAGTCAACGCGCAAAGTCGTTTCGATGGACATCGACCCGCAGTATGGGACCGATATCGTCGGCGACAACCGCGAGATGAAGGGCGTTCCGTCAAAAAAATTCGGCGTAGTGGTTTTTGATCCGCCCCACGTCGGACCCCAGGGACGCGATAAGAGCACGAAGCGTTTCGATGTGGACTTCGGCGCGATCATGGAATGCGGAAAAGAGCACGACTGGAACCTGAGCTACCTCTATCCACCGTTCCTGAAACAAGCGAAGCGTGTTCTAAAACCGGACGGCCTCTTGCTCGCAAAGATCACCGACATGGTGAACAACCACAAATCGAAATGGCCGCATTGCGATTTCATGCGGATGGCCGAGGAAGCCGGTTTCACCGTCTGCGATCTCATCATCAAAATCAGGAACGGACCGATGGTCTCCACGAAGTGGAAAGAAGCGCACCACGCCCGGAAGCGGCATTGTTTTTGGATCGTGTGCCGAAACGGGGACGAGTGCGAACGGCGTCCGTCATCCCTTCGGAAATAGCTCGTCCCACTTGCTCACGCGATCGGTACCCGGACGGTCGACGCCAGGTATCTTGCTTCCGAATCCGGTTGCGTTCCATTCTGGCGAGTAGTGGAAAATCACAGCGAACTCAGCGGCGAAAACCCACCATTCGCTCTCAAATGTGAGATAACGGCATTTCATATCCTTGAGCGAAATATTCTTTCGCCCGCCGATCTTAGTGACGTGCTCTCCGAGCCGACTGCGTAGCGTTCGCTTACTCTTCGTCATCGCCACCGTCGCCTTCCCCACGTAGACGAGCTTGTCTTTGTGATAGAGGGCGTAGATTCCGCGCGCAGGTGGTCCGACGCCTTTCTCCAATGGGAGAAGCGGACTCTTCTCTAGTTTTTCTACGACCTGTTCTCGAATACCACGATCAAGGTCAAAGTCGAAATAATGAGGATCATCGTGAACATCTTTAGGTTCGGCCATTAGATCGCCGACTATATCACAAACGATTTAACCGCCGAACGTGCGCGTCCCGCCAGCGGTGGTTTTCTTCTTACGGCCGCCGAGGCTGTTGTGGCCGACCAGCGCGTCCGCCGTCGCCTTCCGCCACATCTCGGCTTTTTCCTCAGCGGTCAGTTCTCGAGCGGGATACTTGGTTTCCATCTCCCGGCGCAGAGTTGTGAACTTCGTTTTTGCTGCACTTGCGGAACGGGTGCGGAGGATCTCGGCTCCCTGCATCGTGACCGTATGAAAACCGTCAGGAGTTTCGTTGAGGTGAAGGTCGCCGGGTATGAATGATGCTTTCACCACAACGATTGTATCGAGCGCCCGCGTACTCAATAGGTACCAACTTTTCGCAGGTGCGGCGAAACGGACAAGCGGAACAAATCGCAGAATCAATAACTACGCGTTTTCAATCACCGGTAGGGGAGCGAATCCCACACGGGATGGCACCAGACACGGTATTCAAGAAACATCGTCTCAGACGAAACCACGTTAATCGAACAGACGACGAAACCCGATCGTCTGTTCCACGGTGTCGTCTGTTCTTTTGTTTTATTGATGGTGTAGATCTGCTATTGATTTGTTTTTCCAATAGCGGGTGAAATTGTCTACGGTCATTAGAGAGCGGGATAGCATGCGGTCGATGTAGACGGTTCCTTGGAGATGATCGATCTCGTGCTGCAGGATTCGGGCGTGCCACGATGGGCGCGGGGCACGATGGCGGTGTAGCCGGCCATGCTCAGGCAGCCTTCGAAAAACTCGACCGGATCTCCGTCGAGAGTGATTACGGGATTGACGATCACCGTAAAAGGAACCGGGAAGCGTTCGCGCTCGGCGAGCGCTTGTGGGTCCATGCTTTTAAGCAGATCCTCGCGATCTTCCAAGACCGCAAGCTGCAGCGGCAGGCCGATTTGAGGGGCCGCCAGACCGACGCCGGGCGCGTCGCGCATGGTTGTGCGCATCAGTTCGATGAGCTGCTGCAAGGCGTCCGACTTGATCTCTTCGGGTGAGAGAGGGCGGGCTTTCTGACGGAGGACGGGTTCGCCGACCTGAACTATTTTGAGGACCACACATACAGGATGCCTTATCACCAGAGCGTCATTTGCGGCGCGGCGAACTGTTCGGGGGTGTAAGAGGGATGGCGCGGCGTCAGGCCATGTTTTTCGACGATACGATTCACGCGTTCCGCGAGCACCTCCGGATAGTGTCCCTTGAGATAGGCATTATTGCCATAAAGCGCGCGGTATTTCCAAAGCAGGTGCGGAAATTTCTGTTCGATGAAGGGCATGAAGACAGCCTTCGAGCACGGCTTCAGGAAGAGGGCGTGGGCGCTGAACGAGAGGGCTCCGGCTGCGGCGGCAGCGGCGCAGACCGCATCGATGCTGGTTTCGCTATCGGTGATGAACGGCATCACGGGATTGCCGAGCACGGTGACGCCGACACCGGCTTCGGAGAGTTTGCGAACGGCGTTGACGCGCAGTTCGGGGCGCGGGGCGAGCGGTTCGAACATGCGGGCGAGCTTTTCGTCGAGCGTTGTGATGGTTAGGTTGATGTGGATGAGATTGTGTTCGGCGATGCTTGTTAGCAGTTCGGCGTCGCGCGCGACGAGGTCGGACTTGGTGGTGATTCCGACCTTCAACCCGCGTTCTTTGGCGATGACTTCGAGAATCTGGCGGGTGACGCCGTAACGGCGCTCGGCGGGCTGGTAGGGATCGGTGGCGGTGCCGATCCAAACCGATTCGCCGGACTTTACTTTCAACAATTCGGCTCGAAACGCGGCGGGGTGAAAACGTTTGGCGTAGATTTTGCGCTCGAACTGCTCGGGGTCGCGCAGTTCCATGAACTCGTGGGCGTAGCGGGCGTAGCAATATTTGCAGCCGAACTCGCAGCCGCGGTAAGGGTTGACGGTCCAGACGAAAGGCATGCGGGTCCCGGAGCAACGGCCGACGAAGCTGCGCGTTTCGATTTCGAAGTAATCGACGCGTTGCTTGGCTTCGATCAGCGGGCTCTCGGCCGCTAGTTTGGCGATTCCAACCAGCGGGGGTTGGGATGTTTCGGGAGGGTCGAACAGCATAGGCTCCTGGTCCTATTTTCGTATTTTGTTCGCCTCTAATGCAAGGGGGGCGGACAGGGTCGAAAATGCGGCTTCTCGACTTATCCACTATCTTCGGGACAACCGCTCCCTGCCGGTCACGGCTCGGAATGCGGCGCTCGTGATATGGCACATTTTCAGGAAATTTCGCGGGCCGAAGGCCCATCCCAACAGACCACAAAAACCGATGGTCTGTCCCACCTAGTTGACTATGGTCCAGCCGGGGGCGCCGGCCGAGTTCATCCAGTTCCAGCCTTGATAGACTGCTCCTCCGGCTCCTCCATAGTAATGAACGACGACTTGGGACGTGGTGTCATTTTGCCAGATCAGGTCGGGTGTTCCATCGCGGTTTACGTCGGTGGCAGCCTTCACCGACCAGCCAGGCACGCCGGTGGAGTTGAGCCAGTTCCAACTCAAGTCCGTTGCGCCACCGGCGCCTCCATAGTAGTGGACTGAGACCTGACGGGTGGTGTCATTTTGCCAGACAAGATCGGGCGTTCCATCGCCATTGAAATCGGCGGCGGCGGCGATGTGCCAACCCGCAGCGCCGGCAGAGTTGAGCCAGTTCCAACCGAGGATGGTGGCTCCGCCGGGACCTCCATAATAGTTAACCGTGACCTGACGAGTGGAGGTGTTTTGCCAGACAAGATCGGGAACTCCGTCGCCGTTAAAGTCGGCCACGGCAACCACCTGCCAACCGGTTGCTCCGGTGGAGTTCAGCCACTTCCAACCTAGGTCCGTCGCGCCCCCGGGGCCGCCGTAATAATGGACCGTAACTTGACCTGTGGTGTCGTTCTGCCAGACAAGATCGGGTACGCCATCGCCATTGAAATCGGCCACGGACGCAACGTGCCAACCGGGAGCCGACGCAGAGTTCAGATAATTCCAGCCCTGATAGACCGAACCGCCAGCGCCGCCGTAGTAATTGACGGTGACCTGCCGCGTAGTCTGGTTCTGCCAGACGAGATCGGCGTAGCCGTTGCCGTCGAAATCGGGGTCGACGGAAGCAGTTCCAGTCTGCACCACCGTGAAAGTGACACCACCGATGGTTATCGAGCCGGTTCGAGTGACGCCGGAGTTCACAGAGGTGGAATAACTCAATGTGCCGGGTCCGCTGCCGGAGGCTGTATTTGTAATCGTGAGCCAAGGGCTGTTGCTGATAGCGGTCCATGGGCAACCAGAGCCCGCGGAAACTGTGACTGCTCCGCTAAATGCAGCCGCGGCGACGCTGCTGGTGGTTGGACCGAAGGAATAACCACAACCGAAGTTTGCGGTGACGGTGTGGGGAGCGTTCATGAGCAGCGATTGAGGACTTGTCACGCCGGAAAGATCGCCGGAGAATCCGGTGAATTGATAGCCCGAAGCCGCGGTTGCCGTTATGGAGACGGTGGAGCCGGAAGCATAATAACCAGTCGACGCCACGATAGTTCCGGCCGATGAAGGCGAGACAGCGGTGGTCAATAGATACTGCGTCTGGAAATAAGCGGTATAGGTCGCCGGGCCATTTACAATAACTGTTTGTGTCTTGGTTGGTGTGTTACTCCAGGAGACAAACACATTTTGCGAGGCGCCCGATCCCTGCGTCGCAACGGTGTCCAAGATATGCGAACTGCCAACTGTCCAGGTGAAAGATTTCGGCGACGTGTAAGACGTGTTGTCTACAACGATGGTGAGACCGGCGGGCGATGAGGCGACGTTTACGACGGCTGTGCCAACGAAGCTCGCGGTGACGGACTGCGGCGCGGACATCGTGACGGTTTGGGGGTTCGTGGTTCCGGACAATGCTCCAGAGAAGCCTGTGAATTGACTTCCGGAATTCGGAACGGCTGTGACTGTGACCGGGGCTCCTGCATTGTAGAAACCGCTCGGCGGAGTGATACTGCCGCCTGGCGCGGCCGCCGTGGTCAATAAATACTGAGTGTTGAAGGATGCCGTGTAGGTGGTTGGGGCGGCCACTGTTATGGTCTGAGTCTGGGCCGCGGTGTTGTTCCATTGCGTGAACACATATTGCGTGGACCCGGAGGTTTGTGTCGCGGTGGTGCTCAACGTATGCGAGCTATTCAGAGTCCAGGTGAACGTGTGGGGCGAAGTGTAGTTGAGACTGTCGACAACGATGTTCAGATTGGGAGGCGAGGTGGTTACGGTAACACTCGTCACGGCGGTGAAGTTCGCCGTGACCGAACGATGGGCGGACATCGTAACGGTGGCTGGATTGGTTAAGCCTTGCAGATCGCCGGAGAAGCCAGTGAATTGATAACCGGAAGCGGGCGTCGCGGTGATTGTGACTTGTGAGTTGGCGTTGAAGAAGCCAGTTGCAGGGCTGATGGTCCCGCCTCCCGCCGACACATTGGTAGTAAGAATATATTGGGTGTTGAAACTCGCGGTGTAAGTGGTGGCGCTGACAGGGGCGATAATGGTCTGGCTCTGATTCGATGAATTGTTCCAGCCGGTGAAAACGTACTGCGTGGGACTGACGCCTTGCGTGGCGGCGGTGTTGAGGGTATGTGAAGACCCTGGGATCCACGAGAAAAATACGGGGGTGGTATAGGAAGCGCCGTCCACGGTTACGCTGAGTCCGGTG
>JBEKUT010000573.1:0-4142 GCA_049514735.1 Bryobacteraceae bacterium
CAAAGTTGTCGAAGCCACGGCGATATAAAAAATCGGTTGGTCTGCAGGATTTACTTTGCGGAACGCGGGCGGGCTGGGCATGCCGGGCGGTAGCAGCGGAGTCGCTTGGGTGATGCCGGTCTGAACGTCGACCGCGGCTCCATCCAGGTTGCGGCTCAAGTCGAACGTCAGAGTTATCGCAGAGACTCCGAGCGCGCTGCTCGAAATCATCGAGTCCAAGCCTGGAATTGTTGAGAACTGCCTCTCCAAGGGCGTCGCGACGGAGGAAGCCATGGTGTCGGGACTGGCGCCCGGCAGGCTCGCGTTGACCACTAGCGTTGGAAAATCGACGTTCGGCAGATCGCTGACGGGAAGCGAGCGGTAGGCGACCATCCCGAAAAGCGCCAGGGCCAGCATCAACAGGGCGGTTGCGACGGGCCGTCGAATAAATAGATCTGACATTGAAACTTAAGTTCCCGTGGAGTTCTTAATCAAAACGTGGCTGCCGGACACCAGCCGCACATGACCTTCGATCACAACCTTCTCGCCCGGCTGGAGCCCCTTGTCGATCACTTGGTCCATATCGACGCGCACCCCGCTCACGACGGGCCTCGACTCGACCGTCATGTCCGGCTTCACGACGAAAACGTAGTCCCCATCCTGCCCGGTTTGAACGGCTCGCGTCGGAACCAACACGGCTCGCTCTACCGTTCCGAGCCGCAGCGTTACGCGTACGAACTTGCCCGGCCAGAGGGTCCGATTTTTGTTGGCAAACGTGCCTTTCAGCTTGATGGCGCCAGTTGTTGGATCGACCGAATTGTCGATAAATGTCAGTTCGCCGGTTTCCCAGCCTATGTCGCCGTCTTTGTCGGGATTGGCTAAAACCGCGAGTTTGTGACCCGCCGCCATCTGTTTGCGAACCTCGGACAAGCGGTCTTCGGGGATCGCGAACGTCACATAAATCGGTTCCAGGCGATTGATGGTGATCAGTTCCATGTCGGTGGCCTTCACCACGTTGCCTTCTTTGACGTTCAGGTTGCCGGTACGGCCATCCACAGGCGATTCGATCCGCGTGTAACTCAATTGAACCTTCGCGTTGTCCACGGCTGCCTCGTCGGCCGATATCGCGGCTTTCGCCGTTTCAATGGCGGCCCGATCGGCGTCCACCACTTCATGCTTCATGTCGGCGTCGGTGGCGTACTGTTCCGTTTCCTGCTTCGACACCGCCTTGCGCTCGAAGAGTTGCTGGTACCGCACGGCCTGGGTGCGGGCATAATTCTCCTGCGATATGTCGCGCCGCAGATTGGCCTCCGCCTGGTGCAGGGCCGCGTTATCGTGGGCCATGTTCGCTTCGGCTTGTTTGACCTGCGCCTCCAGCGGGCGGGGATCGATGGTAAACAGAAGATCGCCTTTTTTCACGTTGTCGCCTTCGTGAATCGCAACGTGATCGAGGACGCCGCCGATCTGGCTTTTCACGGAAATGGTTTCGTAGGCTTCGACGTTCCCGATTACTTGGACGTCGATAGGGGCGGTCCGCTCCACCGCCGTGGCGATGGTGACCGGGGCGACCGGCGGGCCCGCGGCAGCAACCGGAGCTTTACCGGAACAGCCTGTAAACACGGCAGTCGCGGCGAGGGCAAAACAAGAGCAGAAGCTCTTCCACGCGAGACTTCTCAAAGGATTCTCCAAACAAACTGCTGAGCGTATGGCTTGATTGTGACATGCGGCAGGCCACCCCTGCACGCTGCCGTCTCGTGACACGGCCAACACGGAGCACGATCCGCGCTAGGGTCTCAGCGAACCGCAGTTGTTCTCATTGCTTCTGCTTTACGTAGAAGTAAGCCAAATCGGGATCAAGGCACAAACTCAGAGTGCCACCCCAGAACTGTTTAACTTCGACGTCCCCAAAGCCCGGCATTCCTCCGTACCCGCGAAGTCCGAAGACGAAGTCATCAAAGGTTATTCGCGGCACTGCGCCTTAAAATAAAACTTCCAATGACCTTTGTTGCGGCGCTCTTTAACATCTATCGAGCGAAATATGTAACTGTAGGTCCCGCCGGGTCTCAGTTCAATCACATCGAGACCTTTGCCATGGTTTGCAACACATCTGCCGGCTACATCGTCTTTCGCGGCCCGGGCTTTACCGCAACAGCCCGTAAACACGGTCGTCGCGGCGAGGGCGTAACAAAGAGCAGGCGTTTTCCACGCGAGACCTCTCAAACGCATTCTCTCCAGATAAACGTCGATCGTTTTGCTTGCTTGCGACATGAGTTGGGAAAGATATTGGCATGTACGGCAGAATGCCGTATAATGAAAGCATCATGAAACCGGACCGCCCACCCACCGCCCGCCTGGAAGCGCGCTTGCCGCCCGACGTCATGGCGCGCCTGAAACGCGCGGCGGAAATCCAGGGGCGCACGCTCACGGATTTTGTGGTGGCAGCTGCCGACGAAGCCGCCTGCCGGGCCATCGAACAAACCGAGATCATTCGTCTTTCGATCGAGGATCAGCGCCAGATCGCCGCGGCGATCCTCAATCCGCCGCAGCCGGCGCCGGCACTACGACGGGCCGCCAAACGTTACCGAGAACTGTTCGGCGTGGAATGACGCGACCTCCGTTTCGTTTCGAGCCTCTCAGCGAGGCTCATGACCGCAACGCGTTTCATTGCGGGGAGGAAGCGCTCGACCGCTACTTTCAGACGCAGGTCACGCAAGACATACGCCGCCGCATCACGAACTGCTTCTTAGCGATTGAAGCCGAGACCGGCCAGATCGCCGCCTATTACACTTTGTCGGCGGCCAGCGTTGCGCTCACCGAACTTCCTCCCGAAGAGACCAAACGCCTGCCGCGTTATCCCACTTTGCCGGCTGTTCGCATCGGCCGCCTTGCGGTAGACGAGAAATTCCATCGGCGCGGGCTTGGAGCGTCGATGTTAATGAACGCGGTTCACCGGACCCTGCGCGACGCCGCCGCGGCTTATGCGCTGCTCGTCGATGCCAAGAATAACTCGGCCACCGCGTTCTATGAGCATCATGGGTTCCGGGCGCTGGCCGGTCAGCCTCGGACGCTGTTCCTGCCGCTGGCAACCGCTCAAAAGGCGTTGTTCAAGAAGGCTCCTCACTGAAACACTCTACAACCGGACTGCCGTGCTGGTATATGGGCGACCCGAGCGTCACGGGCAACGTATCCCTAATCTCCAACAGGCGGTTGTATTTGGCCAACCGTTCCGACCGTGTCACCGACCCGATTTTGATTTGTCCGGCGCCTGAAGCGACGGCCAGGTCGGCGAGAAAGCTGTCTTCGGTCTCGCCCGACCGCGCCGAGATCACCGCTGCATAACCGGCTTCACGCGCGATGCGTATCACTTCGAAGGTTTCCGTCAACGTGCCGATCTGATTCATCTTCACGAGCACTGCATTCGCCGCGCCCACCGCGATGCCGTGCCGCAGACGCCCGGGATTCGTCGTGAAAAGGTCGTCGCCGATCAGTTGAATGTGTTTCCCAAGTTTGTGAGTAAGCGCCCGCCATCCTTCCCAATCGTCTTCTTCGAGGCCGTCTTCAATGGAGGTGATGGGATAGTTGGCCTTCCAGTTCGCCAGCATTTCGACCATATCGGCAGCGGTGAGTATTCGATTTTCGCTCTTGAGGCGATAGCGGCCATCGGAATAGAAATGGGAGGCTGCAATATCGAGCGCAATCGTGAAGTGGTCTTCGAGACCGGTGCGTGCGATACCGTCGGCGAGGATCTCCAGTGCTTCCGCGTTCGATTCGAGGGCTGGACCCCAACCACCCTCGTCCGCAACGCCGGTGAGCAGATAGCCACGCTCGAGTAGCACGCCTTCCGTGGCGCGGTGCAATTTTACGATTCCTTCCAGCGCTTCTTGGAACGATGAGAATCCTCGTGGAACGACTAGAAAATCCTGCACCTCAATGCGGCTGCCGGCGTGGAGTCCGCCGGAAATGATGTTTACCATCGGCACGGGCATCGTTGGTTCCTGGCCCGATGGCAGCGACTTCCATAGCGGCAGTTTGCGCGAGCGTGCAATAGCGCGCGCCACGGCGCAGGAGATCCCGAGTATCGCGTTCGCTCCCAGACGCGACTTTTCCGCCGTGCCATCGATTTCGATCAGCTTGCGGTCGACCGCCTCCTGGCCGTCAGCCTG
>JBEKUT010000574.1:0-4131 GCA_049514735.1 Bryobacteraceae bacterium
CGGACCGGCCGGCATCGAGCAATATCTGGCGGCTGAAAACAAAGGCCGGCTGATCCAATCCTTGAAATCTTTCCTGAGCAGCCGCAGCCTCCAAAGCACGGATGTTTTCGGACGCAGGCGCAAGCTGGAAGACTTGATTTCCCGAATTTTGCGGGATCTTCGCGAACAGGCGGAACAACAATTCGAAATCAAGATTCAATCCGCAGTCGTCGGACGGCCGGTCCAGTTCGTAGGAGCCGAGACGGAAGATCAGAACACTTATGCTCAGAAACGGCTTGAAGAGTCTTTCAAAATCGCCGGCTTCCACGACATCCGGTTTGAGATGGAGCCGGTGGCCGCGGCGCAGTTTTATGAATCGACACTCGACCATGACGAGTTGCTGCTGATCGGAGATTTCGGAGGCGGCACCAGCGACTTTTCGTTGCTGCGCGTCGGGCCGGGAGTCCGCTCGGGTCTTCTTGGAAACGCCGGAGTTGGGATCGCGGGAGACGCTTTCGACGCCAAGATCGTGCGGCACTTGGTTTCTCCGGCGCTGGGAGCAGGTACGAACATGCGCTCCATGCACAAGATCCTACCGGTGCCGACATGGGTTTACTCGAACCTGGAACGCTGGCATCATCTCTCCTTTCTGCGCGGACGGGACACCATGAACATGCTGCAAAGCGTTAAGGTGCAGGCGCTCGAGCCCAGGAAAATTGAGAACCTCATCGACCTGATCAAGGAGGACCTTGGCTATCACCTGCATCGCTCCGTCCAGCAATTGAAATACGACCTATCGAGCCAGGAGCGCGCGCGATTCCATTTTTCGCACGGCGCTATCGAGATCGAAGCGGCCGTCGAGCGACACGATTTCGAGGAGTGGATCGCCCCCGAGCTGCTCCAAATCGCCGGCTGCGTGGACCGCCTCATGACGGCAGCGGGCGTTCCGTCTGCCCAAGTGGACATGGTGTTTCTGACCGGCGGCTCGTCATTCGTGCCGGCGGTTCGCAGAATATTTGAAACCCGTTTTGGAAAAGATCGCATCCGGACCGGCAATGAATTCACGTCCGTGGCCGCGGGCCTGGCACTGAAAGCCTCATAGTTTCCCCACCGGGCCGATAAGAACGGAGAGGAACTTATGACCGCTCTTCAAATGGAAAAAACCGGCAAGGCGCCGGTTGACCCAACACCTTGGGCTTTAGAGAATCTGCCTCCTTTTCCGACGGTAGCCACCAGGCTGTTAAGCGTGCTTTCCAAAGAGGATGTGGACACGCGTGAAGTGGCCCAAATCGTCTCGGCCGAGCCGGTGTTCGCCACCCGCGTGCTGCAGATGGCGAATTCGCCGCTATTTTCAATCCAACAACAGGTTAAGGCCATTCCGCACGCGATCGTGCTGCTGGGATTGGCGCGCGTCCGCGCCATCACGGTGACGCGCGCGATGGGTGACTTCGTCGCCCCTGCCATTAACCTCAAGATTCTTCGCACCTGCTGGCAGAATAGCCTGGCAGGCGCGATTCTGGCTGAAAAGCTCGCTAGAGCCTGCCGTATGGACGCCGACTTTGCGTACGTCGCCGCGCTGG
Source organism: Bryobacteraceae bacterium (assembly GCA_049514735.1). Lineage (GTDB taxonomy): Bacteria > Acidobacteriota > Terriglobia > Bryobacterales > Bryobacteraceae > JAICMB01. The sequence goes on from JBEKUT010000574.1 coordinate 1,560, forward strand.
TTCGCGATATCGGCCGTCTGGCGCTGATCATGAAATACCCCGAGCCGTTTGGAAACCTCCTGGCCGTTTCGAGCGAGCAGCATTACGACCTCACCGCGACCGAGCGGGAACTGTTCGATGTGGACCATTGCGAAGCCGGGGCCTGGCTGATCAACCGAATGCCGCTGCCTGAAGAGTTGGGCGAAGTGGTTGCCCATCATCATAATGCACCCTCACCGGGGCCATTTCGGATGGTCCACCTGGTTCGCATCGCGGATCGGATGGCGGACTCGCTTGGTTTTGAAGTACTTACACCCGTGGAGCCCCTCGTGTACGAAGACGTGGTGAAGGAGTTCACGGAGGCGTCGAGCGCTCAATTCGGCCACGACCCGGAACAATTAAAGACTGAGATCGGCGAAAAGTTCCAGGCTTGGGCTTAACCCAGAATTGTCGGCAACGAAACTGTTCCGCAATGAACGATTAACAATTCTTGTCTATTCTGTTTCAGAGTGCCTACCATACAGGTGGTCTTCTTTGACGCAGGTGGCGGACACCGCAGCGCTGCGATGGCGCTTGCTGAAGCCGTCCGCATTGAAAAGCGGCCCTGGACGGTTGAGCTGATCAACCTGCAGCAGATCCTGGGGCATCTCGACTTTGTAAGGAAGGCTACAGGTGTTTATTCGCAGGATGTTTACAATTGGAGCCTGAGGCGCGGCTGGACCCAAGCTCCCTCCCGGGTGTTGCCAGCCATGCACGGCATTATCCGCCTGCTGCACCCTCGCATGGTTCGCGAACTGTACGACTTCTGGAGCGTTCAACGCCCCGATCTGGTGGTGTCCGTCATCCCTCATTTCAATCGTGCTTTGTACGAGAGCGTCAGCATTGCTCTTCCAGGCACGCCCCTGGTTACGGTGCTGACGGACATTGCGGACCATCCGCCGCACTTCTGGATCGAACGGCAGAATCAACATTTTATTTGCGGGTCGGACCGCGCGGTGGCGCAGGCGCTCGGGATCGGCGTACCGCCCGACCATGTTTGGCGCGTTTCCGGCATGCCGATTCACCCCCGTTTCTACGATCCGATTCACTCCGACCGGGTCGCGGAGCGCCAACGGCATGGATTGGATCCGGACGTACCGACGGGGTTGGTTCTGTTTGGCGGCTATGGATCGGCGGTGATGCTGGACATTATGGAGCGGCTTGCGCGGGCCAACCTGCCGGTCCAGTTGATACTGCTGTGCGGCCGCAATAAGGAGCTCGCGGCGGCTCTCGCCAAGAGTCCATCGAGCATTCGCCGCGTGATCCGGACATTTGTCGATGACGTGACCGGTTATATGCACCTGAGCGACTTCTTTATAGGGAAACCTGGACCGGGCTGCGTCAGCGAGGCGCTCGCTATGAAACTGCCCGTGATTGTCGAGCGCAACTATCGCACCATGGTGCAGGAGCGTTACAACTGCGATTGGCTGGAAGAACAGGGCGCGGGGATTGTGGTGCCGAGTTTTGCGAAGATCGCGCCGGCGGTAGCGAAACTGCTCGACCCGGCCATTTATCAAGGCTTCCGCGAACGGATCGAGATGCTGAACAATCGCGCCGTGTTCGAGATTACCGGCATTGTCGAGAAGATCCTGTCGAGCCCGCAAGTACTTCATTACGATTTACCTCTAAATAAGAAAACCAATTCAATGATCAGGATGGCTACCACCATCACTTCAAGCACGAAGGTGCGCGCCTGGTGGAACTCCTCCACCATCGATTGATATAAGTCGGCGGCGGTTTTGAGTTTCTCGTCCACTAATAAACGATAATCCGTGACGCCGATGCGGCGGGCGGCGAGTCGGTAAGCCCGGGTGTAGAACATGTCGCCGAGAAACTTGATCGAATTGTCCACCCTTTCGGTAAGTTCTGTCACCTCTAAACGAAGCCGGTTCAACCGCTCAGCTTCACCTGCAATCTTCCAGCGGCTGACAATGCCGCGGCGGCGTTCCAGGCTATCGTAGACTCCTGCCAGAACTTTCGTCAACAGGTCGTCATAATGGCGGAGCTCCAACAGTTGCGTATTGGCATACTCCAGAAGCTGAAGAATCGGTAACGCGCCCTCCGGCGTGTCGTAGACGAAGGCGGCCATCCAGGTGACAATCAACAGGTCGCTGGGATAGTAGGACAGCCATTCCTTGAGGATCTCGGTCGTTTCCGATTCCGATAGAGGGATCGATTCTCCGCGAACGATCTGCGAGATACGTCCGCCATATTCGGAGATCAGGTCCAAAGCCGAAAGCGGACGGTTGTCGGTCGCCCGTGCGCTGCGGACGTGAATAGCGTAATAATCCTCCATGGTCCATTCGGAATAAGGCTTGACCAGCGCTTGTTCGACCCGGTTGACTTGTACGCGCGCAACCTCCTTCGCTTGGCGTTCAATATCGGCCGAACCGATCCACCGGGTGGCGAGATTTGTAACGTCATTCCAATCGCAATCGAACGGAAGTTCGAAAGCCACGCTCATTACGCCGTAATCGTAGAGTTTTATTGTTGTGGTCCAAGGGTCCTCGCCCGCGTGCCGAACCTCGCCGGCCGAATACACGATGGGAGGATG
>JBEKUT010000575.1:0-4096 GCA_049514735.1 Bryobacteraceae bacterium
GCGATGCCCTGGGTCCCGCTCCGGGGCGCCCGCGACGCAATTGGTCAGGTGAAGACGCCAGAGATTTTATCTACCTATCGCTGTATACCGGCATGAGAATCTCAGATGTCGCAACATTCGACATCACCAAGCGGCTGGACGGAAACAATGTCTTCCTTCGGATGCACAAGACTAATAAGCCACTGTTCACGTGGATTCCCGACTGGCTTGTTGCCCGCCTGAAGGCGCGTCAACAGCAATACGGTTCTCTCATCTTCCGCGCCGGTGTGACCCTCAACATGAAGCAGCTTAGCGACATCTGGCGCAACAAGAGATTGAAAGTAGTTTTCGGCCTCGCGGGCCCATGGGAAGAGAAGCCAACACCGCACCGCCTGCGCCATACCTTCGTTCGTATATTGCTTGAAAAGGGAGTACCCATACCTGACGTGGCCGAACTCGTCGGCGACACAGAAGACATGGTCCGCAAGAATTATTCCAGGTGGGTGAGTACCCGTCAGGATAGATTAACGCGCATTCTCCAAGACGCCTTCGACGACAAACTAAAGCACAAGATTGTGCCGATGCCTATTCCTCGATGAAGTCGGATTCATCCCACTCTTCATGAAGCACCTGCAAACATGCGTCTGCTGGCATTCCGGACAACTCACACATCAATGCCACTGCATCGTCATCGAAGATCGGCATCCCCTGATCATCTTTCCTGACAAAGCGCGCCCAACGTTTTCTGTCCCCAACTCGCCAAATACCGGACTCACGAAGATCCTCAAGGATGCGTTCGATGAGAGGCCAAGATCTAAGCTGATATCGATTCCCGGAGGGCGCCCTTAAGCGGCATTTAGCAAGCGCGTATGTATGCGTCGCGCTACCGACTCAGGGACGCTGTACACAGTGTGCGCCTTCTTCCGTCCCATGCGGATCTTAACCACGCCAGGATCGTCTTTCACGAGCTTGCGAACAGTTTCCCTTCCTAGACCCCACATTCGCGCTAGGTCGCCGATGCGGTAGTGCTTTTCGAAGGTGCTGTTCTCGATCAGCATGGGCACCCCTTAATCTTTCTGTTTAGCACTTGTGGACCTTCCATGCCTCGGCTCCGGGTCTGGTTGAACCGGCTCGTATAGAGCTTCAAAGAGAATGTCGCGGTTTACGCGAACCGTGAATTTGTACCCGGCTGGGACTTTGATCGTGGGTTGCACATTGAGGTTGCGCCTTGTGATTTGCGCGCCGGTTTGGCTCAGTTCCTGGCCGACTGCGCTTCCGGCGGTTTGGGCGGGCGTCGGGTACGTCAGAGCGCTCTGGCTGGTTCGCTGGGAAATTTCGAACGCGGCGGTGAACATGCTCGTTAGCACTGAGAAGCCGACCAGGCGCGTGTAGTGATGGTCCACCTTGTCGCGCAGTCCGGAGTTGCCATGGGAATCGAGGCCCATCATGCCATCAAGATCGACCGACGACGCGTCGGGGTAGATGATGCGGCTCCACGAGACTTGCACCCCGTCCTGGCCGTAGGAGACGCGCGAGTCATACTTGCCGATCAGACGGGAGCCCTGCGGGATCAGAAGATACAGGCCCGTCGCCGTGTCGTAGACGTTTGATGTGACCAGCGCCTTCAACTCTCCAGGGAGGTCGGAATTGAGGGATTGTTCGAGCACTGCCGGGATTTCCCAGCCTGCTTTGATTTCGTAGCGGGACAGTGGCGCTTCGCGTGTCGAGCGGAGATAGTCTTCGGTTTGGCGATTGCGGCCTGCGGCGAGGAAGGCTTCCTTGCGCGATTGCATGTTCTGAGCGTCGTATTCGTTTTCGATGGTCTGTCCGTTTGGCAACGTGGCGGAATCACCGCCCTGCCGTGCGCCCAGAGCACGGCTCAGGGCTTCGACCTGAGAAAGATCGTTCGACGCGGGCTGTGCAGGAGGTGTCGAGAATGATGATGTGGCGGAATTACGGGTGCTCGTCGGAGCCTGGATCGCTTCCTGCTCTCGTTGGTACGCAGCGGCAACGCGGCGCTCTTCAGGTGTTTCCTCATGGACTGGCGTTGCAGTGAATGTCTGAGTTCGCACGGCGTTCGGTTGGCGCACGACCACTCGTTCCTGGGGAAGGCCGTCGCAGGGTTGCCCGGTCTGCGGATTGAACCGATAGGGCTGTCCTTTCGGATCGGCGCCACACGGAGACGGCGGAGCATCGGGCGGACGTAGCGCCATTCGCGCCGTGCCCGCCGGAGTTGCCTGCATGAACTCGGCGCCCGCCTGTGTGGCGGGAGTGACGCCTTTGGGCAGACCGGCGTCGCGCGCGGCGGTTTGATTGTCGAGTGTTCGGCGGCATCCGCCGTACGCGAACGCGAGCAGCAGGAGCACGATCAGGGAGATGATGGCCACGCTTACGCGCCGGCTGATGCGCACAGGTTTCTGTGGCTGGGGATGGAGATCGATTCCGCTCGGCGCTTCGACCGGCTGGGGGTTGGCGCTATTGTTGGTGTCCACGGCCGATCTCCACTTTCTGGGCCTTCTTGCCCGATCCGAGTACAAGGTTTGCGCGATCGAAGATCCGGTCCACGATGTAGGTCTGATCCTTTACGCGGTAGTTCGTCATCTCGCCCTTGCCGTCCTTGCCCACGACGAGCAAAACGGGAGCTTCGCGGTGTTGAAACTCGGGGGGCATCTGAATGTAGGTCTTTGCGTCGTCGTCGAACACGCGAACGGGCCGGATGTATTCATCGCCGCCCCGGATCGTGTAATCGAAGTTGATCTTTTCAACGGTGATCATTGCGGGCGGAACTTCCGCGGCGTGCTCCTTCTGCTTCGCGGTAGCTTGCTCCGCTGCCAGTTGGTGTTGCCACTTGCGCGTGTCGTCCTCGGGGTACGCGAAGGCGACGCGAGCGACGTAGTCCTCTGGCTTCTGCAACTCGGTCGTATCCTCAATGGAAATGACGCGGTCATGAATGGAAATGACGCGGTCATGCGGAGTGAGGCGTGCTAGCGAATCGAGAATCGCGTTGACCAGAGTTGTCTTGCCACTTCCGGTCGATCCCACGACGAGGATATTCTTCCGCGCGCGCACTGCGGCTCGGATCACTTCCCCATGTGACATCCTTTGTTTCTGACCGCGCGCTCCATCGAGAACGTCATCGCGCCGTCGTAGCTGATTGAGGGGGTCAGTTCCATCCGTCAGAATTCCGTCGACTTCGCAGTCGTCAAGACTAAAGATCTTGCGGGGACGCAGTCGAATAGCGAATACCGGCCTACGGACAACCGGCGACACGATACCCTCGAAGCGGCTGCCATCAATAGGAAGTTCCGTCTCGAGAATCGGACGTTCAGGATTTAAAACCGTTCCGCGCCATGCTGCAATGGTTTCCAGTGCGCTGGCTGCTTGAGCCGCGGGCATCTCACCGATGCGGGAGAAGCCTTTACCCATCCGCTTAACCCACAGCGATCCATCCGGGTTGAGTAGTAGGTCTTCGGTGAGACTGTCATCGAGTAGCCGCAAGACTTGGTCGCCGAGTTCACGGCGGAGCTTGACTTCGAGGCGTTGATGCTGTTCGTTTTGAACGATCACTGGAGTTGCCATTTAATAACCTCGTTCAGCGCATCCGCTTCTCTTTGATTGCGTCCCTTGGAATACCGCGTCTCCACAATTACTAAGGGAATGGCGTGGAGAGTTCGGGACACCAGAAACGAAATATCTTCGTCTTGCCGGACAAGGAGTAACGGAGGCGATCAGTCTTCATACCCTCGAGCAGAAGTCATCTTGACGACGGCGGAGAGCAGCCGCGAGGCTTATTCCTGGTCGAAGGCCTCATATACGAAGCAGTACAGGAAGAAGAGCATGATCAGCGCCCAACCCGCCAGGAATCGCAAAAACTTTTTCCGCCCAAGCAGGTCCAATAGCAAAACCAGGATCCACATGTCTAACCTCTAACGGAGCAGCGTCCCCAGCCAAACGCCACCGCCGAACAACAGGAGCCCCGCCAGAAGTCCCACGGCGGACCAACGAATCAGGGCCGGGCGACGGTGGGCTTCATTGACCAGATGCACAATTTCGCGAGCTTTCAAGCCAGCGGCGCGGATGTCGCTCTCCAACCCCTCCTTCATGCGGACCGTCGACT
>JBEKUT010000576.1:0-4081 GCA_049514735.1 Bryobacteraceae bacterium
CGCGCCAAGATGGCTGCGGCGCAACAGAAGCGCTGGGCAACTGCCAAGAGAGAAAACGACGTGCCGGCGAAAGTGGCTCCCAAGAAACGGAAGCTGAGTGCCGCCGGCCGTAAGCGTATTATCGAAGCTACGAAAAGACGCTGGGCTGCGTATAAAGCAAAGAAAGCGGCATCGTAAGAGTTGGTCCGGCTTGCCGAAGCGCTCAAAACGAGATACGCGGCTGTCCGTTATTTCTCTACATGGCCGATAGGGTTGCGGTCTTAAGGAGCACGACATAATCGCGAGGAGACCAGAGAAGCGATCAAACCAGGGGCAGCTTCTGGAAAGGCATCCGCACCTTTGGATTATATGAACACGTTTCGAAAATCTGCTCTCCTATGACCATCTCTCGAAGGAACTGGATGCAGGCGGCTGGCGCGGCGGTTCTCGGGAGCGGGCAAGAGAAGGCCGACTTAAGACCGCTGGAGATTGCGGGCCGCGAAGTCGAGATCCAACTTGCGCCCGTGAGTGCAGTCACCTTTCGCCTTTTGGTTCTCCCATTGCACGACGGGAAGCCCACCGAGATCTCCTCAGATGGGTCACTGGTCGAACGATCCTGGGCTGCTCCGGAAGCCAAACTCCGCGCAGTGGTTCGAGAACAATCGGTCAAGCTGGGTGCGGTGCACGTCAAAGTGACGCCGAACCCAGTGACGTTCGCAATTGAGACAGCTTCCGGTGAGTTGATCCAACAAATCAAGATCGATAGCGAGACCGGCGCCGTCTCATTCCATACAGGCAGCACACCATTGCTGGGTTTGGGCGAAGGCGGACCGCAATTCGACCGGCGCGGATCAAGCGATAAGATGCGCAGCGGACAGGGCGGCTACCAGTTGCGAACGCATGGTGGACGAGTCCCGATTCCGTGGCTGATCGGGACTTCCGGTTGGGCCATGTTTTTTCACCAGCCCTTCGGGACCTTCGATTTCACCGGTGATGAAAGCAGCTTTCATCCCGCGTCGCCGGACACCGCGCTGCCGCTCGATCTTTTCGTTGTCGTGTCGCGCGATCCGCAGATTATCATGTCCGAATATGCAGGATTGACGGGCCATCCCGAATTGCCGCCGCTGTGGAGTTTCGGCTATCAACAATCCCATCGCACGCTCGCCGACCGCGCGGAGGTCCTGCAAGAAGCCCGTACGTTTCGTGAAAAAAAGCTGCCTTGCGACGCCATGATCTATTTGGGCACCGGCTTTTGTCCATCCGGCTGGAACACCAACAACGGAGAATTTCAGTTCAACCCAAAGGTCTTCCCCGACCCACGGGCAATGTTCGAGGAACTGCATCGAGAGCACTTCAAGGTGGCGCTGCACGTGGTGATCAACGCGCTGGCAATGCGCGGTACGGTGCATGATCCCTGTGATCCAAAGCAGCCCATTGAGGAGCAGCCAAGCTGCTATTGGGCGGCACACCGCGAAGTCTTTTCCATGGGCGTCGACGGCTGGTGGCCGGACGAGGGCGACCCGCTGAACATCGCTTCCCGGCTGGTACGGAACCGGATGTACTGGGAAGGTCCGCAAGTAGATCGTCCCAACGAACGACCTTATGCGTTGCACCGCAATGGCTATGCGGGCATGCAGCGCTATGCGTCGTTCCTTTGGTCCGGCGACGTGGACTCTACTTGGGAGACGCTGCGTACGCATGTTCCGATCGCCGTCAATACCGGTCTTTCCGGCGTGCCTTATTGGGGCACCGACATCGGCGGCTTCGTGCCCACCAAGGAATTCACGGCGGAACTCTACGTCCGCTGGTTCCAGTTCGGAGCATTTTGTCCGTTGTTCCGCTCGCATGGCCGCAACTGGAAACTGCGTCTGCCGTGGGGATGGAATACCGGTGATCCGGGCCCCATCGAGATCAAGAACTACAACGGAGCCGCGCTGCCGGACGCGAGTGAGTTGCACAATTCTCAAGTGGAGCCGATCTGCCGCAAGTACCTGGAGCTACGCTATCGCATGCTCCCCTATCTGTACAGCGCGGTGCGCCAGTGCACGATGACGGGGCTGCCGGTGATGCGCGGGCTGTGGCTGCATTATCCCGATGATCCGGCAGCGGTCGCGCGCGGGGACGAGTATTTGTGGGGTCGCGATATCCTGGTGGCTCCAGTCACCGAGAAAGGGGCGGCTTCGCGCCGGATCTATCTTCCTCGTGGGGTTTGGTACGATTTCTGGACCGGCGAACGCCATGATGGCCGACACGAAATCACCCGTGAGGTCGATTTGGAAACCATGCCGCTCTATGTGCGCGCCGGATCCATCCTGCCGCTTGGCCCGGTGAAGCAGTACACCGGCGAGCAGGTGGACGCCCCGCTCACCTTGTCGATTTATCCGGGCGCCGATGGTTCGTCCCTGCTGTATGAGGACGATGGCAGTTCGTTCAATTATCGCCGTGGCGAATGGATGGGGATAGAGATGAATTGGAATGATCGCCGGCGCTCGTTACGCCTGGCCTTGGCCAGAGGCTCTCGCATGCTGCCACCCTTGCGCCGTGAGCTAGTAGTGAAGCTGGGCCACGCCACGAGGCGCGTAGTCTTCGATGGAAATTTCTTGGAGGTTCGATTCTGAACTTCTCACTGGCTATGTCTAGGTGAGACGGACAATTCTCGCACACCCTCCTTGATTAAGGCACATCCGATTTTTTCTGGATCTGGGTTTGCCGGCTTACTTGAGGTTCCTGCCCCAACGAGGTAATGTCCACATGGCTACCGTTAATGCCCAATAACAGAACCTATGAACGATTTGATTGTGGTGGAAAAAACCTCGGAATGGCAGAGGCTAAAGGCACTCGTGCTCGACAGCGTCTCCTCGCCGATCACGCGCCGCGTTTACAACATGGCTCTGGACGAGTTCATCGCTTGGTTCAAGGAGGAGCCGCGCCCCGGCTTCAACAAGGCCACCGTTAGCGCATGGCGGGTGTCACTCGAGGCCCGAGGCCTCGGCTCGTCCTCGATCATCATTCGAATGTCGGCTATTCGTAAGTTAGCCGTTGAAGCAGCCGACAACGGGTTGCTCGATCCCGAGTTGGCCGCCGGCATCGGTCGTGTAAAGAGCGTGAAGTCAGTCGGCATTCGCGTTGGAAACTGGTTGTCGCTACGTCAGGCCCAAGCTCTGTCAATGCACCGGACATCACGACTTTGAAGGGACTTCGCGATCGGGCCATCATCGCAGTTCTTCTTGGTTGTGGCCTCCGCAGATCGGAAGTCGCGGCGCTAACGATCACTCACATCCAGCAAAGGGACGAGCGTTGGTGCATAGTCGACATGGTTGGAAAGCACAGCCGCGTCCGAACGGTGCCGATGCCCACCTGGGTGAAGATGGCGATCGACGCTTGGACCTCAGCGGCAGCCGTCGCTGAGGGTTACGTCTTCCGACCTGTTAATCGGGCTGACCGCACGGTTGCCGATCATTTGGGAGAGAAAGTCGTGTGGCAGATGCTTCAGCAGTATGCGGAGGCAATCGGCGTTCCTGGCCTTGCGCCGCATGACGCTCGCCGAACTTGCGCGAAACTGTGCCGCGCAGCCGGAGGCGAACTTGAACAGATACAGCTTCTACTCGGCCACGCGTCGGTTCAGACGACCGAGCGGTATCTGGGCACTCGGCAGGACCTGATGCACGCTCCGAACGATGGCATCAAGCTGAAACTAACCTAGAAGGATCTCGTTGCAAAACTTCAGTTCGAATCATCGCGAGTAGGAACTCGTTCTAACAATGGGAAACGCGCCCGTGGCGTTGTCTCTGACGATCGAACTCGGAAAGGCTTCGACGCATTGCAATCTTCCAACGCTCACGACTGAAGGGGAATCACCTGCATAAGCGTTTTGGCGATCTTAATTTCACAAGAATTCCAGTTCACCTGATTCCAGGAGCGCGTCAACGAGTCGATCTATCGCGCCGGGAAGAGCGCCACCATGGATCAGAACCCCCAACTCAATGTTCCGTTCCAGAGCCGCCTCGGTCAGGTTCGCGCTTGTGAGGAATGCCGTGCGCGAATCGGCAACCGCCGCTTTGGCATGCATCAAGCCGGCGCACCCAACGTCGTCGCGGAGCCG
>JBEKUT010000577.1:0-5260 GCA_049514735.1 Bryobacteraceae bacterium
TGCGACCAGAGGAGAGGTCAATATGGCGCTGCTCATAGATGCGGCGTACCAACTCTTCGGATTCCTCCTCCGTCCCTGGATCGATATGGCTCAACAGACGATCCAGCGAGAACGCGCCGGCTCGGACCAGATTGGGCGGATCTTGGACAAGTAAACGAGCCGCCGGCCGCGAGAACCTCGAACCGTAGGAGCAGACCAGAAGCAGGAAACGACCGGGATCTCACCACGTGGGAAACGCTGTGCCCGGGCTGCGGTGGTGGGATCAATACAATTTATTAAGTGTGTGGGAAGGGCCACCGCGTGTGAGGAGTGAGTCCGAAATGATTCGCGAGGGACGTCAAATCAACTACATAAGCCCGCCGTGAGCACCGGCCGGTCCACTCGGTACAGGTTGAACGGACCGGGGGGAGACTACGAGCTGATTCGTCCGAAGCGCGGGCCAGCCAGCCATCCAAAAAGGCCGCAATCAGTCGGTGCTCCGAAGGCCAAGCCGGGTTCCACATCCCACAAGCCATTCTTGCTCATGGGAGATCGCAATGAAAGCTCTAAAGCTCGCCGGCGCTCGATCTTGTCAGCCTGGCGAGTCTGCAGGCGGCAATCACCGGGCGGGAAGATCACGGGCCGGCCCAACGAAATGAACACTCGAACCGGCCCTGTGGCAATTTCCCGCTCCAAAACCGCCCGGCGAGATGCAGGAACTTCTTGGCACTTCTATTTATTTGTTCCCCTTCCTCGAAAGAGGGGTTTCTTCCAATTCCCGCCGATCCGGATGATAGGCGGAACCGATCAGCCGGCGGCCATAGAATCCCTACCCTTTCTCGCTAGGAGCAAGGTGTTCCTGGAGTGCGTGAACCACACTGGCGCGCCGGCACACACAGGAATTATTAAGGAATTATTAAAATTCTCTAGAGGTTGTCTGGAGTTTGTGAAACCGCGTTCCGTGTGTGAGGAGTGGTCGAAAAAGAGTATCGAGGGACCTGGTCAATCAACGTAACTCTATCGTCCCTGACCCCGTCACCATTTTCTAGCCTCACAGCTAAGTATAGGCTGAATTGGCTTTGGCGACCACCTTAATGCTTCCGACGCTTGGAGCCAGAATCCAAAACGCCGCGACCGGTAACGGTGCTCCAAAGGCCAACTCGGGTTCTACCTTCCGCAACAACCCATTTTGCTCATAGGAGATCGCAATGAAAGTTCTAAAGCTCGCCGTCCTCGGGCTGCTCAGCCTGACGAGTCTGCAGGCGACCATCATCGGCGGGAAGATCACGGATCTGACCGGCCAGCCGCTGACCTCGAACCGGTCGGTGACGTTCTCGCTCCAGAACTGCGGCAATAACGTTCCTCAGGTTCTTGGCAGCTCTATTATTGTTCCGAGCACGAAGACTGTACTTCCCAACCCCGCCGGCCTTCTGACGGGAAGCATTATCGGCAACGACGTCATTGAGTGCGGCACTGTGATCGGACAGACCTATTATCAGGTCACGATAAAGTTAATTGCTGTGGCTGTTTTTTCCTCCAGCCCAGTATGCAAGAGAAGGTGCTCTTTGCAGATATCGAAGGGCTTGCATCATTTCCGGGCTTGCATCATTTCCTGTCCCGGCCCCCCACCGGGGTCTGTGGCCCGAGGATTCTAATGGCGGCGCCCCTTCCCCCATACGACGTATGGCGACACAAATCCGACGCACCTGCTTCTACGGCCGAGCACACAGCTAAGCACCGCTTTCGACAGTTAAGTCCTGTACCAAATCATCGTACTATATAACAATATGCCAAGGAAATGATACACTGTTCTACGTGGCCATCTCGCGCATCGACGCCCTGACAAAACTCGCCCGCCGTAAGCACGTTCTGCGCGCCAGGGATCTGGATGGAATCGGCATCCCTCGGAACTACCTTCTTCGTCTGGTCCGCCGCGGAACGCTTGAACGAATCGGCCGCGGGCTGTACGCCGTGCCGAACGCTGAGATCACAGAGCATCAAAGCCTGCTGGAGGCTGCTCTGCGAGTGCCCAATGGCGTGATTTGCCTTCTCTCGGCACTTCGACTTCACGGACTGACGACGCAAGCGCCCTTCGAGGTCTGGATCGCTATCGAACGAAAAGCTTGGAAGCCGAGAATCTCTTCACCTCCCGTGAGAGTTGTAAGGTTCTCGGGCTCGGCGTTCACTTGCGGTGTCTCCGTGCACAAAATCGGAGGCGCGCAACTTCGTGTTTTCGATCCCGCCAAGACGGTCGCCGACTGCTTCAAATACCGGCATAAGATCGGCCTTGATGTCGCGCTGGAAGCCCTCCGCGATTGCTATCGCAAGAGGAAGGCAACTATCGATCAAATCTGGGAAGCTGCCAAGGTATGCCGCGTGAGTAATGTGATTCGTCCCTATATGGAGTCGCTCACATGAGCAGGAACATACCGGCTTCGGTCCGCCAACGCCTTCGCGATCTTGCCAGACGGCGTAATGAGGACTTTGGTCTCGTATTGACGAAGTATGGTCTGGAACGGGTCCTCTTTCGCCTCGGCCGCTCGAAACACCGGGACTCCTTCGTGTTGAAAGGCGCGCTACTTTTCGAACTCTGGACGAAGGAACGTCATCGCCCCACACGGGATGTGGATTTTCTCGCTTACGGACCGAATGATCTTGACCGGTTCATTGGCATCTTCCGAGAAATTTGCTCCGATGTCTTCGAAGAAGATGGCCTGACCTTTGATGTCGAGGCAATCGACGGAGAGCGGATCAAAGAAGATGCGGATTACGAGGGCATTCGGTTCCAGTTCGTCGCCTACCTGGGGAACATCAGAATACCAATCCAGATCGACATCGGCTTCGGCGACGTCGTCACGCCAGCCGCCCTTCAGGTTGAATATCCCACGCTGTTGAATCTTCCAGCGCCAGTGCTGTCCGCATACCCACGGGAGACCGTCGTCGCCGAGAAATGTGAGGCGATGGTCAAACTCGGCATGGCGAACAGCCGAATGAAGGACTTTCACGATCTCAGTAGTCTGGCGGGACAGTTTGGATTTGACGGGGCGATCTTGGGTCATGCCATCGCAGAAACCTTCGTTCGGCGCAAGACCGACATACCGGTCCCACCTCCCACAGCCTTAACTGTCGAGTTTTACGAGGACAAGTCCAAGCGTCAGCAATGGACTGCTTTCACACAACGGAACCGGCTGCACATGGAACCACGGGAACTTTCAGAAGTCGTGGCTGAGGTTGCGGCGTTCCTCATGCCAGTCCTCGAATCGTTGGCGGATAACAGATCATTTACCGCGACATGGTCGCCCGGCGGACCTTGGGCCGAATGCAGATGATTATCAGACCATGTGGGGCTTCGTGGATTCGAACCGAAAACAAAGGAGTTACTTTGAGCCAGGTCACGATCTTCAATGGAACGCAGCAGGTTTACCAGTCCAATTATGTGATCTCGGGATCGGCCGCGAATAGGATTCAACGGACGGAGGTCGCACTGCTTTCGGCTGCGGCTGTCGGAACCGCGGCATCGACGGTGCTTCTAAAGCTCTCCAGATCATTTGCCGCCGCCTGCGCGATTCCATACAGACGCTCCAGCAGTTGTTCAGCTGCCGTGTATTGAACGATTAATTGACCACCAGACAAAACGACGCCCTCGGGCATATCAGGGAATCTACGACTGAACGTTTCCGGCTTCACTGCAATCTGCACTGCCGCCGCGGATCGATACCGCTCGAGCTTTCGCAGCTCGTCAGCAAGTTTCCGTTTCCGCCGGCGTTCTCGATCGATCTCCTCGCCTTCGGCCATGCTCTTCAGTTGTCCGATGAGGTTCAGCCGGTCAATCAGCAAGGAATTGCCACACTCGTAGCCGCCGAAAATCTTGAGGAGGTATATGGCTTGGCGCCGGCCGACTTCAAATGCGCGTTCACAGATGGCTCGGTCAATCACGGGTAGGTCGAGACACGACAGTTTCTCGATGATTTCCGGGATCTGTGTCAGCCAGCGAGCTTTAGCAGGCATGGAAGCGGGATAACCTCTTCCTATATGTTAGTGCACACTCGTGCAGTTATCCATCATTTTTCACTTATGATAATGCGCGTTATAAAAAGCCTTGTCGTTAGACATGGACATCGTGTGTGTGAACTAACTATCTGTTCTACAACAGCTTAGCGTGCTAGAAGCATTGCCATAGTGTGATCTCTCATGCTAATTTGATAAGCACACCTCAGCGCATCGACTGAGGCATCCTTCGTAGACGAAGCTGCCGGGTCGAGGTATTATGCAAGAATTAACAACAGTACAGGACATCAGTTTCGAAGAGTTACTGGCCCTGGTAACAAACGCCCTCGCCTCCGAACAGTCCAGACGCGCATACACGCGAGCCCTGCGCTCTTTCTTTCGGTGGTACTTTGAGACCCCGCGGGGCCCCCTCAGTAAGGCGCTGGTGCACGAATACAAATCGCACCTGCGCGCACGAAACTACTCTTCAGCAACCGTGAATCTGCATTTGGCAGCGATCCGAAAGCTTGCTCTGGAAGCCGCCGATAATGGAATGCTTGATGCAACAGTTGCGAGCGCGATCAGCCGCATCCGAGGCTCCTGCATTCGTGGTGTTCGCACGGGGAATTGGCTGGGACATGCGCAGGCTCAGGTTTTGCTCGATCAGCCAGACATCGGCACCCTGAAAGGAAAGCGGGACTCCGCGATTCTCTCAATGCTCCTGGGATGCGCCTTGCGTCGGAACGAACTCTCGATATTGACCATCGAACATATTCAACTTCGCGAGGAACGTTGGGTCGTTTCCGATCTCATAAGCAAACATGATCGAGTCCGCACGATCGCCATTCCCGAGTGGAGCAAACAATCACTTGATCGCTGGCTCACGGCGGCCGGCATTACTTCGGGCCGGGTATTCCGTTCGGTCGATAAAGCGGACCGGATCACTGGTGTGAGCATCACTCCCCAGGCCGTCTATGACGTTGTCCAAACCTATGCCGCGAGGGCTGGACTGAGCTGCATAGCCCCTCATGATCTGAGGCGCTCCTTTGCCCGACTCGCCTTCGCGGCCGGCTCGGAACTGGAGCAGATTCAATTTAGCCTCGGCCATGCATCGGTCGTCACGACTGAGCGGTACATCGGTACCCAGCAGAGACTCAAGAATACACCGGGCGATCATCTGCACTTCGCAACGCGTGAAGAAGTATCTTCGCGCTCATCGAAGAGCGCCGAAGAGAACAGCATACAGAATGCCTGATGATGCTTTGAATAGATGCTAAGTCCTTCCCATTAACTT
>JBEKUT010000578.1:0-4063 GCA_049514735.1 Bryobacteraceae bacterium
GTAAGATCGTCCTCGGTAGGACCGAGGCCGCCGCAGAGCACGACCAGATTGGAGGCGCCAAGCGCCGCGCAGATCGAGGCCGACAGACGCTCGCGATCGTCACCCACCACGCTCTTGCGCACCACCTCGACGCCGAGATCGTTCAACTGGCCGGTGAGCCAAAGCGAGTTAGTGTCGATTTTGGCCGGAGTCAGAAGTTCCGACCCAACCGCAATGATCTCGGCTGTCGACATTTATGGGAGAGGCTTACCCGCAATCCCAACGTCCACACGGAACAGAGCATTGTTGGTGCAAACCATCAGCGCGCGCGATGGCGTGAACGCCAGGCCGACCACGCCCGGGCCTGAAAGGAACAGCTCCGGATTGCGGTTCTCGTCGAAGCGGATGATGCCGCGCCGTCCGCCCAGCGAAGCGGCCGCGTACAAGCGTCCTTCCGCATCGAACGCGATCCCCTGGGGACGCCCCAGGCCGCGATAATACGTCTCCACTTCACCTGCGGACGAAATGCGATTGATGGCGTCGTAGCTCGACGTCGTGGGTCCCGAAACATACAGGTAGCCATCCAACCCGAACGCCAGATGGTACGCGGCCACGGACGGCTCCAGCGTGGCGAAGACGTAGATCTGGCGCGAACGGCTGATCTTGAAAATCGTCCCGCTGCGATCGCCAACGTAGAGATTCTCGTCCTGATCGAAGGCGAGGCCCGTTGCGACGCCCATGCCCTCGACATAAACCGAAGCGTTGCCGTTCGTCGCCACCTGGTACACGATGCCGTCGTAACGGCTCGAGATGTAAAGCACGCCATCGTTGTCGAGCGCGAGGCCGGTGGCGTTCATGACGTCGGTCACAAACGGATGCGGCGTGTAATTCAAATCGATCTTGTACACCGATACCGGCGTCTTCTGCCCGCGCGATCCGCTGAACGTCGCGTAGACGTTTCCAAAGCTGTCGACCGCGGGGTTTGAGACGGGATAAAGATTGTCCGCGATCTGAATTCCGATATCGCAGGTATACGGACGGCTCGCCTGATCACCCGCTTCGATCACCAGATCGCCTGCGGACGCGCCTTCCGGTACGCGCACTACGACGTAGGAATCCGACCCGATGACGATCGGAGCGGCCACTTCACCGATGGTCACGCGCGGATGCAGCGATCGAGTCAGACCCTTCCCTCGAATCTGGAATTCACCACCGGGGATGGCAGCCGGAGGAGTCACAGCGTCGATTTGAGGTCTCCCGTTCGAATCTTTCCGTGCAGCCATGTCAGTATAATTTCAAAAGCCCTGCTACGAATATAACAATTGCGCCGTACACGCCCGCCATTACATCGTCGGCGACGATCCCGGTTCCGCCGGGAAGCCGTTCGAGTTGGCGGACGGGCGGCGGTTTCCAAATGTCGAACAGCCGGAACAAAAGGAACGCCGCGAGCCAGCTTTTCCAGTTCAGCGTGACCGCTCCGGAGAGCGTGATCCATTGGCCGATGACTTCATCGACCACCACTTCGCCGGGATCTTTCTTGCCGACTTGGCGAGCGTAAACGTCCGCTGCCCAGATGCCTGGCGCCAGCAATAGGACGGCGAGAATCGCGAACCAGTATGGCGGTGCTTGCAACCAATAGTGCAGAGCGAAAGCGATAATGACCGCGGCGAGTGAGCCTGCTGTGCCAGGCGCAATTGGGGAGTAGCCGCATCCGAACCAGGTGGCGATAGCCGTCGCCATGGATCAAAGCGCCACTCGGGCGGACCGCTCCCTTCCGGTCACGGCTCGGTTAATCGTCTTCATCGTCGGGAAGCTGCACCGGGGTTGAGATGACGTATTTCTCCATCGCCCAATTGCCGAGGTCGATCAGCTTGCAGCGTTCGCTACAGAAGGGCATGTATTCGTTGGCAGTGGCAACGTCTTTTTTACAAATGGGACATTTCATGGCGTGCTGTGGCCAGTATGGGGAACAGGTTCGGCACGGGTTTCTCCGCGGGCGCTTCGTCGATCAGCTCACCGACGAGATCGTAATCGTGCGCCTCCGTGATTCGCATGCGGCGAATCTGTCCCGGCGATGCTTCGCCTTCCCCAAGGTCGTTGATATAACAAATTCCATCGATTTCCGGCGCTTGCGTGGACATGCGCCCCTGCCAGAGCAGGTCGATTTCTTCGGATGGTCCCTCGACGAGAACATCCACTTCGCGTCCGATTAATTCCCGGTTTCGCGCCAGCGAAATGCGCCTCTGAATCGACATCAGGCGGCGCTTGCGGTTATAAATTGTGCGCGCGTCCACCTTGCCATCGAGATGAAAGCTGGCGCTGGTGTCTTCGTCTGAATAGGAAAACACACCGAGACGGTCGAACCGCGCGGCCTTCACAAACTCGCATAGGGTTTCGAAATGCGCGTCTGTCTCGCCCGGGAACCCGACAATCATGCTGGTGCGAATCCCCACGCCGGGGATGGTCGCGCGAATGCGCTCCAGCAGCTTCAAGAAAAAATCGCCATTCGAGCCGCGCTTCATGCGCTTCAACACCGGACCGCTGGCGTGCTGCAGCGGCATGTCGATATATTTTACTAGCGCTTTGTGCTCCGCAATTGTATCCAACAATTTCTGCGTAATACGGTTTGGATAGCAATAGAGAAACCGGATCCACTTTTCGTGCGCCGTCTCGATCTGTGCAAGGCGAGCCATCAGCATTGACAAGCCGTCTTTGATGCCGAGATCGTCGCCGTACGCTGTCGTGTCCTGGCCAATCAGATTGATCTCGCGGACGCCCTGCGAAAAGAGCCTCGTAGCCTCTACGATCACAGATTCGAACCGGCGGCTGCGGAACTTACCACGGTACTGCGGTATCACACAGAACGAACACGGATGATCGCAGCCCTCATTAATCTTGATATACGCGAAGTGGCGCGGCGTAGCGAGCACGCGGGGCGTGAGATCGTGATAGAGATACGGCTCGAAGGGATTGGTGTCGACTTCGCCGCCTTCGCAAACGGCCACGATTTTTTCAAGCTCGTTCGTGCCGACAATGGCGTCAACTTCGGGCATGTCCTTCTGAATGTCGCCGCGATAGCGCTCCACCAGACATCCCGCGACAATGATTTTACGGGCCTTGCCGGTCTTCTTGAACTCCGCCATTTCAAGAATCGTGTCGATCGATTCCTTCTTCGCGGGATCGATGAAGCTGCACGTATTGACGACGATGACATCGGCATCCTGAGGCTGGTGCGTCAGCTCGTGCCCGCGGGCAACGAGTTGACCCATCATCACTTCGCTATCGACAAGGTTTTTCGGGCAGCCGAGACTTACAAAACCAATTTTCAAGACGTGTGCACCAGGCGCCGGGAGGGGCTAAAGCCAATCATAACATGGGCCTTCCCGGATGAAGCCATTATGCACACCTCGCGGAGTACGCTATGACTGCCGCAAAGCTAGGGCATTCGACTGATCGCATGAGATGGTAAAACCGCTCAGAATGATCGGTGTATCCTTATTTTCTTCTTGCCGCTTTCCTGCAAGGTGTCTCGCTCGGACCCCAGGTGCCCCTGTTAGAAGACTGCTCCGTCGCGGGCCGCGTGGTGGCGTCATTACGTCCTACAGACAACGTCCAAGTGCGCTCGTCAAGGGCGGGAGAGTCGCAAACCTGTTATGCCGTTACGGCCAGAATTGACGGCCGAGACACTGCTGGATATGTTTTGGGCCAAGCCTTACCGGCAATCGTGGAATTCGAAAGCCAGCGCAAGGAAGCAGCGAAACCCGATCCGCCGCCGGCGACAGCGCCAGCTCCTGCCCCCGCAGCCGCTTCGCGCCTTCGAACATTCCGGAATTTTTCCGGCCTCGATGCAATCAAGAATCGACCGTTCGAGTTAAGTAGCCTGGACGGCAAGATCATTCTCGTCTGCTTCTGGTCCCCCCGCTTTCCCGAGTCGGAACGCGAGTTGATTGCCGTTTCGAGACTGGTAAGCCAGTTGGGTGGTCGCGGCCTGCAGGCTGTTGGCGTCAGCCTCGACATTCAACGTTTAGAGCTCTTGGATTCGCTGGACGATTCGGGCGCGAGGTTTCCCAATGTTCCGGACACG
>JBEKUT010000579.1:0-4054 GCA_049514735.1 Bryobacteraceae bacterium
TCTCATGACTAATTATTCATCGTCCTGAATAATTATAACGCAATTAAGCGAAGACACTACGGCGGGGAATGTTCTACGTTCTACGTGCGACGTTCTGCGTTTGACCTCCGCCGCTCCCCTGATCTAACCCGCCAACGGGTGCAACGCGCTGGAGGACAAGAACCGTGTCAAGAACCGCATCGAGCAGTTGCCCTGGCCAGCCTGGCGTCCAACCGTTGTGCCAAAGTGGCAACATCAAGGTATCCTCGGTTGCGACCGACCTGTTCGGCGTCTCGGGGAGAAAGATGCTCGCCGCGATTGTGGAAGGCAAGCACGACGCCGGTTGGATCGCCGATTACGCGCGGAGCGTTGAAACGAAGCCAAGAGAGTCGCAGATTGTTAACAAACAGTTGCAATCTGTTGCAAAAGGAAAACAACGCGACAGTTCAAAGTTTAATGTCTCGAAGTGCCTCCGCCATTCCCTTACAAAGCGTAGGGGCAAATTCATGCCGAACACCTGGTGTTGTTGTTTTTCGGCGGCGGCTCTTTTTGAATGCTGGGCCGATCGAGAAGCACACGGCCGCGCCGCCGTTCAACTGCGTGGGCAGATTTTTCGCTATGAGAGGGCCGTCCAAACGGCCCCCTAGCCCCGGCAAACCGCTCTACTCCATCATGTTCCGGCCCCACTGCCAGGAGGGACCGATGGCGCAGCGCACTGTCCAGCGCGGGTTTTGCAACAAGTCGCTGAAAAGGTGATCGCGCACTAAGTCAACCTGTACATTGATCGTCAAATGGTGCGTCACGTTGATGGAGGCCCCGCCTCCAAACCCGTAGAAGTACTGCCAATCGGTCTTCTTTCCGGAAGGCGCGAGTTGCTCGACGATGGCCGTCGCGATCGCATCCGCCGGGTGGGGCGTCGCCACCTGCCGCACTGCCCCAAGATCCGGGCGGGCAAACAGGCTCACCGTCCTGAAACCGCGATAGACGAAATCAGGGCCGGCCTCGTAAGTCTGCGTCGATGAACCGAAAGGAACCGATAACACGTAATTCGGCGGGAGCAATCCGTGGGCGGCCAGTTGCTGCAGCTGCGCGCCGAGGGACTGCTGCAACGAGGTCGTCAAGACACCCGGGGTCAGGACGCCGTTTCCGGGGGCGCCGGTGAAGTCGAAGCCCATCGACAGCCACGACCTCACGCGGACAGCGGCCTGCGCATGGACACCGTTTGAAGTCAAATTGATCATCGGACTGTTCAGGTAGGCGTATCCCACGTAGGCGTCGTAGCGGCCGACATACTCTTGCTGCCCGTATGCTTGCCATGGAAGCAGGAAAAGGGCAAGGGCAAAGACGGTGCGAGCGGCGCGCATCGTCGAAATGGACCAGTTTAGATATAATTCCCTACGCATACTTCTCTCCATTCAGAAGGAGGTTGGGAGTCAAAGTCAGATTGCCGCTGACCCGGGTGTAATCAAAGCCGAGCGAGTTAGGACTATCGAAATAAGAAATACCTGCGTATGCGTCAGAACGTCTGACGTAAGACTGCTGTGCGGAAATAGAAATTGCAAAGAGCATGCAGATCAGAGCGGTGACTGCGATGCGAAGTGCGGACGTGGCGATTGAGGATGCGGACGGCATTCTGTCCTCCTGACGTGGCCTCAAATTCTGGGGGCTTCGAGTTCCGGCCAGCGGCGGGAACCAGGAACGGTCGCGTGCGGCAACGGTTCTTATTACTTACTACGGTATGCGAATACGAGCCGCAGCGCAAGGGGTGACCGTTGTCCGTAACGAATTTCGAGCGCATAATGAACACGACCATGCCAAACACTCATTATGACTTCGACTTCATTGTCATTGGGTCGGGGTTTGGCGGCAGCGTAAGTGCGCATCGTTTGACTGAAAAGGGTTACCGCGTCGGCATTCTAGAGATGGGACGCCGTTGGCGGCCCGAGGATTTCCCAAAGACCAACTGGGCCATCTGGAAATGGATCTGGCGGCCGCGCCTGGGACTTCGCGGCTTTTTTAATATTCAAATTTTCCGGCACGTTCTGATCCTGCACGGGTCAGCCGTCGGCGGCGGCTCAATCACATATGCCAACACGCTGCTGGTACCGAAGAATTATGTGTGGAGAAACGGCACTTGGGCGGGACTGGCGGACTGGGAGTCGGAAATGCCGAGACATTACGACACCGCTCTCAGAATGCTGGGAGTTATCGAGAATCGCGTTTTAGGCCCCGCCGATGAGATTCTGAAAGTTGCGGCGGTAGCGGCAGGTGTCGGCCACACTTACTATCGGACACAAGTAGCCGTTTTCGAACCACCCGAGGGTGAGCCGGGAGGCAAGACCCACCCCGATCCATATTTTGGCGGCGAAGGACCGGACCGCACAACGTGCATCGGCTGCGGAGGCTGCATGGTTGGCTGCCGTTTTAATGCGAAGAACAGCCTCGACAAAAACTATTTGTATCTCGCCGAGAAGCATGGCGCGCAAGTCTTTGCCGAAACGAAAGTAGTAAATGTGCTGCCCTTGAATGGCAAACTGGACGGCTCCGACGGCTACGAGGTTTGGACAGAGAGTTCCACTTCATTTCTGCGAAAACATCGCCGCAAGCTCACATGCCGGGGTGTTGTTGTTGCAGCGTCGGCGTTAGGGACCATGGACCTGCTGCTGCGGATGAAAGAGCGCCGATCGTTGCCGTTACTGAGCGATTGTCTTGGCAATATCGTCCGGACCAACGCCGAGTCGCTGATTGGCGTGCGGATTCCAGGCACGAAGACGGACTTGTCGAAAGGGGTCGCGATCGGGTCCGGGATTTACATCGACGATCATACTCACATCGAAGCAACCCGTTACCCGGCCGGTTCGGACGCCATGGGATTTCTCGCGACGCTGCTCATCGGAGGCCGTCCCGGACACAACCGAATCCTGCTCTGGATATGGACTCTCATCGCCGCCTTCATGCGCCATCCGATAAAAACATGGCGCTGTTTGCACCCGTTCGGATTCGCGCGCGAATCGCTCATCCTGCTCTGCATGCAAACGCTGGACGGCCACATCGATATGCGTCTTGGCCGGCGTTGGTACTTTCCGTTTGGAAAAGTCCTGGTGAGCAAGGGCAAGCGCATCCCCACATTCATCCCGCAAGCCAACGAGTTCGCCAGAAAGACAGCGGAAAGCCTCGGCGGTACCGCTATGAGCATGACGACCGAAATTCTGTTCGACATGCCCGGCACCGCCCATATTCTCGGCGGCTGTACCATGGCCGAATCGCGCGAACGCGGCGTTGTAGATCATCGCAACCGCGCCTTCGGTTACAAGAACTTGTATGTGTGCGACGGCTCGGTATTATCGGCGAATCTCGGCGTTAACCCGAGTCTCACAATAACTGCCGTGACGGAGCGCGCCATGAGCTACATAGCTGACTCCGCGGATAATTCCTGGACCGATTCTGCCGAGCCGATCGCTTGTAAGTCAGGTGAAGCTCGACCTGCGTGAGAGGATACGAGTCCCTCTAGTAGGAGTTTGCCGGCAATTCGCATTTTCTCACCTCGTCGCTACAGGCTCAGCGGTATGCCAGACAATCGGTTTCTCCTGTTGGTACCACTCGTCAAAGTACTTCGAGTAAGCGTGTTCCAACATCGGCCGCTTCAGCTTCAGAGTGGGAGTGAGAAAGCCGTTGCCGATTGTCCACGGATCGTCGGCGACAACCAGGCAGCTCAACTTCTCGTGCGCTTCCAACTCGCCGTTCACGCGAACGAGAAGCGCATGAAGAGACTCCTCACATGCGGCCTTTGCTTCCGGATCGTCGATCGATTTGCGGGCTTCTTCTGAAAGGACAACAATGGCAAGAGCCTTCGGCATCCCCGCGCCCGTAACGCAGCACGCTTCAATGCGCGAATCCGCGCCGAGCAGTTTCTCTATTCCGGACGGCGAGACATATTTTCCCTTGCTGGTCTTGAACTGCTCCTTCGCGCGGCCGATAATCTTGAGCCAACCATCGCTATCCATTTCCCCGAGGTCTCCGGTCCGGAAGAAACCGTCGTCGGTGAAGGCCTTACGCGTGCCCTCCGGGTCCTTGT
>JBEKUT010000580.1:0-4052 GCA_049514735.1 Bryobacteraceae bacterium
GCATCTACTTCGCCGTCCGGTTCGAGCAGCCGCTGGATGTGGTCGCGGGCTGCAAGCGTGAGATTGATCAGACTGGAACTGACCGGCAGCTTGCCTTGGCGCACCTTGTCGAAGGTGGTTTCGACGTGATGCGTGAATCCCGCTATATCTTCGAAACCGAACATGGCGCCGGACCCTTTGATAGTGTGCATGGTCCGGAAAATCTGCGCGACCAGATCCTCGGCCCCCGGATTCTGCTCCAACTCGAGCAGCGCCTGCTCCAGCCCCGCGAGCAGTTCCTGCGCCTCTTCGCGATACGCCGCGCGGTGATTCCCGCTCATCCCAGCACCTTCTTTACCACCGCCAATAACTGATCCGGCTTGAAGGGCTTTACGATCCAACCGGTGGCCCCGGCTCCCTTGGCCTCCTGCTTTTTCGAATCCTGCGATTCGGTGGTGAGCACGATGATCGGAATATATTTCGACACGGGATTCGCGCGCAGGCCCTTTACCAGCCCGATACCATCCAGAACGGGCATGTTCAAGTCGGTGATGACAAGATTTACGGCGGGATTCATCTTCGCCAGCGCCTCCTGGCCATGGCAGGCCTCGACAACCGCGTAGCCAGCGCCCTTCAGCGTAAGAGAAACCATCTGGCGGATGCTCGCCGAATCGTCGACCGTAAGAATGGTCTTACTCATTGCGCCTCTTTGAATCCGTAGTCCAGTAAGACGGCGGCGAAGGTTCCCGCCGGATCTTCCATCGTGAGTGTATGGCCAACCAGCCGGAACTCCCGCGCGGCCGCCAGCAGCAGTTGCGTACAGGACAGATCGATCCCGGGCACCCGCTGGACGTCCACGACGGCGTTTCGCGACGACTCCAAAGCCGTCATCAAAGCGCTCTTCAGCTCACCCGCGACGCTCAGGTCCAGTTCGCCCGCGGCCCGGATCAGGGCGGCTTCTTCGCCTATTTCCACGAGAATGCTCATAGTTCCTACAACTGCCCATCAGACCCGTAGGGCGGGACACCGGCGTAGGACAGGCCATCGCCTATTGTGGCCTGTCTCTTGTTCGCCAAGAATGCAGACGACGAAAAGCGATCGTCTGCGCTACTGACTTTATGCATAGCAGCACAGTGCCGTAGCAATGCCCTCCAGCGGCAAAACCCGATCCGCGGCCCCGCGTTTAATCGCCTCATTCGGCATCCCGAATACCACGCATGTCTTTTCATCCTGCGCGATGGTACTCGCGCCGGCGGTCTTCATTTCGAGCAGGCCGTTGGCGCCGTCGTCGCCCATTCCCGTGAGAATCACGCCGACAGCGTTACGCCCGGCGTAACGGGCCCCGCTGCGGAAGAGAACGTCAACCGATGGACGATGGCGGCAGACCAGCGGACCGTCTTTCACTTCGACGTAATATTGCGCGCCGCTGCGCTTGAGCAGCGTGTGCCGATTGCCCGGAGCGATGAGCGCGCGGCCGCGCAGGACGCGGTCCCCATTCTCGGCTTCCTTCACGGTGATGGCGCAGAGTGTGTCCAGGCGATTCGCAAATGCCGTGGTGAAATGCTCCGGCATATGCTGCACGATAACGATGCCTGGCGTGTCCGGCGGCTGCTTCCGCAGAACCAGACTCAGCGCCTCCGTGCCCCCCGTAGAGGCGCCGATCAGAATCACCAGTTCCGTAGTCTCCGCCATGGCTCTCGCCCCGGGTGCGGCCAGGACAGCGTCGGCCGTTAATTTCGGCGCCACGTCCGCGGGCGTGCTAATACGCCGTACGCGGGCGCGCGCCGCGGCCTTGACCGCGTCGCATAGAATCTGGCGCGACTCTTCCAAAAACTGCTTGGTCCCCACTTTCGGTTTCGCAACGATGTCCACGGCCCCATACTCAAGCGCTTTCAGCGTACTCTCGGCTCCTTCCTGCGCGAGTGAGGAGCAGATAATCACCGGAATGGGATGCTGCGACATGATCTTCTTCAAAAAAGTTAAGCCATCCATGCGCGGCATTTCGATGTCGAGAATGATCACATCCGGCGCTTCGTGCTGCATCCTGGTGGCAGCGACGTAAGGGTCGGAAGCCGTTGCGATCACCTCGATACCCGGATCGCTGTTGAGCACTTCCGCCAGCGTGTTGCGGACCAGCGCGGAATCGTCGACCAGGAGAACGCGAATCTTCGCACTCATGCAATCGCCTGCCTTACTGAGCTGAGATACCTCACGAACACTTCTCCCGTTTCCGTGTCGAAGCGCACGTGGCGTCCCCGGTTTCCTCCCAGATCGGTTCGAAAGACCCGCAGTTTTCGCGCCTGCAACTGGTCCATGGCAACAGCCGTGTTCTCGGCTCCGACCGCACCCGCACGGCCGGCCAGCGACGGTGGGAACATGTCTGCGCCACCGAAAACCTTAACCTCCAGCGATGCCGGGTCGCCGTGGGAAGCCATGAGTTCGAGCAGCATCGGGATGCAGGTATCGACATAGTTGTAGGCCTCCGGATCGGCTGCGAGCGGCTTCACCGCGGAGCCTCGGCGTGGAAGCATGCAGTGCGACATAGCCGCAAATCCACTATCCGGATCTCTAAGCACAACACTCAAACAGGAACCAAGCACCGTCTCGATCACGGCCGGCCCTGGTCCAAAGTAAGCCTCACCAGGCTGTAGGACGATTCTTCGAACTCGTTGGGCAGTGGACGTCACGCTAGCCTCCGATAGACTGTCGCGGCCACCGGCTTCAGCGGCAGGTCGAGCCCGTTAAGCGTCTCCGAGTGGCCCATGAACAAATAGCCTCCCGGCCGCAAACGCCTCACAATCGCGCCGACAACCCGCTCCTGTATTTCGCGGTCGAAATAGATAATCACGTTGCGGCAGAAGACTACATCCAGCGGATCGGCGATGCCGAAATCGGCGTCCATAAAATTCAGCCTGCGGAACTGAATTTTGGATCGCAGTTCCGGCACGATGCGTACCAGCGGCTTGGAGGGGTCCTTACTTCGCAATAAATAGCGCCGACGGCATTCCGCCGGAATCGGCCCGGCCAGATCCTCGTTATAAATTCCCACTCGCGCGCGGTCCAGAACCTGCGTCGAAATGTCCGTCGCAAGAATGGAGTAAGACCACGCCGGACCCTCATGGTCCCTGCTGTAATCGGAGAGCACCATGGCGAGTGTATAGGGTTCTTCGCCCGTGGAACATCCGGCGCTCCACAACGCGCAAGGACGCCCGACGCCGGCTCCTGTCGCGCGTTCGAGCAGCGGCAGCGTTTCCCGGACGAGATAGTCGAAGTGTCCCCGTTCTCGAAAGAAGTCCGTCTTATTCGTTGTGATCACGTCGATCATCTGGACCAATTCAGCCCGCCGTCCAGCCTCGCTGAATAGATAGCCGCAATACTCATGCAGCGAAGGTATTCCGAGATGCTTCAGACGCCTCCGGAGCCGCGCCTCCACCATGATGCGTTTGCCGGGCGCGAGGTTGATGCCACATTCTTCGTATATCAACTGCCGAAGCTTGTGGAAGTCCATTGTCGAGAGGGGCGCGGCTTCGCGGCGGCTCTCCTGCGCTGCGGCGGGGTTCATTCCGGGGCTCCATTTCTATGCTCCAATATGGACTTATCGGCGAGGCGTGCAGGGATATGAACCGCAGTCGAATCAACGAAACATCGGGTCGGCGCAATGCAGCCAGGAGGCCGCAGCACCTAACGAGCTAATTGGACTGTTCGCCCGCCTCTGAACCTCTACTGCTGTCCACGTCCACCTGGAAGAAGTGCACGTTTTCGATGCTTCGGGTGGGGATTGCAATCATATAATCGGTCGCTTTTTGGGCATCTTCGAGCCATTCTACATACTGCGTCGTCCAGTTGAGTTTGAGACTGTCCTTCTGGAGGAAGCCTTCGGCGGCGAGGGTCAATACGAGTTGACCTTCGGCTTTGAGAGTAGGCGAGACCGAGACGTAACCCAAATAAGCGGCTCGGCTTGACATCAGCACGGTAATAAACTTCCGGTTCTCTATCGCCTTGAAAACGAAACGCAGCATATAATCACCCGCCTGATCCGCGGCGAATGTCGCTACTTTATTCAATCTTTTTCG
>JBEKUT010000581.1:0-4049 GCA_049514735.1 Bryobacteraceae bacterium
CGTTACGGTCGGCTGGATGACCGATGGATTGTATTGGTATGAGAATCCGAAGAAGCCGGATGTTCTATGGCAGAAGCACTTGATCGAGCACACGCTCGAAACGGAGGGCGGCTGGATGGCCGATCTCAACGGGGACGGCGTGCCCGACCTGGCGCTAGCGCACTATGGACGCTCGGGGATCTTCTGGGTCGACTTCGCCGGACCCGAGCCTAAGGTGCATCACGTGGGAGGGCACGACCAGGACGGCCATGGGATCGGGATGGCCGACATCGACGGCGATGGCAAGGTGGATCTGCTGACGCCGCACGGATGGTTCAAGAACATCGACGCCAATGCGGATAAATGGGAATGGCGCCCCGACTGGAACCTGGATGAGACCGGCTTTCCGATTATCGGATATGACGTGAATAACGACGGCAAGATGGATCTAATTTACGGGCGAGGGCACAGCTATGGGCTTTATTGGCTGGAGCAGCAGGGCCCCGGCAAGTGGGTGAAGCACACCATCGACGAATCGTTCTCGCAGGTCCACACGCTGATCATGGCGGATATCGATGGCGACGGTCAGATGGAGCTGATCGCGGGGAAACGTTATCGCGGGCACGACGGCGGCGATCCGGGGTCGTACGATCCGCTGGTTATCTACTATTACAAGATCGATCGAAAAACTGGCGAGTTTACGCGCTATCCCATTTCAATGAACGGGACGGCGGGCGCGGGCACGCAGTTCATTGTGGCGGATCTGGATGGCGACGGCGACATGGACATTGCGACGGCCGGGAAGACAGGCGTCCATTTCTTTGAGAATCTGAAAGTGAATAATGTATCGAAGGCGGAACGCGAGAAGGAGTTGCTGCTGAATAAGAGTTGGCCGTTCGATGGGGAAGGCGATCCGGCGAAGTGGGAACGTTTGAAGAAATAGGCTTTATTCGGCGCTAAGGCGGCGAAATACGCGCCGGAGAAATTGACGGCTCTTGCGATTCTTATTCAGGGCTAGCGTCGCGAGCGCCAGACACGCGAACAAGCCAATTAGCCCCACGAGTTGGCACAATATCGAGAACATCGCGCCTCCATTATCAAAGGCGGACACATTACTGGCAATAAATGGAATGCCTGAGAAACCTATAGCAGACACCTTATTAGGAATCGATCTCTGTGGGATTCCATTAAGCAATCCGGTGCTGGCCGCTTCTGGAACGTTCGCCTATGGCATCGAATTCGAAACCGTCGCCGATTTGAACGCGATCGGCGGGGTCGTGGTGAAGGGCCTGTCGCGCGAGCCGATGCCAGGCAATCCTCCGCCCCGCCTTTGGGAAGCCAGTGCCGGGATGATCAATTCGGTGGGTCTCCAGAATATCGGCGCGCGCGCATTTGTAGAAACGAAGCTCCCCGAACTACGGCGATTCCGCACGGCGATTTTTGCGAACGTGTTCGGTTACGCGCCGGAGGATTATGCGGAAGTTATCCGAATTCTGGAGGACGGTGAAGGCATTGCCGGTTACGAACTGAACGTGTCGTGTCCCAACACGAGACACGGCGGCATCTTTTTCTCCAGCGATCCGTCCCTGTTGCGCGAACTAGTGACATCGATCCGGCCGCTGACGAAACGTCCGCTGATGGTGAAACTATCCCCGAACGTAGCGCGCATCGACGTGCTCGCGAAGGCGGCCGAAGAGGCCGGTGCGGATGCCGTGAGCCTCGTGAATACCTTCGTCTCGCTGGCCATAGACGCCCACACCCGCCGTCCAAGATTGGGAGCCGGATTCGGCGGACTTTCAGGTCCGGCCATCAAACCGATCGCGCTGAGAATGGTCCATGAAGTTTTCCGGGCGGTGCGGATTCCAGTGGTCGGCATGGGTGGAATCCGAACAGGCGAAGACGCGGCCGAATTCATGATTGCGGGCGCAACGGCTGTCCAAGTGGGCACGGTAAGCTTCAAAGATCCGGCGGCTCCCTGCCGCGTGGCTCGCGAACTGGGCGAATTTGCTAAAAAGGAAAAGCTCCATCATATTCGGGAACTCACAGGAACACTCAAACTATGAAGAAGATTATTTCAACCGATCGGGCTCCGAAAGCGATCGGTCCTTATTCGCAGGCGATCGTGAACGATGGCGTCGCGTACTTGAGCGGGCAAATTCCGCTCGACCCGTCGACCGGCCAGTTGGTCCCCGGCGATATCGCCGCGCAGACCGAGCGGGTTCTCGAAAACATCAAGGCCGTTTTGGAAGCGGCGGGAGCGTCTCTAAACTCCGTGCTGAAGACCACCGTGTTTCTCAAGGACATGGGCGACTTCACGAAGATGAACGAAATTTATGCCCGGTACTTCTCCGAGAATCCGCCGGCGCGTTCGACGGTACAGGCCGCCAAACTGCCGCGCGACGTAATGGTTGAGATCGACGCGATCGCGGCGGTGGATTAAGGCTTCTTGGCGTCCTCGGAGTATTGCGCTTGCGGCGGATTCAGCTTGATGGTGATGGTTTTTTCCGCCTCGTCGACGGAGAAGGTGTCTCCGAAGGTCTGGTAATTCTTCGCGATCACTTGAATCAGAATGTCGCCCTGCGGAATTGGCGGAATTGTCACGCGGCCTTCCTGGCTGGTGCGCGTGTCCCATTCCGTTTTGATGCTCTTTCCAAACTTGACCACGCTGTGTCCTTTGACAAACTTGACGATCACGCTGGCCCGGTCGACGGGCTTCCCATTCTGATTCGTCACTTCGATGGTGAGGGTGGTCATGGGCGGCGGCGTGGACAACAGGGGCGCCAAGCACAAAACCGCGCAGAGCAATAAGCGTCGCATACCTACATCATAGCCTCAGCGCGTTGCCTCAACCGCGGATCAGCAGGGGGCCGTGGCGGAAGGAGCAGTGCAGAAGAATTCGATGGCGCGGACCAGATCGTGAAAACGGTCGAAGTCCACTGGTTTGTCCAGGCAGCAATTCGCCTGCTGATCGTAAGCGGTTCGTATATCGCGCTCATCGCGGGAACTGCTGAGAACGAGAACGGCAATCCGTTTGAGATCGGCATCGGACTTGATCTCCCGGAGCACGTCGAGGCTGTGCTTCTGAGGTAGGTTGAGATCGAGAATGACGAGATCGGGCCGGGGGGCGTTTCTGTAAGAGTTCTTTCGCCGCAAAAAATCAGTGGCTTGGTAGCCGTCGCTCACCAGATGCATTCCACAGGATTTCGCGTTCGCTTGCGCGGCTTCAAGAGCGATCCGTACGAGGGCGGCCTCGCTGGCGTTATCCTCAACCAGAAGAACCTGAACGGGCGCCTTTGTACGTGGGTGCGGCATACTTCAGAACGACTGGCTACGTCTTGAAGTATACCTCAGGTTGCGTGTCCCCGGTTGGCCGCCGCTTTTGAAGGAAGTCGGAGTCGTACAAACAAGAAGATCCGTCAAATTGACTTTTCTATCATGGTGTATGATGGCACTGAAAAGCGCTCCAAAGTCAGTCGGGTCATGGCTAAACTTGACCGCTAAGAGGAGAACATGGAAGCGAATCTCGATCAGGAACGCCAGCAGGCCCATGCATTGCTGGATATGTTGCCAGCCGAGAAACTGAACGCGGTTCGGAGCCTGCTCGAAGTGATGGTGGAACCGCTGGCGCGCTCGCTGGCTCTGGCCCCAACGGAAGAGGAAGAGATCACGCCCGAAACGGCCACCGCACTGGAGCGCGCCCGTGCTTCCCTCGCACGTGGCGAGGGAATCCCGCATGAAGAAATCCTGCGCGAATTCGGTTTGAATAAATGAGTGAGGACGCCGCGCCGGAGCGGATCGCGGTCGTCTGGTCCCCGGAGGCTCGCGCCGATTTGCGCGCGATTGAGCGCGAACTCGCCATGCAGATTCTCCATTGTGTCGGCCGCTACTTGGCCAGCCGTGCCGGCGATGTGAAACGGCTCAAGCCGCCGCGCACCGGTTTTCGTCTTCGCTGCGGCGATTACCGTGTGTTCTTCGATCACCGGGAGGAGAACTCCATCCTCGTCACTGGCGTTAAGAACCGCCGCGAAGCTAATCGCTGTTCGGTGGATGGCTTCTTGCTATCTCACGGC
>JBEKUT010000582.1:0-4000 GCA_049514735.1 Bryobacteraceae bacterium
CGCGAATGGGCGCGTTGCCGGCATACTCGTTCGTCGATACCGTCTCGGTATCGATCAGGTTCAGGCCGTACGAGTACATCTGGCCGTTCACCGGATTCGACGGCGTGGCGATCAGCGGCTGATTAAAGGGAATCGGCAGCACCTGGTGTACGTCGTGATTCCCTACGTAACCGGCGCTGAAGAGCCAGCTATTCGACGGCTGATATTGGATGTCGAAGGTCCAGTTTTCCGAATACGGCAGCTTGTTATTGATGTCATAGCCGCCGAATAGGAATGGGCCAAACAAGTTACCAGCCGGATATGAGCCCGACTCGGTCTGAGCTAGGCTCGGCAACAAGCTGAGGAACGCCGCCGGCGTAGGGTTAGGCGGCGCGGGAGCCGTGGCGCCGAACGGCGCTGCGATGTTCGCGCCTTTGGGCGCCGATATCGGCGACACGAACGGGGGCGCCAGAGTTACGCCGAACGGCCCATTGAAACCGCCGCCGGCGCTCGGAGAAAGCTCGGAGAAAAACTCGCCGCGATCATAGTAAATTCCGGCCCCCGTTCGTACCGTAATCTTCGAAGTAGGCGACCACGCGATTCCGACACGCGGAGCGAAGCCCCACTGCCGCTGCTTCATCAAAGAGTCGCCGGAGCCGGTGGCGAACTCGAGTCCTGAGCCGGTAATCGTATCGGAAGACGCGTTATACGAGTACAAGCTGGAGTTGAAACCCGTCAACCGGCCATACCTTTCTGAGAGCGGCCCGTCGAAATCCCAACGCAGACCTAACGTGATGGTGAGATTACTTCTCACTTTGAAGTTGTCGTTGACGAACGCGCCAACCGTGTTGGAAAGATATGTGCGATCCGCCGAACCGACAAACGCCTCGCCGGTTCGAACCGCCCCCTCCACAAACGAAGTGAAAGTCTTGAAGTTGAGCGTGTCGGTCGAAGTATTATTGTTCACGATATTGAGCTGGGTGGGGTTCCAGTTCACTCCGAACGCCAGCGTGTGTTTGCCCTTCACCCAGTTAAGGGTGGTCGCGAAGTCTCCCTGATTCTGGTACATCCCCGCATTGCCGAAGCTGGTGCTGGGCCCGAACTGAAAACCGTTGTAGATGGTCGGATCGGCCGTCGCAATGGCGATCTGCGGGAAAGCCGTCGAGCCCAACAGGCTCATGCCGAAAGTGGACGGCGAGAATGCCTGCTCGGTTTTCGCGTAGGCGTCGAGCCGCGTAAAACCAATGCGCTGTTCCCAGGTCAGCGTGGGCGTGAGGATCACGGTATTTGAGATGGATGCCACCTGGCTTCCCGCGCTGAGCTGCTGAGGAAATCCAAGGGCCGTGCCGACCGCGCCAAAAGGATTCGTGGTCGGATTATTCTGCACGAAATACTTCACCGTCAGACGATCCTTGTCGCTCAGCACGTAGTCGACATTGGCAATACCTTGATCCACATTCGATTGCGCATTCGGACCCTGCGTGACTGCATCGTAGCCGAGCGCCGTCGCCTGTGCCGCATTGGTAATCTGCGCGCTCGGAATCAGGTATTGGCCGCCGGGAAGCTTGGCGCTCAAAATCCCCGCCGCAACCGGGCTGATCTGGCTCGCGGAAATAGTAGTTCCGAAGCTGCTCTTGACCGCGTTGATAATACCCTGCGCGCTGCGGTCGTCGGTGAGGCCCAGCGGAACGGTGACGTCCTTGGTGGCGTCGGAAGCGTCCGCAATGCGGATTCCCTGATATGACAAAAAGTAAAATAGCTTGTCTTTCTTGATGGGTCCGCCCAACGTCGCGCCGAACTGATTGCGATTCAGAAAGGGCACTTTCGTCGTGATGGCCGGCGATGCGTTGTAGAAGAACGGCGCGGCATTCATGTCGCTGTTCTGGAACTTGTCATAAAGCTCGCCGTGCATCGCGTTCGTGCCGGACTTTGTAATCACGCCGATATGCGCGCCGCTGTTGGCGCCCTGCGAGGCGTCGTACATCGCGGCATTTACGCTGATCTCCTGAATCGCTTCCACGGGCGGCGTCGGCAACGCCTGGCCGATGGCGCCGTATACCGACGTGCTGGTCTGGATTTCGCCGCCGGAGCCGAAGTTTTCGCCCGTGTTGAGCACGAAGCGATTCTCGCCGACCTGGCTCGTCGAGTTGCCATTGAACAGGTTATTCGTGTTCACCCCATTCATCGAAAAGCTGTTGCTGGTATCGCGCTGTCCGTTCGCGAAAATCGCTTGGTTCCCCAATCCGGCATTGGAGCCCGCGCCCGCTAGAAAATCCGCGTGAACGCCGGGGGCCAAAATGGCCAACTGTGTAAAACTGCCGGTCCCCAGCGGCGTCTGTTCGATGGTCAAGGTATCGACCACGTAGCCATTGGTCGTGTCCACCTGATTCATCAGCGGCGTCGAGTTCACTTCCACCGTCGTCGACACGGAGCCCACTTGTAAATTCACGTCCACGGTTGTGGTGCGGTCTCCGTTCACCAGGACTTGCGTGTGCGTCTCGGTCTGAAAGCCCTGTTTCGTGGTGGTCAACTCGTACATCCCAATCGGAAGATTGGGTACCGAGTAGGATCCGTTGGCCTGTGTGCGGGCGGTGAGTTCCAGGTTCGTCGCGGTGTTGTGTACCTTTACCGTCGCATCCGGAACACCGGCTCCGGATTGATCCTTGACCGTTCCGGTGATGGCGCCGA
Source organism: Bryobacteraceae bacterium (assembly GCA_049514735.1). Lineage (GTDB taxonomy): Bacteria > Acidobacteriota > Terriglobia > Bryobacterales > Bryobacteraceae > JAICMB01. The sequence continues at coordinate 2,668 of JBEKUT010000582.1, forward strand.
GCGTCTCCTGGGCGACCGCCGCTGGCATGCGCAGAGCCAGCAAAATGAACGAAAACAGTAAGAGTCTGACTACTAAGTTCCTCATATGTTTTGCTCCCTAAAGCGAATGACTTGCGCGCGGTGGTGACGGCGTGGGCGCCAAGCACGTGTTTATACTTTATACGACGATCCGCGCACTCGCGTCAATCGTGGCATCGGAAAGTTACGGTTGTGTTTCAGGCTAATAAATTGGCTGAGAAATTCCGCAGCCCGCCATCGCGGTCGACAGGCAAGCGGCCGCCGTAGCCGCGCTGGCGCTCTTCCAGGCTCGTTGTTCCGCAAGCGCCAACGACAGCAACGCACCCGAAAAATCCGGGCGGGTCTGCGCGCATGACTAGCCGGTTATCCTAAAGACGAGGAGATCCATGTACCCGCTCAAAAAAGGGAAAACCACCACTCAGGCCCACGTCGGCCTGCCCAATGGCACCTACGAAGAGGAGCACGGCCGCAAGGGATTCTACGGCAAATCCGCGCACCTCTATCACGCGCATCCGCCTACCGGCTGGATTCGCTTCGAAGGTAAACTCCGTCCGCATTGCTTCGATTTGAACCAGCTCATTCCCACCGACTTGAAAGACGCCGAGGGCATGCCCATAGCGTTTCTCGGCAACAGCGACGTCAAGCTCTATGTCTCGCGCCGATCCGAAGCGATGCCGTTCTACTACCGCAACGCCGATGGCGACGAACTCATTTTCGTGCATCGCGGCAAGGGCCGCCTCGAGACCGATTTCGGACCGCTCGATTTCGAAACCGGCGATTATCTAAACATTCCGCGCGCCGTCACCTACCGGATCGTCCCCGAAACCCGGGACAACTTTTTTCTGATCGTCCAATCGAAAGGCGAGTTCGAACAGCCCGAAAAGGGCCTGCTCGGCCAGCACGCGCTGTACGACCCGGCGGTGATCGTAACCCCTGAACCAGCGCCGCTGCTCGACGACAACAACGAGTGGGAGGTTCGTATCAAAGTGGACGACGAAATCTCGAAGGTCGTTTATCCCTTCAATCCCATGGACGTGGTCGGCTGGAAAGGCGACCTCACGGTTTGGAAAATCAATATCCGCGATATACGGCCGGTGATGAGCCATCGCGCCCACCTGCCGCCCAGCGCGCATACAACTTTCGTGACCGCCGGAGCCGTCGTATGCAGTTTCGTGCCGCGGCCGCTCGAAGAGGAAGCCGATGCGCTGCGGGTGCCTTTCTTCCACCGCAATACCGACTACGACGAGTTCATTTTCTATCACGACGGCGACTTCTTCAGCAAAGACAATATCAAGGCGGGCATGGCGACGCTGCA
>JBEKUT010000583.1:0-3999 GCA_049514735.1 Bryobacteraceae bacterium
GCGTTCAGCTTATCCGGCGTCAGCACCTCCGCGCGAACGTCTTCGAGCGTGGCAGCGCGTTCCACCGGCTGGTCTGGCGACATGGTGTGTATGATTCGCGTGATCGGAGGCAACAGCCCATAGGGATTCGAGCGTGCACGGACGAACATCCGCCCGGCCCACAGGCCATCCTGATCGAACGGATGATATACCGTCATCATGGCGCCGGGCGCCACGTGCTCATCGTCCATATCGGCCACTACGCCGATAATGCGGCGCGGCTTCGGGTCGATGCCGGCGAACTTCATCACCGGATCGGTCCACACCATGTGATGATTCAAAGCATCCGACGTGGGGAACATCCGCTGCGCCACGCTTTGGCTCACGATGGCGACGGGCTCTCCGCCGTGGCGGTCGGAGTCGTTAAAATCGCGGCCCGCAATGATAGGCAAGCCAAGCGTCCCGAAAAATCCGGGTGAGACGATCCGAATCCGCGCGCGCGGATCTTCCTCGCCGGGCCCCTTTACGTGGCCGTCGGCCGAGAATTCCAATCCGAAGCCGAAGGATGCGGCGTCGCGCCACGGTACGGCCGTGCCAACCGAGACATTCTCAACACCCGGCAATTCTTTGATACGCCGCGTCGCTTCATAATAAAAATCGATGATCTGATTGGGCGTCTTTCCGTATGCCATCAGCGGCACGTTCACCGCGAGCACCTGCTTCGTATCGAAACCAGGCCGCACCGCCTGCAAGGAGAGCAGCGTTTTCACGAGCGCGCCGGCCCCTGCCAGCAACACGAACGACGCGGCAATCTGCGTCACCGCGAAGACCCGCAGCCGCCGGTTCGCGCTTCCCGTAACGCGCGTGCTGCTGCTTGCGAGACTGAGTCCTTGCGTGCTGCCGGCCGATGGCAAGCGCGGGACAAACGCCAGCAGCACCGCCGCTACGATGGCCAGCCCCACGCCGACCCACAGCATGCTCGAGTCCACTGTCAGATCGAGAGCGCGAATCGAAAAGCGCGATGCGTAACGCGCCAGCACTGCCACCATCGGACGCGCGATCAGCACTCCGATCGTTGCGCCTGCCACGCACAAGAGCAGGCTCTCGGCCAGCAGCGTGCGCCGTAGCGCCGCAGTGCTGGCGCCCAATGCCGCCCGTATTCCCAACTCGCCTTCGCGCCGCACCGTCCGCGCCAGAATCAGGTTCGCGGCATTGGAGCACGCGATCACGAACACCAGCAGCGAAGCCGCCATCAACACCAGCAATACCGTACGCGCACCCGATGTAATCTGGTCCCGTAGCAACACCGCATTGATCCGCGAATCCGCTTGCTTCGAATACGCTTCGGGATGCTCCCGAACCATGGTTCCGTAGACTGATCGCAACTCCGCGCGCGCCGTATCTATATTCGCGCCAGGAGCGAGCCGCGCGAATAACTCCGTCATGCGATGCACCCGGCCGGTCACCATGGTCGCCGAAAGATGATGCGGACTGGTTACGACATTGGCGATGATTTCTGTTTCTGCGGGATACGGCACGCACGGTTCCAGGACACCCACAACCGCGGCCGAGCGCGTCCCCAGCCGCACCGTTTTGCCCAATACCGCGGGATCGCTCTTGAGCGATGTCGACCAGAAGCGATATGTCAATACCATCGCGCCCGCCGCGTTGGGACCGTCGTCATGCGCGTCCAGCAGCCGGCCGAGCACCGGACGCAGCCCCATCACTTCGAAGTACGATCCGCCCACCACGCCGGCGCGAACCTCGCGCGGCTCGCCCAGGCCCACCATAGTAAATCCGATCGTGGAGAAATCGCCGAACGCGGTCAACGTCTTCACGCGCGACCGCAAATCCTGAATCTCCGGCACGGAAAACGTTGTGTTATCCATGCCAAGCCCGGGAACGCTCTGTCTGATGTAGACCAGGCGGTCCTCGTCGCGATTCACCAATGGACGCAGCAACACGCCGCGCACCAGGGTAAAAATAGCGGCGTTCGCGCCGATTCCGAGTGCCAGCGTCAGCACCACCGTCAGCGTCAACCCTTTCGTCCGCGTCAGCGAACGGGCCGCAAATTTCAGGTCGTTCAGAAACGTTAGGATTTGTTCGATCATGCGATCTCCACTCCGCTACATTATCAAGATCACTTGCGAAAGGCAACGAATGTAGAACCTCAGCGCGGACCCTCCTGATAGAGCCCGATCGCGTTCCCAGCGGGGTCGCGCAACCTCGCGATCCATTGTCCGCCCGGCGAATCCGGATGTGGACCCTCCACCACTTCGCCGCCATTCGCGACGACGCGAGCCAGCGTCTCATCGATGCTGTCCACCCAAATGGATGGCAACAAGCCGGGCTCGCGCGAGACGGCCAGACTCGTCGTGAACGCGCCGCTTACGCCGGCCGCATCGTCGAAGCTGGGACGGCTGCTATCGCCGTTTCGTATGTTCCAGCCGAATACATTCTCGTAGAACGCCGCCGCCTGCTGAACGTCGACGGCGGGAATTTCGAGATAACAAAGTCGTGGACGCGGCAGCAGTTCCAACCGATGCTTGATATGAGCGACACGTGCACCCCATTTCTCGGGCTCCACGTCGGCGATAGATTCGGTGAAGACCCAACGATACCCCGCGAGATCCTCAGCGCTGTACTGGCGTTCTCCGAATTCGGCCGTTCTAGGCAGATTGACAATGCGTGCGCCAAACGCCTTGGCATGATCGAAGTGTGCGTCCAAGTTCTGCACGCGAACCATCAGGCTTTCGGCAAACCCGTTTGGCCGCGCTGTGCCGCCAGTCAAAATCACCGAGCCCAAGCCAACCGCGAGCTGCGCATGATGAATTGAGCCATTGGGTTCCGGAGGAGTCCGCAGACGCTCCGTGAAGCCGAAGGCTGCGCAAAGCCAGTCGATAGCCTTGCTCACATCGTCGTAGGCGATTGTGGGAACGATCGGACCTGGTGGTGCGGAACGATTTTCGATCATGATTCATATCATAGTGAACCGCCGCCGCGCCGTATTGTAGAAGAAAATGGTCAGCCGGCCACGGGCAAGTGATTGTGCTGTTCGGCTGAGCGCGGCCGGTAAGCGGTCGGCGATAATCCCCGTCAGATCGCGAAAATCGTGAATGAACTGGGCCTGATCCGCATAGCCGTGTTCCGCGGCAACTTGAGACCAATCGACCCCGCCGCACGCGCTCACAGACTGCACCCACTCCACAGATTCGCGTGCGTGTCGTGCACCCGGTACAAGCCGAGGAATTGATAATCGGCGTCGGGAAGTTTAATATGGGGTAGGGCATCGTGGTCGAAAGAAGGGTTTGAGACCATTGGTTTAAGCGAAACGTAGAACTGCGTCGCGGCCCGCGGACGATTACGATAAATCGCTTGCAGGCGTTCGCTTCGGGCCTTTCCGAATCGCTCTTCGTCACCAATCCAATGCACGCCGGGCTGGAGCTGCAGATCTTTTTCTTCGAGCTTGGCGGAGGATTTGCAATCGCCCACCGGACCGAGATCGTCGATCCAGCGGAGGGTCGCCGCATTTGCAAAGGCGCGGTCAGGCGCGCCAACCACGCTGGCAGGACCCGGAACAAATCGTAATCGAAATCCCCCCGAGCGCCGCCCCAGCCGCCAGGCCGTGCACTCAAGTTGCCAGCTTTAAAGCTTAGAATCGCCTCCAGATCCGTTTTGGTCTGAGGATTGCACGCCCCGCCAAAAACGAAAATGCAAGCGCCGCAAGTCGCTTCATTGGCAAATCATATCAATTAACGCCCTAACACACACTTCGCATACAAGTCCTGGAAAGCTTCGTCCGGATCGTATTTTCTTTTCAGCTCAAAATAGCGGTCCCGGTTGTAAATCTTCCAGAATGTTTCTTCATCGTAGTAAGCGGTGGAGTAGAGGCCCTTCTTGCCTTCCAGTTCCTGCGCCTTCTCTTCGATCTTCCGGTTGTAATAGCCGTCTTCGTGAGTCGTTGGCACGGTATCCCAGAAACCGAAGTTGATGTACATCTTCCTGGGGTCGAGCGCATAC
>JBEKUT010000584.1:0-3986 GCA_049514735.1 Bryobacteraceae bacterium
GATAACTCATGCTGTACCAGCGACACGTGGGTCCTCATGAACGCCAACGGTCTTGGCGGGATGCCGCAATGGCAGCAACTGTCTCCGGCAGGCTCGCTTCCGCCCACCCGCGTTGGTCACAGCGCCGTGTACGACGCGACTAACAACCGCATGATCATTTTCGGCGGGGGACAACAAGGTGGGTGTGGCGTATACTGCGTCCTTTTCAATGATGTCTGGGTGCTCTCAAACGCCAACGGCGTTGCAGGTCCCCCAACTTGGAGGCAGTTGATCCCATCGGCGCCCAATGGGTATCCGGCGCCTCGCGCGGCGCACCTGGCCATATACGATCCGACGACCAACCGGGTGATAATCTTCGGCGGTGGCAACAACGGCACTGGCGATAGAAACGACACGTGGGTGCTCACGAACGCCAACGGTCTTGGCGGGACGCCGGAGTGGGTTCCGCTCTCGCCGGCTGGAAGCCTCCCCGCGCCACGAGAAATCGCGGTCGGCTCCTACGATCCAATCGTCAGTGCCATGACGTTGTTCGGAGGCGTGCCCGGTTTCCTGGGCGATCTCTGGATTCTCTCCCGTGCAAACGGGTTGGGTGGGGCGCCAGCCTGGCAACAAATATCGCAAACTTCGCCCTCGCCGGGCACCCTTGCCAACTGGAACTACGGTTACGACTCGGCGACAAACACCCTGCTATTTTTCGGCGGGTCGCCTAGTTACGGAGTATTCCGGAATGACTTTTGGATCTTGAGGAACGCGAACGGCGTTGGTGCGCCGACTTGGATCAATACGATTCCGGCCAACTCGCCAGGTTCGCCGCCGCCCTCGGTACCGCTCGGCACGTACGATGCGATTCACAACCGTTTCATGATCGTTCCAGACGCGGCCGACCTATGGGTCCTGACGAAAGCGAACGACAGCCAATAAATGCGTAGTTGAGGGATCGCTTCGATCTCCACGCTAGCTGCCGTATGGGGCGCTCTTCAAACATTTGCCGGCGCGCCTGTTCAACGTAACTCGTCCGGGGCTGCCGACTCCCTGGCGCCATGGCGGATGGTTGTCACGGTAACAATTTTGTGGGGTTCATCAATCTCAAAGATGACACGGTAGACGTGTGGCTTCTTGCCGTAGAGCAGATGCCGCAAGCGACGCCGGGTTCTCTCGCTTTCCGGGGCGGTCGGACAACGGCGAGGTGAACTTTGGAGCGTGTCCAGAGCGTTCTCAAGTCCATTAAACCAGCGGGCCGCGGGAACGGATTCAGAAGCATTAATCTCTTCAAACAGGGTCGCTAGATCGCGCGCAGCGCGGCTGGAGAACTCAACCCGGTATGCCATGCTTCGCCCGGAGCTCCTCAAAAACCTTGCGGGCCGGAATTGTGCGGCCGCTGGCCGCATCTTCGAGTCCCTGACGGATCGCCTCGTAGACATCGGCGCGGGCGGCGATATCTAGGAGCCGCTGATAGGCTTCGGCATCCTGGACAATCGCCTCGGCTTTGCCTTTGACCGTCAGTACCACCGGGCGTTTGCTCTTCTTGAGCTGCTTCATGAAATCGCCGGAGCGGCGGCGGAAGGTGGTTAGCGACTGAATATCCTTGGTGATGTCGAGCATGGGTCCTTTAACTATTTTGGCACCTTTCAAGGTGCTGGGTACAGACGTAGACGACAAAACTCGAGCATTCCCGCCACAAGTCAGCCGCGGGCCTTCACCATCAGCTTGTCCCGATAAACGATCACCGGCTCGCCATGCTGATTCAGCACCTGCGTGTTGAAAGTGACCACTCCGCGCGCGCCCTCTTTTCGTTCCGTTGCGATCACTTCTTTCTCCACATGGATGGTGTCGCCGATGAAAGTCGGTTTGGTGAACCGCAGGCGATCGATGCCATAAAACGCGATCACCGTATCGGTGGTTTGCCCCATCTGCACGGAGAGGCCGCTCGAGATGCTGAGCACCAGCAGACCGTGCGCGATGCGTCTGCCGAACGGTCCCTGGCGCGCGTATTCCTCGCTGACGTGCAGTTCCACGAAATCGCCGGAGAGTCCGGCGAAATTCACGATGTCCGCTTCCGTGATGGTGCGGCTGCGCGTGACGCTTTTGTGTCCGGCCGCAAAGTCCTCGAAATGGAGGCTCATAAGGTTATGTTTTTTCTCCCGATCTTGACTGGGGATTCCGGCATGTCCTACCTTGGAGATTCTACTATTACTTATGCGCAAAAAAGTGACGGTTGTAGGAGCTGGACACGTAGGCGCGAACTGCGCGCTTCGTATCGCCGGCAAAGAGCTCGCCGACGTCGTGCTGGTGGACATCGTGGAAGGCATTCCACAAGGCAAGGCGCTGGACCTGTTAGAGTCCGGTCCGGTGGAAGGTTATGACGTCAACATCACCGGAGCAAACGATTACGAACCGACCGCGAACTCGGACGTCATCGTAATCACGGCCGGGTTCCCGCGGAAACCGGGAATGAGCCGCGACGATCTTCTGCTCGCCAACTACGAGGTGGTCAGAAGCGCGACCGAGCAGGCCGCCAAATATTCGCCCGATGCAATTCTAATTCTAGTTACGAATCCTTTGGACGCGATGTGTTGGACCGCGCTGAAGGTTTCGAAATTTCCGAAGACCCGCGTGGTTGGAATGGCTGGCATACTCGACACGGCGCGGTTCCGTACTTTTGTGGCGCAGGAACTGAATGTCTCCATGGCGAACGTGGTCGCGATGGTGCTGGGCGGCCACGGCGACACCATGGTTCCGCTGGTGCGCCTCAGCAGCGTGTCGGGCATTCCGCTAACCGAGCTGCTCGACCAGGAAACTCTGAACCGGCTGGTGCAGCGCGCCCGCGATGGCGGCGCGGAGATCGTGAAATATTTGAAGACGGGCAGCGCCTATTACGCACCATCGGCCGGCGCGGTGGAAATGGTGGAATCCATTCTGAAGGACCAGAATAAAGTGCTTCCCTGCGCGGCGTATCTGGAGGGGGAATACGGTATCCACGAGTTGTTCGTCGGCGTACCTGTAAAACTGGGCGCTCGCGGGATTGAGAAGATCTACGAAATCGGCCTGCAGCCGGAAGAACAGGCCGCCCTCGAAAAAAGCGCGAAGTCGGTGCAGGAACTCATCGACGTCATCAAGACCAAGATTGCGTCGTAAGTGCCGACTACGAAGCTGAGATCCACGTTATCGCCTGAAACGCCCGCGCCGCAAATCGATTCGAGCCGGGCGTGTTTCCGCATCCACGCAGAGCCTTCGAAGATCCATCGCTGGGGTGTCTATGCCGACGAAGACATTCCAGCGAACCGCAAGGTGATCGAATACACCGGCGAGCGGATAAGCCGGCGGGAGACAAAGATCCGGGCAGGCCGCAAACTCAACTATATTTTTACTCTAGACAGTTATTGGTCACTCGATGGCTCGGTCAACGGCAGCGGAGCTGAATTCATTAATCACTGTTGCAACCCGAACCTCGAATCGCGCATTGTCAAGGGTCACATTCTCTATTACAGCAAACGTCCCATTATAAAAGGCGAAGAACTGACTATCGACTACCATTTCGGAGCCGATGAAGAGACAGTTAAATGTAAGTGCGGCGCACACAATTGCCGCGGTACGATCAACCTGCTTAAATTCGTTAAGAAAAAACGGTAAGAGCGTAAATCGTGCCGCGGCTGTGAGTTTCGAAACGATTATACTCTTTGGAACAGAAGCGCGCCGCCCGCGAGCGGACGGACGAATCGCATGTTCGCGGCGTTGAAGTGGTGGGGGTTCGCGGCGCTGATATCGTACATAGTGTGGAAATTCAGCGGGGTTCTAACCTTGCAGTTGTGAAGAACGATTTGGGCGGGGCCGAACGATTCGGTTACTAGTCCGTTCTGGGCGGTGCAACATTCCTCGGGGGGCAACATCTCTGTCCGAACGACGCATTCCGTGATCGGAAATACAATTTGAGGTGCTGCTGTGGATTGAGCTGACATCTAGATCCTCCGGTTGTTTTTTTACTTGAG
>JBEKUT010000585.1:0-5168 GCA_049514735.1 Bryobacteraceae bacterium
GCTCAGTATTTCATCGAACTGACTTCGTCGATTTCGAGAGTCCGGCGATTCTTGAACACCGTCAGGATGATCGCCAGACCAACGGCTGCCTCGGCGGCCGCAACCACCATCACGAAGAACGTAAAAATGTGGCCGTCAATCGAGCGCAGTTGGTATGAGAACGCGATAAAGCTCAGGTTCACGGCGTTGAGCATCAGCTCAATCGACATGAAAATTGTGATGATGTTACGGCGGTAAATGAAGCCGGCGATGCCGATGGCAAACAGGATGGCGCTCAGAATCAGGTACCAGGAAACGGGAACGGCGGTCATCTAGTCCATCTCCTTCCGCGCCAGAACAATCGCGCCGATGAGCGCGATCAGGATCAGCACCGAAACTACTTCGAAGGGCAGCAGGTAATCCGTAAACAGCGCTTTGCCGATCTCGGCCGGTCCCACGGCCGCCGGCGATCCCGCAACATGCCGGTAAAATCCGCCGAACTCGACCTTAGATGTCTGCGGCAGCAGCGCCTGAATCACCCAACTGATCACGCCCAGAAAAACGATCAGCAGCGGCACGCCGAAATATCTGGCGGACGAGCCGACGTCTTTCGTGTTCTCCGCACCCGCGTTCAGCAGCATGATGACGAAGACGAAGAGCACCATGATGGCCCCCGCGTAAACGATAAGCTGAGCCATGGCGATGAACTCACCGCCCAGCAGGAGATAAAGCACCGCCAGAGACGCCATCACGCCGATGAGAGACAGCGCGCTCGAAATCGGGTGCGTCTGAACCACAAGGTTGATCGCCGCCACTACCGCGACGATCGCGAAAATGAAGAAAACGATTACGCTCCACATTTAAGGATGGTTGGGAAAGATCGCCACAAGCAGACTGGTGACGAGCAGGTTCAGCATCGCAATCGGGAACATAAAAGTCCAGGCGAAGCGCATAAGCTGGTCGTAGCGGAACCGCGGAAGCGTCCCGCGGACCCAAATGAAAACGAAAAGCAGGATTCCCACTTTGGCGCAAAACCAGAACAGCGCCTGCAGAGCTATTTGAAGCATCGGGACCATGGCCGATGCCACGAAAATCCCCGCGATGCCCAGGAACAAGATGCCCGTTATCGGCAGCGAGATGCGATCCTTGGGACGCGCGGGATTCAGGCCCGCGAACACCGCTACTAAACCGCCCAGCGCAAAAATGAGCGGCGCAATCCAGTTCGAATACGGCGCGGGAAAGATCGGAGTCCAGCCGCCCAGATAGAGCAGCGTCGCCACGCACGTCACCGTGATCATGTTGCAGTATTCGGCCATGAAAAACGACGCGAAACTCATGCTGCTGTATTCGGTATGAAAACCGGCGACCAGTTCATTCTCCGCTTCCGGAAGATCGAAGCGCCGGATATTGAAAGATCATCCATTGCGGGAGGAAACCCCACACGTAGCCGGACTGCGCATCAACGAGTTTTCGGAAGCTCAGCGTGTTTGCCAGCAGCAGCGGCGATGCCACGGCCAGCGCCATCGGCAGTTCATAACTGATCATTTGCGCCGAACTGCGCAATCCACCCAAGAGCGAATATTTATTGTTCGACGACCACCCCGCCAGCGCGACACCGTAAACTCCAACTGACGAAATGGCCAGCACGAACAGCACGCCGATATTCAGATCCGTGAGCTGCATCCACGTCTTCACGCCGAAGATGTCGAGCTGTGGGCCGAACGGAATTACCGAAATCGAAATCAGCGCCAGCGTCACCGCCAGAAACGGCGCCAGGATGTAGAAAAACAGATTGACGTGCGAGGGGATGAATCCCTCTTTCGTGATCAGCTTGATCACATCGGCCAGCGGCTGCAGCAAACCGTGCGGCCCCACGCGATACGGTCCCACGCGCAGTTGAATGTGCGCGATCACTTTCCGCTCGATCCACTGCAGGTAGGCCAGCGTGGTCATGAGCACAGCGGCAATCGCCGCGGCCTTGATGAGGGTGACGATAAGAAAGTTCATTAACTTTAGGTCTTCAACCCGGGGTCTCCAACCCGGCACACACGCGGCTCCCGGCGGAGCAGCGCCTTCCCTACTTACCCTGAAACAATGCGCCCGGAGCTTCCGGAACGGAATTCAACATCTTGGAATAACGGCCCAACGACCCCGATGTAAACAGGGTGTCGCGAGAGGACTGGATCAATTCCGGCCGGGACGTGACAGGAACTCGGCCGTTCACGGGAACAGTTTGCGCTGCCCCTCCGGATGCGATCACTGGCAAAGCAACATTATAACCGCGCACGGTCTTGCGAATCTCTTCGAAGACTTTGTCCGGAAGCCAGATCCCGATATTTGCGCCCATCTCTTTCGCCAGCAGTCCCATAATTTCGAGGTCCGGCTTGGAGCCCATGAATTTCGGTCCCGCCTTGAGGCGTTGCACTTCGCCGCAAACATTCGTGACCGTCCCGCTCTTTTCGTATGCGGATGCAGCGGGAAAAATAACATCGGCGCGCTGCGCCGTCTCCGTGAGAAACATTTCGTGCAGCACGACGAATGCTTTTTCCGATGCCAGCGGAGCGCGTTGCAGAGGATTGCCGCCCACCACCCACAAAACATCGAGATCGGCCGCGCTGAGAATCTCATCGTATGCCAGACCTTCGCCGCCGGAGGCGTGATAACCCGGCCCCAGATCCGGCAGCAGTCCCATATCGGCCGCGCCGCGCGAATTCGAATAATCGACCAGGCAGACGTACTTCACCGGAATGCCGAGCGAATCGCCAAACGCCACAAGCTGCCGTACCGCATCGCCTTTAATCGCATCGCCGAACAGGATCACCAGATCCGGCTCGGCTTTCAAACGATCGCGCAAGCCTTCGAGTGCTTTAAACTCCTCGCCGGCTGCAGCCACAACGCTCGCCACCGCATACTTGTCCTCGCGCACCGGACCCGGCGTCACAGTATAAACATGCGCCTCATGATGACGGAAATTCGCGCGAATCTGGAACGACAGAAATGGATGCTGCTGCGCAAGATCCGAACCAATCACCAGGAACGCCTTACGGTCGTACAGATCGCCCGTCGTCGCCAGCGCGTTTTCCTTGCCGCTTAACGCGTCGAGCAGCGATGGCAGATCGCCCGTGCGATGGTGATCGATATTGTGCGTCCCCAGCACCTCGCGCGCAAACTTCTGAAGGAAATAATTCTCTTCATTCGTCGTGTGGTTCGACCCTATTACGCCAAACTTCCCGCCGCGGTCGCGCGCTTCCTTGAACTTCCGTCCCACCAGCTCCAGCGCTTCCGACCACGCTACCGGCTCCAGCCCCTTCCCCTTACGCACCATGGGCGATTGCAGCCGGTCCGGATGATCGTAAAAATCGAAACCGTAGCGGCCCTTGATACACAGGAATTCGCCGTTGATGCCGGAGGAATCGCGATTATTCCCGCGAATGATTTCGTTGTTGCGCACGCCGAGCGTGGTCTTGCACCCGTTCGAGCAGTGCGTGCAAATCGTCCCGACGTGGTGCATCTCCCACGGCCGCGTCTTGTAGCGATACGTGCCGCTGGTGAGCGCGCCCACCGGACAAATGTCGATGCACATGCCGCACTCGTCGCAATCGAGATGATCGAATCCATTAGGCTCGATCTCGCTGGTTACGCCGCGGTTGTTGATGGCGAGAGCGCCCACGCCCATCCCTTCATTGCAGATGCGCACACAGCGATAACAAAGGATGCAACGCGGCTTATCGTAGAAAACCACGGGCGACCATTGCTGCTCATCGCGATGATACTTCGCTTCCGAGTAGCGGCTCTCGCCGACCCCATAACGAAACGTCATGTCCTGCAATTCGCACTCGCCGCCCTTATCGCACACCGGGCAATCGAGCGGATGGTTCGTTAGCAGCAGCTCCACCATCCCTTTGCGGGCTTCGTGGACCAGCGGCGAATCCGTGTTGACCACCATGCCTTCGGCAACCAGCGTGGTGCAGCCCACCTGAAGCTTCGGGGTCTTTTCCACTTCCACTAAGCACATGCGGCACGCGGCCTGCAATGTGAGCCCATCGTAGTAGCAAAATGCGGGAATCTCGATGCCAACCTGCTTCGCCGCGTTTATCAGCAACGTTCCAGGAGCGGCCTTTACAGCCTTGCCATTGATCGTGAGGTTTACAAGGTCAGCCATTGTTAGACCAAAGCCATCTCGTGCTTGTGCTCGAACGGGCAGGACCCGCCCAGGTGCGCTTCAAATTCCGGACGGAACTTCTCGACGAACGACATCATCGGCATCGCCGCGGCATCGCCGAGCGCGCAGAAGGACCGGCCCAGAATGCTTTTCGAGACGTCGTACATCAGATCGATATCGCCCTTCATGCCGCCCCCGCCGTGGAAACGGTCGAGCAGCTTCTTGAGCCACGTGGTGCCTTCGCGGCACGGAATGCACCACCCGCAGCTTTCGTGCTGGTAGAACTTCATGATGCGCTGCATGGCGCGAACCATGCACGTGTCTTCGTCCATTACGACGACGCCGCCGGAGCCGAGCATGCTGCCGATCTTCGCGACAGAATCGTAATCCATTGCGACGTCGCACTCATCGGCTTTCATCACCGGGCAGGAAGAGCCGCCAGGAATCACGGCCTTCAATTTTTTCCCGTTGCGCATCCCGCCGCCGACCTCTTCGATCATGCGGAGCAGGTTGAATCCCATTGGCAGTTCGTAGACGCCGGGCTTGTTGATATGGCCCGATAAGCAAAACAATCTTGTACCACCGTTCTTGGGTGTGCCGAGCGCCGCGAACGCCGCGCCGCCATCGCGAATGATTACCGGAATCGAGCAAAACGTCTCGACATTGTTTAAAACGGTCGGGCTCTGCCATGCTCCGGAGACCGCCGGAAAGGGAGGCTTCAAACGAGGCACGCCGCGCTTGCCTTCAATCGAATCGAGCAGCGCGGTTTCTTCGCCGCACTCGTACGCGCCCGCCCCGGTATGCGTGTACATATCGAAATCGAAGCCGGTGCCCAGGATGTTCTTGCCCAGGTAGCCGCGCGAATATGCTTCTTCGATGGCGCGGTCCATGATGTCGATCAAATAGCGATACTCGCCCCGAGTATAGATGTAGCCCTTGTGCGAATCGACAGCCAGTCCGCCAATCAGGATGCCTTCGAGCAACTGATGCGGATCTTCTTCCATCAACACCCGATCCTTGCAGGTGC
>JBEKUT010000586.1:0-3975 GCA_049514735.1 Bryobacteraceae bacterium
ATACTGACCGGCAACACAAGCCACGCTGTCGTATTCGGCGGGACCTGCATTCCGCCTTATGACACACCGATCTATACAAAGCCGGCCGACGACGGCATCGTCTTCGGCTCGCTGCTAGAAGCGTCGGGATACGTCCTGTCCTGATTATTGAGAGTGGGATGTTCGATGCGCACGCAGTAGTTCCTCTGCTTCCTCCTTTTCGATCTTGGCTTCGGCAATAGCACTGTCCAGTTTTCGCCCCTCTGGATTTCGTTCTCTAAACATGCGATCTTGTTGCTCCACCAGGCTAGTGTAGTGTTCTGTTCTGTCACGAAATCTATTCTCTAAGGCTTGGCAATCTTCACAGTAGTCCATGCTTTCAAAGATGTCGCCGTGCGCGGTGAATTGTCAACTTGGCTCAAACAATCTTGTCGAGTGAAAACGGAAGCGAGCACCAAGGCGCACTGAGAGAGTCTTAGAATGAAATCAGATTGCCCCTGCCCAATTTCACGCCCGCCGATCTGACCCGTCTCCCTGCCGCCTTCGATCACGACGATTTCATTTTCGAACTCAAGATAGACGGGTTTCGAGCCCTTGCGTATGTCGATGAACACGAAACGCGGCTCGTCTCCTGCAAAGGGAAAGTCTACAAGTCCTTCGCGGTGCGTATGGCGAGGGCTGGTTCAAGATCCGCAACCCTCACTATTCGCACAGGGTGGGATTCATCTCAAGGCTGGCCTGCCACGCGTCGTCGAAGAGCGCATTCTGGGCGGCTACACGGGAGGCCACGGAGCCAGCAGCCTGCGAAGAGGCGAATTACATTGGGTGGCAGCGATTCAAAAGCAACTGTTTCAAATTCAGCCAGCGATGATCCGCGGGTTAATATAGACAGTCTATAGGAGGGTTTTGTAAAAAAAGTCATAATATGGGCGTTTTTCGCTTTCCTGCGACCTTCCTGGAGAAAAACATGGATTTCTGCACGAAACCGGCCGGCAACGTTGTTATGCGCACAGAAATTGTTTGGCGGCGGAATCGCTTGCTCGCGCAATCGACAATGTTCTGTGACTTTTCCCCAGATGGAAGCGGGGAAGTTGTGCCTCTGATCAGCTCTGGGACGCCCGATATCGAGGCAGGAAGAGCATCAGTGACGCGGCAAATAGAGTCAGCAGCGAAAGGTCAGTCAGTAGCGCTTGGTAAGAACGCGTCGCATCGAACGCTTTGCCCATGATGACGGGACCGATGGCGCCCGCGATCGAGTATGCGGTCCAGGTCAGAGCGTACAGCCTCGAAAACGATTGCAGACCGAAGTACTTCGCAAGCAGATACGGCGTAACGTCGGCCTCTCCGCCCATTCCGAATCCGATTAAGGCCGAGCCGGCGGTTCCCATCAGCATTGTGTGCGCGCCGGACAGAAGGAAGACGCCGAGCGCGGAGAGGGCGAGAAGACAGAATGCGACGCGCGGTGCGAAACAACGGTCGAGCAACCATCCCGTGATCAGGCGTCCCGCGAGAATTGCGCCACCCATCGCCGATGCAGCCCAAGCCGCGCGAGTTGGCGAGATTCCTCTATCCGTAAGCAGCGCGGAGAGGTGCGCGATGGAGCCGTTTTGACTAAGAGAGGCAATAAACAGAACAGCGACTACGATCCAGAACATCCGGGACTGCATCGCTTCGCCAACCGATAAACCGGTGACGAGGTGCGTCGAACGCGAGAGATTTGGGCGTTGCCGAACGCGCATTCCAGACGGCAATCCCACGACTAAAATCATGAGACCAAGAAGCGCAAACGCGGCGCGCCATCCGAAGGCTGCGATCCACGCCCCGGCGAGCGGAGGAAGAACAATCGCGCCGATGGCGCCGCCTGCCATCAACACCGCGAAAGCAAGGCCGCGGCGCTCCTCGAACCAGGTGGTCAGCACGCGCGAGTAGGCCAGGTACGCGGTTCCGTTGCCTACTATCCCGAGCACCAGGAACACGGCGTAAAGATGCCAGAGATGGTTAGTCAGCAGCGACAGCGAAGCGAACGCGATTCCGAATATTGCCAGGCACGGCAGGATAATCCGCCTGGCGGGATAATGATCGAGCAGATAGCCAAGCGGCGGTGAACAGGCGGCAATGCCAAGCGCTGCGATGCCAAAGGCCGCCGAGATCGCCTCCCGCGACCAATGGAATTCGGCGGCCAGGGGCTTGAGAAAGACGCTGAAGGTGTAAACCAACACGGAGGCGAAGCTCACAAAAACGCCCGTGGACGATGCCAGCGCCACGCGCCATCCGGGATAGCGGATATCGTGTTCGTTGAGCAGCGCGGCCTCGGCTATGGTGGCGGATTGAGGCATGGTGCTTCGCTTCAGAACGTCAACTTCAAGGCGAACTGCATAAGACGCGCCGGCGAGGCGGTCTCAATCTGACCGAAATTCGGAGAGTTCAGATCGGCGACGGGCAGACCGAAATTCGCATGGTTGGCGATGTTGAAGGACTCGGCGCGGAACTGCAGCCCCATAGTCTCAGTCAGTTTGAAATTGCGCGTGAGGGAGCCGTCGAAATCCGTGAACGCAGGTCCCTCCGCAATGTCCCGGCCGGCGTTGCCAAACTGACCCGCCTGCGTTACCGGCTTGAGGCGTTGGAATGCGGCGGGGCTGATCCATTCTTCTACCGTATGCGGCCCCATGTTGGGATTGCCGATCAGGTTCGGGCGGCTGGCCGGAATGCCGGAAATCGGCGGACTGTTCGCCTGCAGCGACACATTGGTGGAGTCGTATACGGTGAACGGGGTCGGCGAGTTGTGCGTCGCGATTAAATTTAATTGCCAGCCGCCGAGGATTCTTCGAATAGCGATCGGTGCGCCGTTCGGAATTCTCGGCGCCCACGATCCGCTTGCTACCACGCGGTTCCGCGCATCGAAGAGAGAAAGGCCGCGCTCAGCAGCCAGGTCAAAGGGGTTCTGAGCGAGATCGTTCGCGCCCGACAGCGGCTGCGACGATGCGCCCGCCAGATTCATTGAGGAGGTGTCGTCTATCGATTTCGAATACCAATAGGAAAAGTTAAAGGCGAGCCCGGCCGCGTAACGGCGCGACAGGCTCAACTGGCCAGCTTCGTAAGAAGAGTTTGTGATGTCGGCGAGTTCGGCAATGGTAGAGAATGTACACGGTCCGCCGCTCGCCGGGCACCCGGCATAGACACGCCGTTGATCCGCGTTTTGTGCCGTAGCGCCCGGGCCGTAGACCGCGGGATTGGCTTCGATGTTGCGCGGCAAGTAGGTCCCTTTCGTTCCGACATAGCGCACCTCGAGCAGGTATTGGCCGAAGAGAGAGCGTTGGATACCGAAGTTCCAATCCTGCACGTAGGGGGCACGGGCGGTAGGGTCGATCCCGAATACAGTGGAAGGTCGAACGAAGGTGTTCGGCGCCGGATAGGTATGGCCAAGGTAGGGGTTGGCGAAGTTGAGTCCGGCTCCGCTGTACTGATTGAACTGGGCAGCGGGCAGAGCGCTAATGGGCACCTGCGACGCGACGCCCGGACCGCTCTGAAACTGATCGTAGAAGACGCCGTAGCCGGTGCGAACAGACCATTTGCCGTCGCCTTTCGGGTCCCACGCGATACCGATGCGGGGCATGAAAGCGTTGTCGCCTTTTGCCATGCCCGCGCCCATGCCGGGGTCCCCCGGGAACAGCAGACCCTTGGGCGCGTTGGGATAGACGATCGATTGGACGCCCGGAACAAAGGAATTGAGCCGGTTCTCAATTTCCGTGATCGGATTGATGAGTTCGTAGCGGAGGCCGTAGTTGAGAGTTAGCCGCGGACTAATGCGCCACTCGTCCTGCGCATAGAGCCCAAGGCTCCAGTCGCGCAGTCCGCGGTTGAAATTGCCGAGCCCCTGATAGAACGTGACGGGCGCTCCGAGCATCAGGTTAGCGACCGCGTCGTTAGTCGGAAAAGTGGAAGCGAAAATGAAGAAGGCATTCGGCGCGATCCCCTGGAACATATTGAGCTGCGTCC
>JBEKUT010000587.1:0-3959 GCA_049514735.1 Bryobacteraceae bacterium
CTGATGGCGGCCGATATTCTGCTCTACCAGGCGGCGATCGTGCCGGTGGGCGACGATCAATCGCAGCACATGGAATTGACGCGCGACATCGCGCAACGATTCAACACGCTCTACGGCGATACGTTCGTGGTTCCCGGTACGGAACTGCCGGCCGTAGGCGCGCGAATCATGGGACTCGACGAGCCCGATAAAAAGATGAGCAAATCGGCAACGGGCACGGGGCATGCAATTGGCTTGCTCGATCCGATCGGACAGATTCGGAAGAAAATCATGCGCGCGACGACGGATTCGAATCCGGCGGTGGACTTCGAAAACATGGGCGCGGGCGTGGCGAACCTGCTCAGTATTTTTCAGGCGTTCGGCGAGTGGAGCGATCAGCAGATGCGCGACCATTTTCAAGGTTTGCGCTATGGTGACCTCAAAAAAGAGGTCGCCGAAATGGTGATCTCGAAGATTGAGCCGATCCAGAAACGTTTTAACGAAATCATGTCGGAGCCGGGGTATCTCGCCAGCGTTCTAAAGCAGGGCGCGGAGCGCGTGACGCCCATCGCCGATTCCACCGTGCAGGTCGCGAAGCAGCGCATGGGCCTCTACACGGCCGCGAATTAATTCCGCTTTCAGATGGACACACGGAAGGTCTCGCTACGCGACTACCCGAGGCTGCTCCGGACCAACCGCAATTTTCGGCTGCTGTGGAGCGCGCAGATCGTCAGCGAGATCGGCGATTGGTTTTACACGGTGGCCGTCTACAGCCTGCTGCTCGATTTCACGGGCAAGGCGCAATCGATCGCACTCGCGTTTGTCTTGCAGGTGCTGCCACAATTTTTCATTGCTCCGACGGCGGGTGTCTTGAACGACCGGCTGAGCCGGCGGCGGGTGATGATGTTTGCCGACTGGATGCGAGCCGGAATCGTGCTGTGCATGGTGCTGGTTCGCAGTCCGCACATGGTCTGGTTTTTGTATCTGCTGCTGGTGCTCGAAACACTAATGTGGTCGCTGTTTGAGCCGGGGCGCAGCGCCGTGATTCCGAATATTACGGAGGGGGACGACGTGATTGTGGCGAACTCGCTATCGTCCACGACCTGGTCGGTGAATTTCGCGATCGGATTCGCACTGGGCGGAATTGTAGCAGCGCAGTTTGGCCGGAACACAGTGTTCGTTCTGAACTCGCTCTCGTTCGTGGTGTCGGCGCTGTGTATACGAAGCATGAAGTTCGCGGAACCGCACGCGCATGCCGCTCCGTTTCAATTGAAAGAGCTGACGAATTTCTCGCCGATCCGCGAAGGCATCGCGTATGTTTGGAAGGATGCGAGGCTACGCACGACAATCTTCGTGAAGGCTGGGCTGGGATGCATGGGCTCCAATTGGGTGCTGCTGCCGATATTCGGCGAGCGGATTTTCCCGATTCATCGCGTGGGATTTTCGGCGCGGCAAAGCGGGATGCTTGGCATGAGCGTTCTGATGGCGGCGCGCGGGCTGGGGGCCTTCGTGGGTCCGCTGCTGGCCGGGAAGTGGGCGGGCGGATCGCTTAGCCGTATGCGTCTCGGTATCCTGGTCGGATTCTTTTTCGCAGGCGTGGGGTATGTCGCGCTGAGCGTGTCGACGAATATCCTGGTGGCTTGCGCGGCATTGGTGTTGGCGCACTCCGGCGGATCGATGTTATGGGTCTTTTCGTCAACGCTGCTGCAGATTCAGACGGAGGACCGCTTCCGGGGACGAGTATTCTCGGCCGAGTTTGCATTTAGCGTGATTACGATGTCGGCATCGAGTTACACGGCCGGTCTGTTGATCGATCGGGGGCTGACGGCGCGTCTGGTGGCGGCATGCACGGGCTGCATCGTTTTGATCCCGGCGTTGTTGTGGGCGTGGGTGTTGCGGACCTGGCCGCGCGACGTCAGGCAGGCGGCCGGGTGACCGACCGTCTCCAAGTGAGGATGGTGTTCACGCCGTAGTTCCAGACCGAGCTGACCGCCATGCCGAGAATACCGGCGAGATACCAAGGCAGTCCAGCGTGCAGCAAAAACTCGGCGAAGGCCAGATTCGTGATTGCGCCGACCGAGCAGGCGACATAATAGACAAACAGTCCCGATATCAGGCGTGCGCCGCGCAGCCTTCGAGCACGAAAAGTGGTGATGTTGTTCACCAGGAAATTGAACGTCATCGCGGCTAGCGTTGCGATTATCTGGGCGTAGCCGAACTGCATGCCGAGGAAATAGAACAGCAGCGCGAGCACGCCGAGATGGACCAGCAAACCGACGGCTCCGACCATGACGAAGAGCACAAAACGCGTGGGGACAACATGCCCGATCACTTTATCGAGAAGGAGCTCGATGTATTCGAGCCCGACGTTGATATCCAGCTTGCTCTCCCCGCGCTCGCGATTGCGGAACGTGTAGGGAACTTCGGCGAAGCGGACCGGACGGCCGCAGGAGGCGACCAGATCGACCAGGATTTTGAAGCCCACACCGGAAAGACGGTGGACGACTTCTTCAAAGAAACGCCGGTCGACGATGAAGAAGCCGCTCATGGGGTCCGAAAGATCGCACTTCGCCACGGTGCGGCTGAGCCGTTTCCCGAGGCTGCTCAGCATCACGCGTTCCTTGGCGAACGCGCCCATACTGCCGCCTTCGACGTTGCGGCTGCCGACGATCAGATCTAGATTTTCGTTCTTAATGCGCTGGTACATGCAGGGGAGCACCGCTTCGTCGTGTTGCAGATCGGCGTCCATCACCGCGATGAACGGGGCCGGTGTCAGCAGCATTCCTTCGATGCAGGCGGAGGCGAGGCCACGGCGTCCGATGCGTTGCAAAACGCGCACGCGAGAGTCGGTACGCCCAATTTCGCGAATAAACGCGGCCGTGCCGTCCGGCGAATCGTCATCGACAAAAATGGCTTCCCATTCGATGCCGGCTAGGGTTGCGCGCAGCCGGTCGAGCAGCGGGATCACGTTCGCGCGTTCATTGAATGTCGGTATGACTACGGCCAGGTCGAGCGGCGTCATACTACGTGCCGAGCGGCAGATACACGCGATAGCCGTCGCGATCGTAAACTTTGCGATAACGCGCGAGGCGCGCCTTTACCGCGGAGTACCGTGCCGGTTGTGAAGTTGCCATGCCCTCCCATGTTTCATCGGAAAATTGGTCCAGAACGATTAGGCCGGGCCATCGCCCATTGATAAGGCCGAGAGTCGGGTCGTATTTGAGGCGGGCGTCGGCATCTAAAGAAAACCAGAAAGAGGTTGAGGCATCGATCCAGGTGGCGTTAGCGGAGTTCTCGCGGATGGCTTTGACGACGTTGCCGCGGGACTCGCTATAGGAGCGCAGGCTCGACATTGCGACAATGCCGGCTGCCTGGAACAGCAGCAGGCCAACTGTCACGGTTAGAACCAGGGGTCTCATTCGCGGCCAGAGCCGCCACGCCTGTGCGAGTAACGCGGCAAGTAGAGTCGCATAGAAGAGGTCGATGTGGACCAGATAAATGGTCAGTTTCTGATTAAAGACACATTGGACGGCGAAATACAAAGCTGTGAGCGCCAACACGAGCTTGATGCCAGGCATAGTGCGCACGGGTCGCCACAGAATGGCGGAGAGAATTGCACCGGCGTACGCCAGCAACATAATCGCTTTAGCGCGTGAAAGAGCCGAATCGGATAGCAGCCCATAAGCGCGGAAATAGCGTTCGCGCACCTCCGTCCAGATCAACAAAAAAGGATTCCAGGTGTGCGCGAAACGCCCGTTATTAACGCCGTTCGTTTGCATCTGCAGGGCGAACGCCGAGGGGTCCTGCATGATGTACAACAGGTAGGCGCCGCCAAAGAGGACGTAGGGAACGGCCGCTAGTAAGACGGTCGTAAGGTGGATGCGATGCCGGTCCAGTACAAGAACGATGAGCCCGAGGCCTAGGAAATGGAGGAGCCCGTTGGGATGGACCAGTCCGCTCAAACAAACCAGCGTCTGAGA
>JBEKUT010000588.1:0-3957 GCA_049514735.1 Bryobacteraceae bacterium
CGTCATATGTACCAGTACGGTACTTCTCGCGAGATGTTAGCCGCAGTGGCCGTAAAAAACCACGCCAACGGCGCTAAGAATCCACTCGCGCACATGCGCAAGGTTATCACGATGGAGCAGGCGTTGAACGGCAAGCCCATCGCCGAACCGCTCACCGTCTACGATTGCTCGCTGATCAGCGATGGTGCGGCTGCGGTGGTGATTGCGCCGCTCGATCGCGCCGCGGAATTCACGAAGCGTCCGGCTCTTTTGCGGGGCATCGCGCAGGCGTCGGACTACCTGGCGTTAGACGAAAAAGACGACATCACGACGTTTCGCGCCGTCCAGGCCGCGTCAGCGAAGGCCTACAAAATGGCCGGCGTGCAAGCTTCTGATATTCAGTTCGCCGAAGTTCACGATTGTTTCACGATTGCCGAAATCATCGCCATTGAGGATCTCGGGTTCGTCAAGAAAGGCCAAGGTGGACCGTACACTTTGGAAGGCCGCACCTGCCTGCGTGGAGAGCGCCCCGTGAATACCAGTGGCGGTTTGAAATCGAAAGGCCATCCCGTCGGTGCGACCGGCGTCGGCCAGATCTGTGACATCGTGATCCAGCTTCGCGGCGATGCCGGAGAGCGGCAGATCAAGAATCACTCGCTCGGCGTGGCGCAGAACCTCGGCGGTTCGGGCGCAACTTGCGTCGTGTCCGTTCTGGAGGCGGTATAAATGACCACGGGAACTGTATATACCGAGACCGTTGTGTTCTCTCCGACAGAGGCGTACATCAACGACGTCCCTTATCAACTGGCGATTATAGAATTCGAGCAGGGTAAGAAAACCACGGCACGCATTCTTGGAGACCGTGCGGCCATCGGCGATCGCGTTGTCCTCGTCGAAACACGCGACGGAGTTCCATTTTTTCAGAAAGAACAGGCATAGCCATGAAGCTCGCAGAGCGAATGAACCACATCGGCGTGGAAACCGCCTTTGAGGTTTTAGTGCGCGCCCGCGCACTGGAGGCGCAGGGTAGGGACATCATTCACCTCGAAATCGGCGAGCCCGATTTCGATACACCCCGTCACATTGTGGAGGCGGCTAAAACGGCGCTGGACCAGGGTTGGACGCATTATGGTCCCACGCAGGGGCTCCCTGAACTTCGCGACGTCATCGCGAAATATATCAGCGGCACGCGAAGTATCAAGGTCGGCCCGGAACACGTTTCGGTAGTTCCCGGCGGGAAGCCAATCATCTTTTTTCCGATGATCGCGCTGCTGGAGCCGGGCGATGAAGTGATCTACCCCAATCCCGGTTTTCCGATTTATGAATCGATGATTGAGTTTCTGGGCGCGAAGCCCGTGCCCATGCCGCTGATCGAGGATCGCGGGTTCTCGCTCGATCTCAATTTGTTTCGCGACAGCCTGACCGACAAGACCAAAATGGTCATCCTCAACTCGCCGCAGAATCCGACTGGCGGCGTGATTCCCGCCGAAGATATTCGCGCGATTGCGGACATGCTTCGGGACCGCGACGTCATGGTGCTCTCCGACGAGATCTATTCGCGCATCTATTTCGATGAGCCGCCGCTCTCCATTGCGTCGCTGCCGGGGATGCTCGAAAAGACGATTATTCTCGATGGTTTTTCGAAAACCTACGCGATGACCGGTTGGCGCATGGGCTACGGCGTGATGCCAACATGGCTGGTGGAAGCCGTCAACAAGCTGATGGTCAATTCCAATTCCTGCACGGCGAGCTTTACGCAACGCGCCGGGATCGCCGCACTCACGGGACCGCAAGACGCGGCCGAGGCGATGGTGGCGGAGTTCCAGCGCCGCCGCGACATGTTCTGCGCGGGTCTGAACGGGCTGCCGGGATTCCGATGCCCGATCCCACGCGGGGCTTTCTACGTCTTTCCAAACATCACCGGAACAGGTCTGAAATCGAAGCCGTTCGCCGATGCACTGCTGGCCGAAACAGGAGTCGCGGGTTTAAGCGGGACGGCGTTCGGAGCGTTCGGCGAAGGCTACCTGCGCTTCAGCATCGCTAATTCTTACGAGAACCTCGCAAAGGCTGTCGATCGGATCGGGGATTTTCTGGCGCACGCTTCGCGCTCGGCTTCTTCATCCGCGTGAACAGCATGCCGGACCAGGTTTCGTCGACCGAGCAAATCCGATAATCCGTCCAGCCCGACTCGTTCGCGATGGCGCGCACTTGCGGTAGCGTGATGTCCGATCCGCTTCCCGAGGATTGTTTCGGCCAGAAGACCCACAAACTGCCGCCGCGTTTCACGCGTGCGACGGCGGCCTCGAAGCCGTTGAGCAGGTCAAGCATGGAACGCGCGAAGAACAAAACGCGATCGCCAGTGCGCGCCTCTTCATAATCGCCGATTCTTTCCCGCACCTCGTCGGGCACGCCGATGGAAACGACGTCCACGCCATCCTTCACTCCCAGTTTTTTCGCGAGCGGCACCCGCGCATATTCGGCCATGGTGTTGGGTCGAATAGTGGCACGCGTCTCGGCCCGGTCAATCGAGCGCTGCAGCTTCGCGACATCTTTCCACTCCAGATAAGTGGCGTCCGGCAGGAGCTCTCGAGTCTTCTCAACCTTATCCGCCTCGCCGCCGAGAAACACAATGGGCACGTTGCGAGTCGCCTTACGCTGCCGGAAAAAGACGCCGATCGCGCGGCCGTGGGAAGGGATGCGAGTGAGATCGATCAGAAAAGCTTCGGGCGGATTTTGGATGTAGGGCTGTAATCCTCGCCCGCCGCGCGGCGCGATCCATTCGACATCGAATCCCAGCCGTCGCAGTTCGCCAACGCGCGGTTTCGATTCTTCTTCATTCCAATGGATGAGTAGAATTTGTGTCATCGATTCGCCGCCCCGTCCCGCTGCTCCGTGATACCGTTCCGAGCCGCGCCCGGCAGGAAGCGGTCACTACAGAACCGCGCGCGCAAGGGTCCTTGAAATAATCGGCGCCGACGCGCCGTAACCGTCGCGGATCTTTTCAGGTGTTACTGAGCCGCGTGCGTCAGCGAGCGCAACGAATGCAAAAATTATTTCACACGCTCGTGAGCAAACGCCCCCATAAATGAAAAGCCCGATCCGGGGGCACCGGACCGGGCGTGGATTTCTATCGCGCACCAGACTAGACGTGTTGAGCTCGGTACCGGCTCATAATCTGATTCATCTGGTCCTTCAAATTGAGTTTCAGCTTCTTCAGGCGATGCTCTTCCACCTCTTCCGAAGGCGTCAGGTGGCTCTTGGCTTCCAAAGCTTCCAGCTCATGATGATATTGCGTATGTTCGTCCGCCAGACGGCGAAACTCTTCGTTCGTCTGCATCAGGTGCGCTTTCAAGTCTTCTTGCGTGTTCTCCATCAGGGTTTGTCTCCTTTATTAGCGCAAAGGGCGCGTGTAGATGGGCTGCCACGCCGAGTCGAGCTTATGTTTTTGAGAGTTGGCTCGGTGGGTAGTCGTCTGTGGGCCATTCGGTATTTCAGCAGGAGTTCACCGACCGTTCCCCTGCGTTTATGACAATATCATGAATGAATCCTCATGACAATAGCCGCCTCCGGAGGATCGTCATAGTAGTCCCGTCTTACTCCCACATCCACGAATCCGAGACGCTGGTACAACGCGCGCGCGGGCCCATTCGACTCCCGTACTTCCAGGAAATGAGTACCCGGCCAGCGCTCGATTTCCGCGCGAATTAATTCCGATGCAATGCCGCACCGCCGCATATCGGGACGCACGGCGACATTCAGGATTTCGCGTTCCACGCCCTCGATGCCCCGCGATACCAGGAACCCGGCGATGACGCCATTACTAATCGCCACGTGGCAGTCATAGGTCAAGTAGTCCTCAGCCGTCCATTGCGAAGCCTCGTGAGCCAGCGACTGAATCTCTAAGATTCGTTCGACGTCTTTAGCGCCCGCTCGCCGGAGTTCGACCGCGCTACCGGCGATCTCTCGCAACAGACGCCG
>JBEKUT010000589.1:0-3955 GCA_049514735.1 Bryobacteraceae bacterium
GTGCTCGACGCGGTGGCGCGGCTGGCAGAAGAGTACAAGATACCGTGGGTGCGCCGTCCGTTCGATTTTCCGATGCAAGCGGCCGGTGTCCCGTGGGCGCGTCGCGTGGTGAGCCACGGGCTTGGCTTCCTGCGCGCGCGCTTCCAACGTGTGTTATGCGCGCACGGCTGCCGCTCGACAGACTATTTTGCCGGGTTTCAAATAACCGGACGCTATGATGCCGCGGAACTCGCCGCGCTTATTGAGAAGCTGCCGGAGGGAAGCACTGAGTTCATGTGTCATCCCGGGCATTGCACCGCAGAGCTGCGTGGCGCACACACTCGACTGAAAGAAAGCCGGGCTGAAGAGCTGAAGGCGCTCACATCGCCAGAGGTCAAGAATGTTCTACGTTGTTCGGGTGTCGAGCTGGTCTCTTACCTCCAGCTTTGACTTTGCCAGCGCTTGTTATTCTGGGAATATTCTGCGTTTCGACATAGGACAAACCGTCGGCGACTACGAGATCGTTGGCTTCATTGGTAGCGGCGGAATGGGGACTGTCTACCGCGTCCGACACAAAATCTCGGAGCGGGAGGAAGCCATGAAAGTGGTCCTTCCCGATCTCCGCAGTTCTCCGGACCTGGCCGAGCGCTTCATCCGGGAGATCAAGATTCAGGCCAGTCTCTCGCATCCCAACATCGCCTCGTTGTACACCGCGCAGCGCCTTGACGACCAGTTTCTGATGTTCATGGAGCTGGTCGAAGGCACGTCGCTCCATGACCGCTTGCAGCAGGGGCCAGTGGAGACCAGCGAGGGGATCGACTACATCGCGCAGATTTTGTCGGCCCTTGGTTACGCGCATGAGCGCGGTGTGGTTCACCGCGATATCAAGCCCCGCAACATCCTGCTGACGCGCGACCGGGTGGTCAAGCTGACCGACTTTGGAATCGCAAAGGCGGCCGGCGAAAAGCAGATCACCAAGACCGGCGCGGCCGTGGGCTCGCTCTACTACATGTCGCCGGAACAGGTGAAGGGAGCGCATGGCGATGCACGATCCGATATTTATTCCACGGGCATCCTGACCTACGAGATGATGGTGGGCAAACGCCCGTTCGATGCCGATTCGGATTTCGGCATCATGGCGGCGCATATTCACCAGATCCCCTCTCCGCCGATCGACGTGAAGCCGAGCTTGCCCGCAGTTGTATCGCGCGCGGTGATGAAGGCGCTTGAAAAAGATCCGGAAAGACGTTTTCAAACGGCGCACGAATTCCGGTCGGCCTTGGCGAAGGCGGACGCGACGCGGACGGAAGTATTCACGAACACCAGTACGAAAACGCGCCCGGTAAATACTGCGCCGGGGTCCTGGGACCCTGTGTTTCTCGATAAGGTCCGGCAGGATTACGCCGACTATATTGGACCGATGGCGCGCATCCTGGTGGACCGCATGGCGCGGCGCGCGCAGACCGTCGAGGAGCTGTATAAGCTGCTGGCGGCCGAGATCGGGTCCGAGGCGGATCGCGCGAAATTTCTGTCCCGCAAGAGCCGGTAGAGCGGTGGAGCAGACGATCGCCTTTTGTCGTCTGCTTTGTTCTGTGAGCGGAGGCAGGCCACAAAACCCGATGGCCTGCCCTACTCGTTCTCAAGCAAATGAATCGCCTTTTTGAGGCTCACGTGCATACGGTTGAAGGAGCTGGCGAGCCCCGCGATTTCGTCTTTCCCTTGGACCGGCAACTCCGGCACATCCAGATTGCCCTTGCTGATTTCATCGGCCGCGCGCGACAGGCGCGTCACCGGCCGGATCACGATGGAGACCAGCGCCAGATCGAGAACGACCAACGTTCCCAATCCGACCAATCCGAGATACAGCATGAGAGTTCTGAACGCGCGGTTCGCGATCCCGACCGGCAGCGCCATGGGAACCGAGACGATCTGCGCCGCCACTACTTCATTGGGCTTCCACCCGAATCCGTTGGCCGATCCGTACGCTTTGATCATGGGGCGCGGAGCGCGGGACGGCACGCTGTGACACTCCAGGCAAGGCTCCGGCGCGCGCAATGGCCGCGCCAGGTATAGCGTGGGACCATCGGGCGTTTCGCGATATCCCGTGACCTCTTTGCGATCCTGCTGGTTACGGAAAATATTGACCACGTCAGCTTCCCAATCGACCGCGCGATCGCGCAGGTTGGTGGGATTCAAGGTCGCTTCTTTATAGGTGTAATCGGGGTAGCGCTTGCGCAGATAATTGAAGCTCTCCGTGGCCGCGAAGGCGGGGACCGTCTGCGGAATAAAGATGTTCCTGGTTTTCTGCTCCGGTTCGAGCAGCGGCTTTAGTTGTTGGTTCGTATAGGAACGCGAAGCTTGCGCGGTTTCCATCATCAAAGCGGCCTGCCGGAGCACCTGATCGCGAGCGTCGCTCTGAAGAAATTGCTGCGACAGGTACGCAGCGATGGCCAACCCGCATCCGAACACAACGATGAAGGCGAGGTTGAACTTCGCAAGTAATTTCATAGGCCGAGGCTTTATGATACTGCGATGGGAAGGCTCTTCGCCTCAGTATCCGGCACGCGTTACCAGGCGTTGCGATGTTCCTAAGTAGAGCCGATCGGCATTCCAATAGATCTGCGGCCGCAGAACGGCGGGATCGACATTGCGAACGTTCTGCGATACCGCGGACAACGCGTTGGGGAACAGCAGGAAAAGCATCGGCGCCTGCTCCGCTACGATTTCCTGCACGCGATCGAAGGCGGCTTTTCTCTTTTTGGGATCGAGCGTAGTCGCCTGCACCGTCATCAGCTTGTCCACTTCCGCTTCCCAAGGGGTCGCGGGTGTTTTTTGGCTGGGATTCCATTGATGCGTGGCGGCCGAGCTTAGCCAGATGTTCATCTGCGTCATGGGATCGAGCTCGATATTCACAAACGCCATCAGGCAGCTTTCATACGAGTAGGTCTGGCTGATGCGTTCAATCAGGGAGGGAAAGTCGAGAGAAGTGACGTTGAGCCGCACTCCGATCCGGGAGAGGTCCTGTTGGATCATGGCCAACATTCGCTCGTGGATTTTGTTGCCCGTGTTGGTGATCATGGAGAATTCAACCCGATTTCCGGTTGCGTCCACCAAGTCGTTACCCTGCTTGCGAAACCCATCCTTCGACAGCCGATCGAGCGCCGCGGCCGGGGAGTAAGGCGGTGGTTTAAGATTCGCGTCGAACCAGAAGTGGTTGGACGGCGATACAGGTCCCGCCGCGGGCTGGGCGTGGCCGTGATAGAGCACCTTGCAGAGGTCGTCGCGATTAATGGCCTCGGAAATGGCGCGCCGGAAACTGGCCGACCGGAACCAGCGCTTCTTATAGTCCGGAAGCGGTGCGTTGGCCACCTGGTTGAAAAACACGAGTTCCCAATCGAACGAAGGGCCTGCGTCAATGGCGAGTTTGGGAGACTCGGCCGACAAGCGCTCGAATAGATCCGGCGCGACCTTGTTCACCAGATCCAACTGGCCACGCCGGAAGCGCAGCAGTTCCGTTTCGCGGTTTTCCTGAATATCGAGCCGGATGGAATCGAGGTAAGGCAAACGCGTCCCGTGTTCATCCTTTTTCCAATAGTTCGGATTGCGTTTTAGCTCGAGGTAAATCCCGGGTTTGTATTCCGCGACAAGGAACGGCCCGAGCACCGCGGCCTCTTTCTTAGGCGACCGGGACGACATGATCGCGACCTGGTCGAACTGC
Organism: Bryobacteraceae bacterium; assembly: GCA_049514735.1. Taxonomy (GTDB): domain Bacteria; phylum Acidobacteriota; class Terriglobia; order Bryobacterales; family Bryobacteraceae; genus JAICMB01. The sequence goes on from JBEKUT010000589.1 coordinate 3,698, forward strand.
GTGTCGAGCGCAGCCACCGTTCCCGGAAAGCGCGCCATCACGGACGCAGGTCCAGTGCAGCGGGCCTCTACCGAACCTGGCGCGGTACGGAAAGCGTCGCTGGTGGGCGCGTGCAGCGCGGGATCGAGCAGCCGGCGGATGGTAAAGGCGACGTCTTCGCAAGAGAACGGAGTACCGTCGGAGAATTTCAAATCAGGCCGCAGCTGGAAATCGATGCGCCGTCCGGCTTCGGAAACTTTCCAACTGGTGGACAGCTCC
>JBEKUT010000590.1:0-5385 GCA_049514735.1 Bryobacteraceae bacterium
TTCTTCATCACCTTCCTGAAGTAGTGACCGGAGGCGATTCGCATTGCGACCTTGAATGGCGCGGAGTTTCTGGGGATGGACGATAAGATCGGGTCAATCGCCGCCGGTAAACAGGCCGATCTCGTTGTGATCGATGGCAACCCGGCCGCGCGGATCGCGGATGTAGAGAAGGTCGCCATGGTATTTAAGGACGGCGTGCACTAATCCGGCGCGATGGCCACTATAATTTGGACACGCGCTGCTGGGCAACGCCGAGGACGCGCCACGTTGCTTTGTCCTGAACGAACGCAACCACCCGGACTCCGTTGGCTCCGATGCCCGGCGTCAGGGGAAGGGTTATATCTTTGGTGAATTGTTGGCCCTTGGAGAGCGTGCCTACCGCGCCGAACGCCCGCACAACAGCCACATGCGTGAGCGTGCGTCCGCCGTTCTCACCCCCGGAGACATGAGACTGGTCTTGATTGTCGGCGAGAGCTACATAGACGGTGGCGTTACCGGAGCCCTGTTCCGATGACGGTATCTCCAGATGCACTTTCAAATGGCCGTTTTCAAGTTCCGGACTGGAGATGGAAATGGGGACTTTCGGATCGCGGATTGCTTTGTTTACGGCATTGCGCGCACTTCGTGCGTCGCTGCCGACCAACTCCGACTCTCCATCGACCACCAGTTGCGGAGTATAGCTGCCATCGAGCTTGAAGTGTCTTTGGTATTCCCGCTGGCGCGCGGTATTGGTTGCCGACGACCATGGGTCCGACCATCCGTCGTGGTTCCAGTAGTCGACGTGTTCGCTGAGCACAATCAGGTCCGCGCCGGATATGGGCTGCGAGCGGTCGAGCGATTCCAGGAGTCTGTCTGCGGGCGGGCAACTCGAACAACCTTCCGAAGTAAACAGTTCGAGCAAGACCGGAACTTTATCGGTGTCCGAGGCGAGGGTTTCCCTCGCTGGAATCAGGCCGAGCCCGAACAGAATAATTGCGGAATAAGCGGCGATTCGTCTCATCAATCTATTGTTCGCGTGGCACGGCCGAAAAGTTATGCCTCAAGGTTATCATTAGCTGATGTCCGACATCCCGCTAGCCGGTTTCGCATCGCCAGAAGTTCTCAGCTATTTGAGATCCGGATACCAGCCCGCCAAAAGCGACTACGCACACCCCTCAGTGTGCGTGTCGACTGCAGCGGCCGATGGTTAGGGCCGCGAGTGTCGATGGAGCGATCACGTCGGTGACAGAGTAACTCAAGTGAGGAGTTGCAGGAGCGCTCCCCTGAAGATCATGTATGATTGGTGCGACCGCTCCCTGCCGGTCACGGCTCGGTTACGGTCGAAATTCTTCATCACCTTGGGTGGGCCGCAGGCCCATGGGCACTCCCCTGAAGAACATATGCGATTGGGGCAACCGCTCCCTGCCGGTCACGGCTCGGTTACGGTCGAAATTCTTCATCAACATTGGTGGGCCGCAGGCCCATGGGCACTCCCCTGAAGAACATATGCGATTGGGGCAACCGCTCCCTGCCGGTCACGGCTCGGTTACGGTCGAGCTCCCTGCCGGTCACGGCTCGGTTACGGTCGAAATTCTTCATCACCTTGGGTGGGCCGCAGGCCCATGGGCACCCCGTGCCGGTCACGGCGCGGAATGAAGCGCTGGTTAATGGGGGGTGAGAGATAGTTTTTACCAGAGATATTCTTTAGCAATCTTGCGGCGCTCGTAGCTATCCAAGACGTGAACCACTCGGATTCTCTTGAGCTTCGTTGGCGACAACGCTCCAATCGGAATATAGAGAATGTTGCGGTTCAAGTGCGACGCGATGGAACGGAAAATCGAGCGCGGGGGTTTTGCCGCGACGTACGCGACGTGCCGTTCCACGGAATAATCGAGCGCGGCCAACAATAATCGCTCCGGCTTGTTCAAAGCAAATTCGTAATCCGGGTCCGACCACACATCGTACATGCGGCGCGGCGGCAGCGTCATCAGGAATCCGCCATATTCCGCGCGCCCGATCCCCGGACCCACAATATGGTCGAACGGGAACGTCGAATAAAACGCCATGTCCGATTCGTTCCGGTTTTCGCCCTGCCACGTCGTCAGATAGCGATAGCGTTCCTCGCGGTCTTCATCGAAGATCACCACAACGGCGCCGATGTCGCCCGAAAGTTTATCGAGCTGGCGCACATAAATTTTGTTCTGGTGCCAGTTGCGAATGGTCTCCCGAATGTCGATACCATCCAGAATGGATGTTGTGAACGGCTCCGTGCGCACGCGCTCTTCGGTCACCACCATCTTGGCCTTTTTCTTTAGAAAACGGCCGTAGTCTTCGATGATCAGGTCTTCGGGCGGATAGGAGCATATGGCGCTGCCATCGGTCTGCCGCGCCCACTCGCCTTCGAACTTTTCTTTTTTACGCCGCTTCAGACCGCGCGGCATCAGCCGCTGCTTAGGACGCGGCAGCCGCCTACGCAAACGCAGCTTTTTCGTATTGAGCCACACCGTTTCGCCCGACAGGTTGACCGTTTCAAGCAGATCGCTGGACGGCTTCTGAGCGGAATAACGATTGCCCATCTGCCATACTTCCCATGCGAAGTTGTCATCCACGATCGATCTCGCCGCCACGGTGATGTCGAACAAACTCGAGACCAGCTCGCCGCTCATGGAAGCGAGATTCCGGGTGTAGCGCGCAATCGAACGGCGCTGCCAATGCTCCATCTTGTCGCCGGTGTTTTTCGTGTACTCGATTTCGGCGTCGCGCAGCAGCTCCAGTTGCACTCGGGGGCGCTCGATGTAGCCCGTAGCCGGAATCTCGCGCCGAAACTTTTCGTATTGATCCTGCAGATACGGGTATTCGACCGTGATCTCGGCCAGGCAATCCGGATGCGGATTCAACAGACGAACGTCAATGGGATCGCGATTGCGCGGCGCGTCCTGCGGAGTTTCCATCGCGTCCAGCAGCGGGTCAAGGAGGTTCATGGCAACCACCACGAACACTTGGGCGAGCGGATCGGTCCCTTGCAGCTTCCAGGCCATGGCGGCCGCATGTTCGGCGGCCTCTTCGTTGCGCGGCTGCGGGTAGACGCGGTAGGCCTCGATGTATTTATCGATGCCGATATAGCGAATCGAGTAAGGGTCTGGATAGGTGTCGGGCAGGTGCGGCCGGTCCGTCACGTCGGGCTCGATGAAGACGATCTCCGCGTCGATTTCGAGACCGGTGCGCACGGCCTCCGTGAAGGGATCGCACGGCTCGATCGGAGTGTAAACGCCGCGCTCGTCGTCGTTGGGATCGCCGAAAACAATCACCGACATTTCCGGCAATCGCGCCAGGGCTTGCAGGTAATTATCTTCGAGCGAACCGGGCAGCTCCACCGCGACAATGGAAGGCCGTTCCTGAAGAATGCGGCGCCGCAGCTCGGTTGCAAACTCCAGGCGGCCCGGTACTACGGGAAAATACTTGAAATTACCGCGCTGGAGACTGGCAAGGTCCTCCGCTTGCGGTCCCGGAAATCCTAACTCGCTATCGCGCGACATACCTCAGCGCTTCATCGCCCAGAGTCTCTATGATAGCCGTCCGCAAAAGAAACTGCTCGTCCGCGGGTGTGCTGGGATGCGATCCGTTCTCCATGCTTTTCAACTTCATAACGAAGCGGGCAATGTTGATCCCGTCGCGCACCGTATAGCGCTCGTCGGCGGCATGGGCCTGCTGCAGAAAGTCGGTCACGTAATTCAGGATGTGATCTTCTCCGAACGGCAGATTTTCTTTGAGAATGGCGAACTCTTCATGACGTTCCGGAAAGTCGAGCGTGATCTGGGGTTGGAGCCGGGAATGAATATATTCGGGAAGATCGAACGTGGATGCATCGTCATTCATGGTCGCCACCATGCGGAACAGTGGATGAGCCTTGATCTTGATCCCCGCGACAATCGACTCAATGTAACGGCGGTTGTCGAGCAGCGGCGCCAGGCTCGCCCAGCTCTTCTCGCTCATGCGGTTGCCTTCATCGAGGATCGCGATCCCGCCGCGCAGCATCGCGCTCACTAAAGGCGAGGCGACATAACGCAATTTCGAAGCGCCCTCAATGACGGGAATCACCAGCAGATCTTCGGGACGCGTGTCCACGGTGGCCTGCATAATATAGACTTCGCGCCCGAGGCGTTTCGCCGCGGCGTAAGCCAGCGTGGTTTTCCCGACGCCCGGCTTCCCGAGCAAGCGCGGATTCATGGGCAAATCCCGTGCGTCGATTACCAGCCACGCCGCCAGAAGTTGCCGCATCGTCTCTTCCTGCCCCACCCACGTGACGGCAAGTTCGTCGGGGTGGGCGAGGTGCAGCGGCACCCCATCAATGTCTACGACCATACTGGAGTTATTTTACAGGAACGCGAGCAACGCGCGTGCCTGCGGCGCTTGCGCAATAACGATGGATGCCGTTCAAGCCGCTACGACCGCGCACAGCGCCGGCTTGCGGGGGACCGAGGCCTCCGCATACGAAGTTACAAATGAAAACTCCATGCGGGCGCACGCGGGGGAGGGATACATCTGAACGAAGGTGTTGCTCAGAGCCGCTGGCGTTATTCCGCGGCAAACACTGGCCACCATCTGGGCGGTGTGGCGTACACAACTCTGGCAATCCAGCCCGAGTGAGAGGCATGTTTCTGGGTTTCGTTCGTTGAGCAAGGCTTCCATTGGAATCGTCTAATTGCTTAGGTGGTCCCATTATGCTGCGCTCAACGCACAGTTCCTAGCACTCTGACGCGGGTGTGGGGGCGTTCTCTTTTGGGGGTATGGGAGGGAACATCTGTACTACGATTCCGGACTGCTGCGTCTAAGGGAGAACGACGAAGCAGTCCGGATGGAGATCGGTCAGGACCGTACTTTAAGACGCCATGCGAGAGCAATGGCCAGCAGTCCGGATCCAAGTATCAGAAAGGTCCCCGGTTCCGGGACGCCGCCCAATGAAGGAGCCAGCGGTACGGGAACGTGACCATCGAATTGGTCGGTAAGACCCGCATCCTCGCCGACGTCCTTCGTGGCTTGACCCGAGTACCAGCCCTCTTCGAAGACTCCATCTATAGTCGTTACGATCTGGAACCCGGTGATCGGCAGGACACTGCCGCCGGTGGTTACGATCGGGCCCGTGTAGAAAAAGGTAACGTTCAACAGTCCCGCAGAGTCGAAGGTTGCATTTATTGTCGATGGTGTAATTCCGCTGACTTGTTCAGTTTGGCCCCATCCCGTTGGAGACGACGCCGATATGAAAGTGCTCGGGCTCCCTACATCATAGAGGGTGAAAAACGTGCCAGTGGGATTGCACTGGATTGGTACGCCCGTGCTCGGGCAAGTTACACCATCCGTATTCATCGGATCGAGGCGCTCATCCTGCTGCAGACTAGCCGTATAGTT
>JBEKUT010000591.1:0-3922 GCA_049514735.1 Bryobacteraceae bacterium
CTCCATGCCGGCGATCACACGCTGACCTTGTTTGGCATCGCCTATCTTGGCTACGGCTATGTTGCCGGATTGAGGCCCATGTTTGGCTTCAACTCTGTCGACGCCGCTGCCGGATGGACCGTGTATCCCGATACGATTGACCCACGGCAGAAGGATCAAACCCACACGGCGCTAGTGGCCTTGAACGACGTGTGGAAACTGAGCCGCAACCAGGAACTCCAGCTTTCCGGTTTTTTTCGCACCTACAATCTATCGCTCTTCTCGGACTTTGGGCTGGGCTTGATCCGCCAGAGCGAGTTCCGCACCGTCGCCGGGGGCAATGCTATGTATGTGAACCGGATCGCGAGGAGCTTTTCACTGCTGGCGGGGACGGATTATGAGCGTGAAGCCCCGCGCCGCGACGATCTCGACCACTACAATTTCTTCAATCCTGCCGCTCCCAGTGATTACGGGCCGTTCGTTGCCATCGACGGCAACAACGTCACCATCGCTCCCGTCACGCCCTTCATCGCTGGTGAAGGCGATCTGGGTAGCCGCTTCCGCTATTACTTGGGCTGGCGCCGGGATGAGATCAACATCGCCAATCAGGACCTGATTACTCCCGCAAATTCGTGGAATCGATGGGTGGGTCTGAATTCGCCGAAGGCGACCATCACCCTCCTGCCCGGCGATGCCCAGATTGTCCCTTTGATCTCGTTCAGCTTGGGCAAGTCATTTTTCACCGAAGACCCGCGCCTGGGAACAGACTTAAACAATCCCATCAAGCCGAATCCGGTGGAGATGGCGCGCTCTTATCAACTGGTGGCCAGCAAGAGTTTTCACCGCACCGACCTGAAGCTGACATTAGGTCACGAAACGCAGAGCGCAGAATACGGCAAGATCGATCCGGATCAGGGACTGCAGTTTGATCTAGGTCCCGGCCGCATCCGTTACCTCGCATTCACGCTGCGGCAAAGGATTCCCAGCGGTTCGCTCGAGGCCACGTTCGAGCAAGCTGATGCGCGCCTTCTCAACACGTCTTATTCCATCGTCCCCGAAGCGCCGCGCCTGATCGGCGATCTGGTCGGGACGTATCAGAAGCTGCCTCTTCGCCTGCAGGCCAAGGGAGAATTCGAGTACGTGGGCCGGAAGGTGGTGGGCAATGGCTGCAGCGAAAGCGCCTACCTGAGCGGCGACCCAAATGCGCTGAATGAGTACTGCCTCGGAGTCGCCAACAAGGAGTTTCGTCTCGCGCTATCGCGGCCGCTATTGGAGGGAAGGTTGAGCGTCGGCGTCAATGTGATGATTGCCAGCGGCTGGACCGGACAAACCACGGAGAACTTTGCCATTGCTGACGTCTATGGGCCGGGAAAGGTGGGCCTCGGGGGGAACGGACTGGTTCCAGAAAATCCGGTGAGCGAGGTGGTCGGGGTAAGAATTCCTTCCTGCGCCAGCGTGAATATCACCTATCGCTTTGGCCGGAATCCTGTCCGATAGGCGGGGCTGAGTTTTTCTGCAACAACGAGAGATATTTAGAGCCGGTGACCGTCAGTCGTAGGCTTTCGAAGAATCGCTCCCGCCCGGCGTTGCGAACTCTTAGTCGTTGAAAAACTTCCCTGATAGTGTCCACTACGAAAATGAATGAGCCTGACTTTAAGGCCGTTGATTCCGGGCAACAGAAGGTTTTAGCAGGCGGAAACCCTGTGCTGGACACACGTCCGAAAACTCGGTGTACTCGAACGTTTTTCCGTCCTTCGGCTGGAAGTCTTGTAGCCAATCCACCACCTTCGAAACCGACGCAGGAAAGGGTTGCTCTCCGTTGGCATTGAGCCACTGTGAACGCCACGCTTCGGGTTCCAGTGCACCATCTTTATGCCACCGGTCACCCAATGGAATCTCTACCGCAAAGCTCTGCGCCTCTTCGCCGATTAAACCCGCATGGTCATTTGGCCGGTTGCGGAAGTCAGGTGCGGAAAGCAGTTTGGCAAGTCGACGAAATTCTTCCTTAGGAATCATGCCTTGCATCTGCTCCGTGTTTCCGTCCTTCAACAACCGGACCATTCGATACTCGCCGTCCTTAGCGACTGCCATGCATATCTGGCGCACATTCTGTTGCGACGCAATGCCGGAGTCGTAGGAAATCTTAGCCATCACGCTCGGTTGATCCGAGCGTAGAGGTTGCTGGGCGAAGGATGGGATTGCGATAAGAAGTATCGTTATGGTGATCACCGTTCTGTGGTACCGATACATTGCGGCCTCCTGAGCTTTAAATATTTTACGACTTCTCGGGCAGAACGGATCTCAAGTTGATGCTTGCATTGCAGCTTCATCAGACAGTTCGGCTTGCAGCCATCGCACGACCGAAGGCAGATAGGCACATAGATGTTCCTTGCGCGTGATGCGAAGGGACTGGCAAGGTAGTAAAACGCCGTAAGGGAGAGCACGTGGGGAGAGCCTAGCACACAAAATTGAATCGGCTGGGCCGTCCGAAGACGCTTCGCCGGGTGTGCCACCAGCGGCTGGCTGAGATCGGTTCCGTCACGCCTGCGAAATACGCGTAACCAGGTCGATGGCAAGCGGGAACGCAGCATGGGAAACATGGATGAACATCCAACTGTAAAGCGCTTCCACGAGCGAAGTGCGATGGAAGGCCCCGCGCAGCCGCCTGAGGTACTCGATGCGGCCTGGCTGCGAAAGGTTTGCGTTGACGCGGGAGGCGACGATGTCGGTTTCGTCGAGAGGGATCGGCCGGAGATTGCCGACCAGAAGGCCGATATTGAATTCGTTTTTCCGAGGACAAAGACGCTGATCAGCTTTGTCTGCCGCATGAACCGGGAAAACGTCCGCACTCTGGCCCGCTCGATCGCCAATTTGGAATTTCACCATAAGACGGATGAAGTCAACGAAGTGGCGCAGCGAATTGTGGCTCAACTGGAGAAGATTGGGGTGGGCGCAGTCAATGGCGGAGCGGCCGGTTTCCCCATGGAGGCCGACCGCTGGGGCGCAAAGATGTGGGTGATCTCCCATAAGACCGTTGCGGTGGCCGCCGGTCTGGGGCAGATGGGAATTCACCGGAACGTCATTCACCCCAAGTTTGGCAATTTCATTCTTCTGGGGACGGTATTGGCCGACGCCCGCGTGAGTGAATACTCTCATCCCGTCAATTACAACCCGTGTGTCGAGTGCAAATTGTGTGTGGCCGCGTGTCCGACCGGGGCGATTGGCTCGGATGGGCACTTCAATTTTTCCGCCTGCTATACCCACAATTACCGTGAGTTCATGGGCGGCTTCAACGACTGGGTGGAAAAGATTGCCGACAGCGGCAGCGGCCTCGAGTACCGAAAAAAAATCTCTGCCGCCGAAACCGTCTCGATGTGGCAAAGCCTGTCGTTTGGCGCCAACTACAAAGCCGCCTATTGTATGGCCGTGTGCCCGGCGGGCGAAGACGTCATCGCACCCTTCCTTACCGATCGCAAGCAATACTTGGAGGCGGTCGTGAAGCCGTTTCAGAACAAGCCGGAAACCGTGTTCGTCGTCCGCGAGTCAGACGCGGAGGACTATGTGGCCCGCAGGTTTCCTAACAAGAAGACAAAGCGCGTGTGGAATGGATTGGCGGGACAAGGCTCGATTCGAGCTTTTTTGCGCGGCTTGAACTTCGCCTTTCAGCGAGGCCGATCCGAGGGGATCAAGGCGACCTACCACTTTACTTTCACCGGACAAGAAGAACTGAAGGCTACGGTGGTGATTCAGAACCAGACGCTGCAAATATCCGACGGGCACTCGGGTAGACCGGATTTGCGAGTGATCGCGGACAGCGAGACCTGGCTGCGTTTTCTGCGGAAAGAAGCGAATCTCGTCTGGGCGTTGCTGCGCCGCAAGATTCGGATCCAAGGATCGCCCAAGCTGCTGCTGGCTTTTGGTCGCTGCTTTCCGTCATGAATCT
>JBEKUT010000592.1:0-3894 GCA_049514735.1 Bryobacteraceae bacterium
CGAGACGATGCGGTCGCGGTGCGGGCGAATGCGAGCGCGACGTGGGAGGACGCGTTGATGGCGCGAGGGGACGCGGTTAGGATGCGAGACGATGCGGGCGCGGGGCGGGCGAATGCGATCGCGACGTGGGAGGAAGCGTTGATGGCGCGAGGGGACGGGGTTAGGATGCGAGGCGATGCGGGCGCAGGGCGAGCGGAACGTTTCATTGGACACCTGCCATAACTCTCGCGCCGGAATGCGTGGCATGGCAAATTGCCACCGCGAGCGCGTCGCACGCGTCTTCGGATTCGATCTCGACTTCAATGCGCAATAATGAGTGCACCATCATTTTCACCTGTTGTTTTTCCGCGCGGCCGTAGCCTACCACGCTGGTCTTAATGGCGAGCGGGGAATACTCGCCTAACGGAATTCCGGCCTCCGCTATGGCCAACAATACAACGCCGCGGGCGTGCGACAGCTTGAGGGCCGTCTTCACGTTCTGAGCGTAGAAAACTTCTTCGACGGCCGCAGCCGCGGGCTGGTACTGCCCAATCACATCTCGGAGCGCCCGCGCGATGGCCAGCAGCCGCTCATGCAGCGGATTCTTCGGACTGGTTTGGATGCATCCCGCAGTGACGATGCGGTGAGTGCGGCCGTCGCTTTCGATCAGACCGTAGCCGGTCCGCTCCATGCCGCAATCGATGCCCAAAACGCGCATTAACGGCTGGCCAGAGCTTCCAATTCCTTTTCGTCGACGTCAAAGTTGGAGTAGACGCTTTGAACGTCGTCGTGTTCTTCAAGCGCCTCGCTCAAGCGAAGCATGCCCGCCGCGTTCTTGCCTTCGAGCTTCATGAGATTCTTCGGCACCATGGCGATTTCGGCGGATTCTGTCTCAATGCTTGCTTTCTGAATCGCCTGTAGAACGGCGTCGTGGCTTTCGGGCGCCGAAAGCACGGTCCAGGTGTCTTCATCGTCGCGCAGATCGTCGGCGCCGGCGTCGAGAACGATATTCATGAGCTGATCTTCGCCGGCCTTGTCCTTCTCAATCAGGATCTGGCTTTTGCGCTCGAACATCCATGCGACGCTGCCTTGCTCGCCGAGGTTGCCGCCGTTTTTCGAGAACATGTGGCGGATTTCGCTGACCGTACGATTGCGGTTGTCGGTGGCGACGTTGACGAGAACGGCCGCGCCTCCGGGACCGTATCCTTCGAACATGATTTCGTCGATCTGGCCGCCTTCCAATTCGCCAGTGCCGCGCATGATGGCGCGTTTGATGTTTTCGGCGGGCATGCTGACGGCTTTCGCCCCGGTGACGGCAGTGCGAAGACGGGCGTTGGTGTCGGGGTCGCCGCCGCTACGAGCGGCGATCATGATTTCTTTGATGAGGCGGGTGAAGACCTTCCCGCGTTTAGAGTCCAGGGCGGCTTTCTTGTGCTTGATGGTCGCCCACTTAGAATGTCCTGACATATGAAAACCTCTGCTCCCGAACAGGGGGCAAGCATTGAACTTGTAGTCTAATCCAAAGGATACCATCGCCAGTTGACCTGTCTACGGCTCCAGGGTTCATTCTTACTGCATGACTCAATTCCAGATTGCAGTAATCGCGAGTTTCTGTTCCATTGCTTGGGCGGCTCCCGTTCCGGTGGCTCATACGCGAGCGGAGTTTCATTTCACGATCGAAATGCCTTTCGCGCGCGCGGCTCCTTTGTTCGGCGCGTTCGAGGAGCAGAAGTGGGCGGCCGATTTCAGACCGGAGTTTCTCTATCCGGTTCCTGCCATCGACCAGGAAGGATCGGTGTTTCGTGTGAAGCATGGTTCGCATGAGAGTGTCTGGGTGAACACGGTGCTCGATCTGGCGGGCGGGCATGTTCAATATGTTTATGTGCTCGGGGATGTGCTGGTGACTCGCATTGATATTCATCTGTCGAGGAGCGGGGAGGCCGCGACGAGTGTGTTGGTGGTCTATGAGCGGACGGCTTTGGATCCCAGCGCGAATGAGCATGTGCAAAAGATAGGTGCGCATGATGGGGAGCAAGGCGCGGAGTGGAAGGCGGCCCTTGACGCCTATGCGAGGCATTAGCGATGAGAGGGTGGGTACACCGAGTTAAGTTATTGCGGGTGCTAGGTTTGTGGTTTTGAGAGGGGCGGTGCGGAGGCTGGAATTGGGTCCAGCCTCCGCAGTAGCTCGTCTTCGGGGAGAAGACTTGGGCATGGGAATGGTCGGATTCGATTTAAATATACTGGGTGAGGTGTGGGATTGGGATTCGGCGCGGACGGGTGGAGTCTTGTAAACGGCAGGATTGATTGGGGATAGGGAAAAGATTAATTTCTAAACATTTTTTGCACTCGGTTTTGTGGAGACCGAAGACAGGGTCGAAAATGCGGCTTCTCGAGTTGCCGACTGTTTTTGGGACAACCGCTCCCTGCCGGTCACGGCTCGGAATGCGGCGCTCGTGATATGCCATATTTTCACGAAGTTCCGCGGGCCGAAGGCCCATCCGAACAGGCCACGCAAGGCGATGGCCTGTCCCACGCGATGGCCTTTCCCACTACCCGAGGGCTTTGCGGAGACGGGCCACCATGTCGGGGGCGGGCGTGCGGGCCCAGGTCTCGTTCACCTGGAACGTGAACCAATCGCCGGAGGGGGGATGAGCCGTGATTCCGGTTGGGTCCAGGCGCATCTGGTACACCGGCGCGTTGACGTTGAAGACTCGCATGCGGAAAATGTTGGTGCCGTTCGGGACGCGCTCGAATGCGAAATTGCTGTCGACGCTCAGGGCCGCTATCACCTGCTCCGAGGTGTCCACTGCTTTTTGAAAGCGCGCTTCAAATCCATCCAGGTAGTGGAGCGCGACCGCCGCAAAGGGCCACACTCGATGCAGTCCGCCGCCGAACATACGGCGCGTTTGATAGAGCTCGGCGAGCAGCGACTTCGGCCCGGCCAGCACGGCGCCGCTCGCGGCGTTGAAATATTTGTACATCGAGACGTAGACGGTATCGAACAACGCGGCGTAGTCGCGGACGGGGCGTTTGGTGTAGGCGCTTTCCAGAAACAGGCGCGCGCCATCCAGATGCATTCCGATGCCGCGTTCGCGCGCCCAGGCCGAGATGCGCTTCATCTGGTCGAAATCGAAGCGCTCCCCGTTTTTGCGGCGCACTGGCGACTCGATTTGAATCGCTCCGATGGGTGTTACAACGCGGCCGCTCTGGGCGGTGCTGCCTGCCTGCGCCACATCTTCGATGGTGAATGTCGCCTTGCCGGGCGCGAGCGGAATCAGTGTCAAGCCGCTCAGTGTTTGGCAGCAATCGCCGCAGTCGTTATAGAGATGGCTTTCGGCCTGCACCAGGACGCGGCGTTTCGGTCCTGCCAACATGCGAATGGCGAGATGGTTGGCCAGCGTCCCGGTAGGTAACCACACGGCCGTTTCCTTATCGAGCATCGACGCGACCTGGGCTTCCAGCTTTTCGACGACACCCCCGCGAGAATAGTCGTCCACGGCGATGTCGGGGATTGCGGCTAGAAGCTTGGAATACTCCGATGGTGTGTGGGGAATGCCATCGCCGTAGGCGTAGACCCAGGGTGGGTCGGATGTGGCGGCGGCGAGTTGGAAAGCGGCGAGTGGGGTGCCGAGGAAGATTCTGCGTCGCATGGAATTTTTAGAATATCTCGAAGTGGGCCTTTGGGCGAGAATGGCTTCCTTACGGTCGCGGTTCTGTTCGTTCCGCGCGTCAGAAACCGCTCCCCTGAAGAACATGTCTAAATGGGCCAACCGCTCCCTGCCGGTCACGGCTCGGTTACGGTCGAAATTCTTCATCACCTTGGGTGGCCCGCAGGGCCATGGACACTCCGTTGAAGAACATGTCTAAATGGGGCGACCGCTCCCTGCCGGTCACGGCTCGGTTACGGTCGAAATT
>JBEKUT010000593.1:0-3888 GCA_049514735.1 Bryobacteraceae bacterium
CTTAAAGCTCGTCAAAACAGCCTCAACGTCAGGCCCAATCTCGTCGGTTCGCACATTCATAAGTTTACTCCGCGTCCCCTCAGATAATTTTGAGTATCGTTTAGGAACTCTTCAACAAGTTGAACAGCCTCGGCCACGTCTATGATCAGATCGCCAATTCTACCAGTGTGATCATAGTCACACATGTTGCGATCATCCCGTAGCACGCCAAGACGATTGGCATAACGTATCCTGTTTGGGAAATCGTCCGGTAGAATATCAATTTTCTTGTGATCGCCAACTTCCGTTGAGTACTCCCCGTTTACACATAATCTGATCGCACGCGACACATTATAGGAAGCGTAATACAGGCGCGAGATCTTCTGACGCCATGAGCGGTTATTCTGACGGATGGCGAAATTGTAATGACCCCGCCCCAGCGCATATAGTTGCGCAACGTTCGCGCAAATCGCGGTCTCGATAGCCGAAAGTGCCTCTGCGTCGACGACATTGACGAGATTATCCTTGAGCCTCCTGACGTTAGTACCAGCGCGAAGCAGATGCGGTGATTTTTTATCCATTGTGCAAGCAGAATGCCCAGTCAACGCCTTCAGGCAATGACCTACCTTAATGCTAACGGAGCGTGTTGATCAAACAAGTTCAAAAAACGTTACCCCATTGTCCCGGCTTGCTGACGTATTACTCCTGTTCACCCATTGTAAATGTTTACGAAGAAGGGTGCCTACCGAAATGATCAGCGCGATCACACCCGTTCATAGACGAGGGTTTGAGAGATCAGGTGGAAGAATTCCCCTCCGAGCCGCACAAAGGTACATCAGATATGGTGTTTGGACTTCTAAGCCGACGGTCGCAGGTTCGGGTCCCTGCCGCGCCTACCAGTTTCTTGCGGAGATTAGTCCTCTAGTCTCCGCATCCATGCGGCGAATAAGCTATAATCTCCGCAGAGGTGCGGAGATTGTACATCCACGAACTTCCCGACTGGCCCCGTTTCCACTGGAACCAGGAACACCTCGCCGGACCTCTAGCCGACGTCCGCTACCGCCAGGGCAAGCTGATCGGGCACATGGAAGCTCTCGGCTTCAACCTCCGCCAGCATGCCGTCCTCGATACCCTCACCTCCGACGTTCTCAAGACCAGCGAAATCGAGGGAGAAAAGCTCGACACAGAACAGGTTCGCTCCTCAATCGCCCGGCGGCTAGGGATCGACATCGGCGCGCTCAAACCAGCGGATCGTAACGTCGAGGGCGTTGTCGAAATGATGCTCGACGCCTCGCGCAGTTTTGACCAGCCACTCACGGCCGAAAGACTGTTCACATGGCATTCATCGCTATTTCCCACCGGACGCAGTGGTTTCACCGAGCTCCGGATAGGGGCATGGCGCGACGACAGCACTGGGGCGATGGAAGTTGTCTCAGGCCCGATTGGGAATCAGCGCGTCCATTTCGAAGCTCCCAATGCGAGCCGGCTCGACGCCGAAATGACCACGTTCCTGGATTGGTTCAACAACAGTGTCGACCTCGATCCAATACTGAAAGCAGGCTTGGCCCATCTCTGGTTCGTGACCATCCATCCTTTCGACGATGGCAACGGACGCATCGCGCGCGCCATTGCAGACATGGCCCTCGCTCGCTCCGAAAACAGCTCGCAACGTTTCTACAGCATGTCGTCGCAAATCCGGCAGGAGCGCGGCGCCTACTACAGGAACCTGGAGCGGGCGCAAAAAGGCACATTGGACATCACGCCCTGGATGGAATGGTTCGTCGGCTGCCTTGACCGCGCTATCGACGGTGCTCAATCCGCGCTCGGAAATGTGCTCGACAAGGCGCGCTTCTGGGATACGCTGCCGGGCGTTGCGCTCAACGTTCGGCAGCGTCTTGTCCTAAATCGTCTTCTGGATGGTTTCGAAGGCAAGCTCACCACAGCGAAATATGCAAAGCTGGCAAAGTGCTCCCAGGACACCGCGCTCCGCGACATTCTGCCGCTGGTAGAGCACGGCATCCTGGTCCGCAATCCCGCAGGCGGCAGGAGCACCAGCTATGCGCTCGCTCCTACGGATTCACCACCGAAATAACCGTATTCGACGCCGACGAATCCCCACCAATCGACGCCACCACCGCCACATCGATATTCGCCGTCGTCCCCGGCGTGATACCCGCCGGCACCACCACATTAATCTGATACAGACCCGGGCCCACCAGCCCTCCGAACGTCACCTGCGCCGCGACCCCGCCGATCGTCACCGTAGGCAGCGCGGCCAACGGCAGCGGCACTGGAACCGTCTGACCACTCGCGAACCCCGGATTCGTTGCGCCACAGCCGGCGGCATACAAAATGATCGTCTCGCCGACCGTCGCGGGAGTCGTGGTAACGCCCGTTATCAGGCTCGGCGGACCCACCAGCTCGTTATTGGCGTGCGTCGCAGCGATGTAGAGATTCTTCGTCGTGGCATTAGACCCAATCGTGAAGAAAGAAGGAGCAAAAGCGCTCAACGTCGCCGATACTGTCGCGCTCGTCAATCCATTGTTCGTGGCCACAATCTGAACCGGACCCGGCGTGATGCTTCCAGGCACCAGGATGTTGACTTGCGTCGGACTGATGTAGCTCACCGCGGCCGCCGTTCCGTTCACCGTCACCCCCACGCCGTTCAACAGCGTCGGCAGAGTGCTCCCGGAAATATCGCTGGCGTCCCAACTGCGCGTCGTCGCGGAAAGCGCGCCGCCCTTAATGCTGACCCACGAATTCGGCGCGATCGCGGTGCCGAAACTGGCGCCATTCACAACGCCGCTGGTCTGGAACCAAGGCGCGGGCTGAATACTGCCCAACAGGCCATGCGATTCCACCGGAGCGCCGTAGCCGGAGATGCCAGCCGTGAAATAGAGCGTCGCCGTGTCCCCTCCCTTGCCGCCGTTTCCGAAGTTGATGGACCAAATCCCCGGTATCGAAATCGGATCGCCCATGAGATCGCTCAGCGCCGCCTTCCAGACTCCCGTGGTCACATCGAACGCGTTGATCGTGCCATCCCCGAAGTTACTCACCAGCAGATTGCCGGCAAAATCGCCAAACGTTGCGGGCGCGATCGCCATGCCCCACGGCGAATTGAGCGATCCCTGCGATATCAGAGTGCTCTGCAGATTTCCGGAGTAATCGAACACCGCAATATATCCGTTGCCTGCGCCCGGTACGTCGTCAATGCCCTGCGCTTCTACCTTGGCATACGCGACATAGAGCTTACCCCCCATATTTTGTATGTTGAAGGGCCCGAATCCAGTTGGAATCGCTGTGTCGGCAAATGCCCCCGCATTTGTGATGGGGTTCATGTTTCCGTCCCACACGTCGATTCTCCCCAGGACGAAATCCGCCGCATACAACATCGGTGCGGTGGAAGCGCCGCCGATGGCGCAACCTTTATAGACCGCTCCCGCTTTCGAATTGTCCACCATGATCTGCGCGTTGGTCGCGTTCACCGAAGAATTCCAACCGGAAATGGTTCCGTCCTCGGTGCAGAACAGGAACGCCGCGGGCTTGCCGGCCGCAACCGCGAATGAAGGAGACGCCGAGTTGAACATCACACCGCTCACGGCGCCAGGACTGCTCGATCCCGCTGGTCCGGGTATGTTAACGGTCAGTGCAATCTTATCGCCCTCGCCGTCGTACAGCGTCGAAGTTCCAGTGCCGTTATTGCCGATCCAGAAGGGGCTGCCACCGCTAAATCCATTGCCCCACGGATTCACCAGATTCGTGTCGACGTGGTCCGCGACGTCTGGAAGATCGGACACCAGATTATGTACCAGGTAATTGTTGGCGGCGCCGAGAGTGCTCGCGAGCGCCACGAAAAGCACCGCGGCCCTTGTCCACGTGGGCAGCGCGGCTTGGCGTGTGGGTTGTGTA
>JBEKUT010000594.1:0-3870 GCA_049514735.1 Bryobacteraceae bacterium
CTTTCTCTCTGTCGAGAATCGGAACCTGATACTTACGAAAGATATCGAAGAACTCGTCTTGATAGCCGTATTTGACTTTGTAGACCCATTCGACGATACACGGCTTATCGGGAGCGGCAGAGGCAGCCGGCGTGGACTGTGCCAGCGCCTGGCGGACCATCGGCGCTCCGATGAAAATGACGGACGCCACCGCGACGCCCAGAAAGAACGGCCTGGAATGGTTGCTGTTCATCCGATACTCCTTTCAAAAAATCCCGAGCCCGCGGGAGGCGCCAACGATGAGCGCCAGCGTTATGGCCGCGATTGCAAACTCGCCGG
The DNA here is from genome assembly GCA_049514735.1 of Bryobacteraceae bacterium. Taxonomy (GTDB): domain Bacteria; phylum Acidobacteriota; class Terriglobia; order Bryobacterales; family Bryobacteraceae; genus JAICMB01. The sequence goes on from JBEKUT010000594.1 coordinate 319, forward strand.
CTGCTCCAACCACCAGCGGCCGCAAACCTTGCTTCCGTAGCTCTTTGATATTCGTCTGCAGGCCCACGCCCGCAAAGGTCAACAGGAACGCCCAACGCGAGAGATTCGCGATGTCGGTGAGTTGCGGTTTCGTAAATACGCCCGCTGTCGCCAGAATGGAAATCAAAAGAAAGCCGAGCACGAATTTCGGGAACTTTTGCCATAGGAACGCGGCCTTGTTCTCGACCCGCGTGCGATGGCTCTTGCGCGCCCAATAAATCGCGTAGCCGAGCACGACGAATCCGATGGTCGCGTTGCGCGCCGTCTTGGCGAGAACCGCAAACTTAGCCGCCGCGTCCGAATACAGCGCGCCCGCCGCGGTGGCTTCGGCCGTATTATCCACCGCCAGGCCTGCCCACAATCCGAACGCGTGATCGGACAACCCCAGCGCGTGTCCGATCGCCGGGAAAGCGAACAGGCTGAATGCTCCCAGCGCCAGGATCGCGGCAATAGCGTACGATGCATCTTCGTCGTCGGCGTCTATGGCGCCTTTCGCCGCGATGATCGCCGACACGCCACAAATTGAAGAGCCGATCGCGAGCAGTGAAGTCAGCTTGGGCGGTAAGCCCAGCCACTTGCCCAGAAGCGTCATGAGTGCGATGGATATTCCGAGTTCAATCGCGACAAATACCAGGCTCACGCCTCCAAGCTTCAAAACATCGCCGAGCAGGAAGCGCACGCCGAGAAGCACGATGCCGGTCTTCAGCCAGAAGTCGTAGGTTCGGACGCCCGCTTGGAAGAGCGCCGGCACGCCAATCGTGTTCGCGACGATCAGCCCAAAAAGGATCGCCCACAACACGTACTCGATATTCGGCAGTTCGATATGGTTCGCCTTCCCGTAAGCCGCGATGCCCTGCTCGGTGTGCTTGCCCAGATAGCCGATCGCGGCAAGCAAGAGAATCCCCGGGATGACGCGCAGAGAACCCAAGGAAGAGTGAAATGCAATGGACTCGGATGGTGCGGTTGCGGCGTTACTCATTCGTTCACCATGGAATGTGGGGGATTAATCCTAGACGAACGATGGCCGCGGCTCCCAACGCCGCGATCACGGGCCACCAATCGGTCAGCGATCTATGCTGTCTTTCGCGTTCTGCCATATCGATCCCTCTCAGGAGGTGAGGCGAATCGCTTGGTTTGGGCCGCGTCGTAGATGACGGCCTCGGCTACAACTCGCATCGAGCAGCCGGAGTTGCGCCGATAGCTCAGAAGCAGCCGCGCCGCATGCTGTTGCGTGATGCCGCGCTTGTGGGAAAGCACGCCTTTAGCGCGTTCGAACACTTTGCGGGTGGCAAGCCGAGTTTGAAATCGTGTGACCTTCTCCAGAATCCGGCCATGCTCGCGTTCCAGGTCGAACCGGTTCAGCAAAATGCCTGTCTGTTGCCCCAGGAAACGCGCGAATGCCAGGGGATCTTCCATTTTGATTTGTTCTAAATCAAATTGCAGCCGCAATGTTCCCCAGCGGCGGCCAGCGGCCGCAATATCCGCGACCACCGCGCCTCGCGGTGTCGAACGGGCGCTGTCTCGCCAGGCCAGCGGACCTGCGACCAAAGGCTCGACTGCGGGGGCATCCTCGATTTTCATGGCGCGCACACCTTTTATCCGCAAGACCAGGGCGGCAAACGCGTGCAGGGCTTCATCGGGCTGGGTCGCGCGCGAGGCCTCGCGGCTCACTTCACGCGAAACCTCGAGTTCGCTTAGGCGGCGAATCTGAAACTGTGAATCGGGGCGTTGTGCTAAGGCACTCATTGTGATCCTTTTCTCTGAATTCGACTTCTGCTGCTGACAGGAAGGCCGCGGGTCAGCAACAACAACCATCGGCGCATGCCGTCGCAATGCGCCGTGAAAACAGGATTGGGCGGAGGCTGTTCACGCAATGTTCTCTTTGTCTATAGAGATTACTATGATAGGATATTGCTGTCAAGATCATTCTTAGCCATGGCACGCATTCAACCTCTCGAATATGCACATGCCTCAACTCCCGCGCGAGCGGAGTTCGAGCAACAGATTCAGCAACACGGCCGGATGACCAATATGAAGCGGACGCTTGCGCATTCCCTCCCGGCGTTGCATGCGCTTATGGAGTGGTATCCGCTGCGCGACGAGGTGGCGGGGTTTCTCGGCGACCGGACCACTACGCTGTTCGCGCACGCGATTTCGGCGCAATCGGATTGTCTGATCTGTTCCACTTTCTTCCGGCGCCTTCTGATCGACGCGGGAGAGAACCCTGACGGGCTTGAAATCGGTGAACGCGCGGCTGTCATCGTGGAGTTCGGACGGCAGCTCGTCAAAGATGCGAACAACGTCTCGGATGAGTTGTATGGCCGCCTGGCGCAGCAACTCACGCCTTCCCAGATCGTCACTCTGACGGCTTTCGGCGCGCTGATGATCGCCACCAACCTGTTCAACAACGCGCTGCGAGTGGATCTGGACGATTATCTTGCGTCGTACCAGGCGGGCGTTCGATGAGCGGATCAGACGGGCGGGAGTTTTCCGGGAAGGTCGCGTTCATTACCGGCGCAGCGCACGGCCAGGGACGCGCGTCCGCTCTAGCGCTGGCAAAGTTGGGAGCGAAGATCGCCGCGTTCGACGTGGCTGAAGCTTTACCGTATCCAGGTTACAGCATGGGTTCGGCCGAAGATCTGGACTCTCTGCGGCGAGAGTGCGAAGCGTCCAACTCGGAATGTCTGATCGCGAAGGGCGATGTGCGCGACGCGAACGCCATCGCGGCCGCCGTTGCAGCTACGTTGGACCGCTGGGGAAGGATCGATATCTTATTCAACAACGCCGGAATCTGCGCCTACGGTTTGGCTCACGAATTGACGGAGGCAGCCTGGGACGCCATGATCGACATCAACTTGAAGGGCCCCTGGCTGGTCGCGAAACAAGTGATACCGGAGATGATCGCGCGGCGGTCCGGAGTCATCATTAACAACTCTTCGATTGCGGGACTCCGCGGGATGGGCCGGCTCGGCCACTACGCCGCGTCGAAATGGGGTCTGACCGGCCTCACAAAATCGTGGGCTATCGAATTGGCGCCTTACGGGATCAGGGTGAATTCGATTCATCCGACCGGCGTGAATACGCCGATGAACGACGGTCTGGCGTTTCTTGAAGGTCTCACGCCGCGAGAGATCGCCGAGCGATCCGCCGGCAATCTGCTTCCAGTCCCGTGGATCGAGCCGGAAGATGTCGCGAATGCGGTTGTGTTTCTCTCTTCCGATAAGGCCCGCTTCATGACGGGTGCGGAGTTCGTAATCGACGCGGGACTTTTGACACGTTAGGGGATTATATGGATTCACAGAATAAATTGGCGGATGCGGGCCTCCTGGTGCTGCGGCTCGTGTTTGGGATCAGCCTGGCCTGGTTGCACGGCCGCGGCAAGTTAGCGAACGCGGCTGGTTACGTATTCTCAGGACGCAGTTGGGATTTTGTAAATGTCGTCGCGGGTCTGGGATTCCCGCTGCCCGGCGTGTTCGCGGTTGCGGCGGCCTTGGCGGAATCGATCGGGGCGGC
>JBEKUT010000595.1:0-3867 GCA_049514735.1 Bryobacteraceae bacterium
GTCTGTGTCCCCCAGGACGAAGTCCATGCTGCCCATCGAGGCGATGGAATCCGCGATCAACGTATTCTCCAACAGCTTTCCCAGGCCTTGAATATTTCCGAAGCTCGGCGTGCGCATGAACACCCGGTACGGCCGCGACGTCCCGTTGCTCACGATGTAGTAGCCGATTTCGCCGCGCGGCGATTCCACTAGCTGATAAACCTCACCGGCGGGAACCCGGAAGCCCTCGGTCACGATCTTGAAGTGGTAGATCAGCGCTTCCATCTGCGTCTTCATTTTCTCGCGCTCCGGCAGCACGATCTTCGGAGCGTTCGCCTGCCACGGTCCACCAGGCATTCCTTCCAAGGCCTGCTTCACGATCCGCGCGCTCTGCCTTAGTTCACCGGTACGAACTTTGTACCGCGCATACACGTCGTTTTCCTGGCGCGTCTGCACGTCGAAATCGAATTTTTCGTACGACGAGTAGGGCTCGGTCTTGCGGATGTCCCAATTCACGCCCGCGCCGCGCAGCATCGGTCCGGTGATTCCCAGGTCCAGCATGTCTTCGATCGAAATGAAACCCACGCCCTGCGTACGCCGCATCCAGATAGGATTCGAATCGAGCAGGTTTTCGTATTCATCCACCTTGCTGGAGAATCCGTCGATGAACTTCTTCACCACACGCTGCCATCCCCGCGGCGGCTCCAGCGCCAGCCCGCCCGGCCGAATATAGCTGGTCATCATGCGCTGTCCGGAGAACATCTCGAAGATTTTGAGGAGATCCTCGCGCTCGCGGAAGCAGTAGAAGAAGACCGTCATCGCGCCGATATCGAGAGCGTGCGTTCCCAGCCACACCAGGTGGCTCTGGATACGCGATAGCTCCGTCAGCATCACGCGCATCCACTGCGCCTGCGGCGGAATCTCGATGTCTCCGATGAGCTTCTCAACCGCCAGCGCGTAGACCAGGTTGTTCGAGAGGTTGGCGAGATAATCCACGCGGTCGGTCAGCGTGACTACCTGCTGCCAGGTCTTGACCTCGCACTCCTTTTCGATTCCCGTGTGCAGGTAACCGATGTCCGGCGTCGCTTTGGTAATATTCTCGCCGTCGAGTTCGATGAGCACGCGCAACACTCCGTGCGTTGACGGGTGCTGCGGACCCATGTTGAGAGTCATGCGCTTCCCGCGCACCGATTCCTCTGTGGGTTCCACTACATCGACGCCGGCGTTTGTCTTCAGTTCCTGCATGCGGTGTTCCTATTCGTTCTGATAGCTGTATTTGTGCCCGTGTACCGGATAATCTTTGCGCAGCGGGTGGCCTTCCCAATCGGTCGGCATCATGATCCGCGTCAAATCGGGATGGTTCTTGAAGCGCACGCCGAAAAAATCGAACGTCTCGCGTTCATACCAGTTCGCCGCTCTCCAGACGCTCGTCACGGAATCTATTTCTTCATTCTCTCCTACCCGGCACTTGAGACGGAGGCGTTGGTTTTCGGAGAGCGAGTGCAGGAGATATACGATTTCGAAGCGCGGCGCGTCGGGCCACCAGTCGACGCCGGTGATTCCGCTGAGGCGGATGAATTTTTGCTCGTCTTTCAGGAAGCGGCAGACCTCGACAATCGAAGGCGGCGCGATGAAAATCGTCAACTCGCCGTGTTCGTCGTGGCCGTCCGTGATTGCATCGGAATAACTCTTCGCCAAAGCGGCGGCAATAGGGTATTTGTTTAACTTGTCTGGAAGCATTTAGTCGGAAACCGTCACTTGCGGACGCTCAGGCACTTCCTTGCTCCAGTCGAGCGCGCCCTTCTTCCAGATGTAGAAGAAGCCGGACAGCACCAGAACAATGAAGATCAGCATCTCGAAGAAGCCGAAGAAGCCGAGGCCGCGGTACACCACTGCCCATGGATACAGAAAGATCGCTTCTATATCGAAAAGGATGAACACGATCCCTACCAGGTAGTACTTGACGCTGAAACGTTCGCGCGCGCTGCCGATCGGATTCATGCCGCTCTCGTAGGGCATGTCCTTCGCGCGGTCGCGTACGTGTTTGCCGAGAACGACCGAGAGCGTGATGAGAGCGCCCGCGACGGCCGCCGCAATCACGATTTGCACGAAGATTGGAAAGTACAGCTCTGGGTATGAGGTTGGCATCGAGACGACTCTGAATCCGAGTCCTTATAATCTGACTATAATGAGGTGCGAAACAGAGTGTCAAACCCGGTGGTCGCTCAACAGATCGAAATTGTCGTAAACGGAGAGCGGCGGACCGTCCCGTCCGGCCAGAATCTCGTCGAGATCCTAGCCAATTTGGGCCTGGAGGCCGATCGCGTCGCGGTGGAATTGGACCGCGCCATCATTCGAAAATCCGACTGGGAGAAAACCGTGGTTCCCGACGGTGCCCACCTGGAAGTCGTACAGTTCGTGGGAGGAGGATAGTCGCTTGCCCAACAGCGCGCAGCCGTTTAAACGCTGCACGCTGTACGCCGTACGCCGCACGAACGCTTTTTCCTTGACTCCGGCTACAGGTTCAGTACAATTTCTATGGCTATCTAAATCCGCAACAATAAAAAACGCAAGCGGGGCTTCATGTTCAAAACAAAAAAAACGCGTCCTGAAACCGCGGTCACAGCGGAGAGGACTTTCAGCAGCAGCGATGTTGCCCGCATCGCCCAGGTGAGCCTGCGACAGCTCCAGTGGTGGGATGAGCGAAAAGTCGTCTCCCCGAGGCATGAGGGACACAAGCGAATTTATCTTCCTCAAGAAGTAATTGAGATTACAGTTATAGCCGAGCTCCGCCGCAAAGGTTTTTCGTTGCAAAAGATCCGGCGAGTCCTCCGTTTCCTACAGCGCGAGATGGGCCGCCGCCTCAGCGATGTCATGGCGTCCGAATCCGACCTGCACCTGGTGACCGACGGAAAATCGATTTTCCTCGAAGACCAGCAGACCCGGATCATCGACATCCTTAAGAACGCCAAGCAGCCCATGTTCCTGGTGTGCGTCAGCGACCAGGTCCGCCGCCTAGGCGAAACGCCCAAGAAGCCAGTCCGAACGGAAGGCGCCGCCGCGAGCGCAGCCCGCCGCCCCGTCCGCTCCGCCTAGCTGTTTCTAACGACGAACGACGAACGACGAACGACGAACGACGAACGACGAACCAACAACCACGAACTACGAAGTTCGAGCCACGAACTTGACAAGATTTTAATACTCGCAAGTTATTGATTCTAAAAAGTCGCTAGTGTCGTCAAAAGCGTCAAAAGCACGGTCTTGGTACAAAATCGGTACAAAAAGTTTTGCCACAAATCTCGCGCGCATCTCGCTCCAATCCTTTTGCGGAAACCTTCGCGTCGCCAGGCCTTTTTCGAAGGGCATCGGATTTGTCAATTCCGATCCACAAGTCTGGCTCTCTCTCGGGACTTCTTGAAAACGGTACAGCAAGCGGTGTATTCTTCAGCTAAGCTGGAGTTCTCCAGCCAGAGCTTGCCGTGAATAAAACTCAGGCCGAACAGTACCGGGATTCGGGACTATTGCCTGAGGCCTGGCCCGAGACTCTCATCCACAATCACCCGGCACAGGGCCATCCATGACGACTCCATCGCAGGCGGCAAGCGCCCATGGCGCGCAAATGGCGAAGTATTTCACTCTGAACCAACCGCCCCATGTTGCCATAGATTCTGCGGTTTCCGTGGTCCGGCCGCAACTGGCGATTACCCGGCTGATTGCACGGAGCGGCATCCCGGAGCGAACCGCGTCCATTCCTGCCGAAAACGCTTATGTGGTTTCGGTTCATCTGAATCATGCGAACTCCGGGGAATGGGAACTCTGGACCGACGAAAAGTACACAAAGACGGGGGCGTGGCCCGTGGGCGGAGTCGCCATGTGCGACCTTGAGTC
>JBEKUT010000596.1:0-3865 GCA_049514735.1 Bryobacteraceae bacterium
GTATCTCAGACGCGTCTCACGTTCTGGGACGCGGCTTGCTAGTCAGCCAGTTCGCCCGTGCCACTGCGCGCCGTTCACGCCGGCTGCCCACATGCCCTCTCATATTGATTCGCGCCGGCATGCCATCGGCATTTATCTGGCTCCAACCGATTCCCGCATCGAGATCGAGTATCCCTATGTATCCGTCAGTCAGGATCTGGAACGGCGTATTTATTCTCTTTTGATAATCGAACTGCGTCGAACCCACCTCCCGGAAATATTCAAACCAAGGGGGATAGACGAAGTCGGAGACGAGCACACTATCAATCTCATAGCCGTACTGGTCGGCTTCACAGGCATCGCAAACTTCATAAGCGTAAAAACGCAGAGTGCGTTCGTAGGGGGAGTTCGCTGAGAGATTGATGTCCGGATCAACGAGCATCTCAAGCAGTTCATGACTCAGCGTGACTGTCCACGATGACTTATACTCCATGTCGGTCTGAGCAAAAGCCTTTCCGAAAGGCATACCGTCCGAAGTAAGGTCATGATAGCCGAGCGCACCCGCTTGATCGGAGTTGTCGAACACTCCGAGCTGCCATGTCCCTAATGGGACCTCGTTCGCGGGATAGAACTTCACATCTGCATCGACCCCCCAAACAGGGGCGAAGTCCCTCTGGACCTGGGTTTTCAACGCCGGAACCACTGCCGCGACTTGTTCATCCTTCAAAACGGACAGATTGAAGATGCTAACGTTTATTGCTGCCATAAATTCCCTTTCTATCGCTATCTTGAGAAATCTTGAGAGTTCAATTTGGTCACGTTCTCACGGTTGCAGAGTAACGTGAAACCACTACTTGGCACCGCACACTGATGTAAGCGAAGAAGCCACTTCAAAAGGGACACGGATCGCGAAGCTCCCCGGAAGTCCTGTTAGAGGAAGCGTAACGGCCGGGCGATGCCCCTAGCTTCGCGATCTCCCGGAACGCCGGTGCTTGTGAAGTGGCATGCACGGCGCGTAGAGGTCTGTCGTCGATTCGCGGGGTTTTGCGGCTCGCGCGGACAAGCCGCAGCTTTCCTATACCTGGAAATTCGACGGCGGTCGTGCCGCCTGACTCCGCGCTGCACTTCTGTGCTTCCATGAAAGCCGCGCATGGGCTTGTCCGAGAGTTAGCAATCTCACTTTAGCTGCTAGAATCAGAACTCCGCATGGACATCGAGGAGCAATACGACCCCGCCAAGTTGGAACCGCGCTGGGCCAAATGGTGGGTGGAAAATAAGATGTATCATGCGGACTCGTCCGCTCCCGAGCCCCGGTTTTCGATTGTCATTCCACCGCCTAGCGTCAACGGTTCCCTTCATATCGGCCACATGCTCGAGCATTCGATTATGGACGCCACCGTCCGCTGGCGCCGGATGCGCGGCTATAACACGATGTGGCTACCGGGTACGGATCATGCGGGGATTGCGACTCAGTTACTGGTAGAGCGAATGCTGGCCAGCGAAGGAACTTCGCGTAAAGAACTGGGCCGCGCGGAATTCGAGAACCGCGTCTGGCAATGGAAAGAGAAATACGGCGCCCGCATCACGGACCAGATGAAGCAGATTGGCGACAGCGTGGATTGGAGCCGCGAAAAATTTACGCTTTCGCCCGAACTGTCGCGGGCGGTGAGCGAGGCCTTCGTACGGCTTTATGAGCGCGGTCTGATCTATCGCAGTGCGTCGATGGTGAACTGGTGCCCCCGATGCCAGACGGCCATTTCGGATTTGGAGACGGTGCGCGAAGAGACCCAGGGCAGCCTCTGGCACATTCGTTGCCCGGTCGCCGGCACCGGCCGCTTTCTGACCGTGTCAACAACGCGGCCTGAAACGATGCTTGGCGTCACGGCCATCGCGATCCATCCCCAGGACGAAAGATATTTCAATTTGCACGGAAAAACCGTAAAGGCGCCGCTGACGAACCGGGAGATTGGCATCGTGCTGGACGAATGGACCGACACGGCATTCGGATCGGGTGCGGTGAAGGTTACGCCCGCGCACGATGCGCACGATTTTGAGGTCGGCAAGCGCCACAACCTGCCCTCAATACGGGTCATCGACGATCAGGCGCGGATGAGCGGGGAGTCCGGCCCTTACGCCGGCATGGACAGGTTCGCCGCACGTAAACAGATTATCGCCGACCTGGAAGCACAAGGACTGATGGCGGAGATTGCGCCCCACGCGACGTCGATTGACCGCTGTGATCGTTGCAAGACCATCGTCGAGCCGCTTGTTTCCACGCAGTGGTTCGTGCGTACGAAACCGCTGGCGGAGAAAGCGTTGGCCGCCGTGCACGATGGACGCATCCGATTCACTCCGGACGAGTGGACCGATAGCTGCGTCCGCTCGCTCGAGAGTATCGGCGATTGGTGCATTTCGCGGCAGCTTTGGTGGGGGCACCGCATTCCCGCGTGGCACTGCCCAAACTGCCTCAAAGATACCGTCGCGCGGGTTGCGCCGGAGGTGTGCTCGATTTGCGGGCAAGGTCCATTGGAACAGGATCGAGATGTTCTGGATACCTGGTTCAGCGCCGGGCTCTGGCCGTTCTCCACGCTCGGATGGCCGGAAGAGACCGAGGATCTGAAGGCCTACTATCCGACATCGCTGCTCATCACGGGAGTCGAAATTCTGTTCTTCTGGGTGGCGCGCATGATCATGCTTGGGCTGGAGCTAACGGGCCGGCAGCCGTTTCGCGCGATCCACATTCACGGCCTGGTGCGCGACGCCAATCGCGACAAAATGTCGAAGACAAAAGGAAACGTGGTCGATCCGCTCGACATCACCAGCCGTTTTGGAACCGACGCCCTGCGCGTGTCCCTCACCATGGGAGTTGTGTCGGGCGCCGACGTGGTTTTCAGTGAAGACAATCTAACCGCCGCACGGAAATTCGTGGACAAAGTCTGGAACGCGGCCCGGCTGCTTTTCATCGCTATGAAAAGGTCGGCAGTGGAGCCGCCGCCCGTCCTCGAGCGCGGCCGCTTGGAGACGGTGGAAGATCGCTGGATCTTCAGCGAGCTTCAGAAGACTGCCGATACTGTGAATCGCGCGTTCGAGAATCATCTCTATCACGAGGCGGCCGAAGAGCTGTGCCGCTTCTTCGGACAGGACGTTTGCGAGCGGTATTTGGAAATTAAGAAGCTTCGTTTGGCGGAAAACACCGGACTTACGAACGACTGGCGCAATCTTTTGGCTGTCTTTTCGGCCGCGCTCCGCATGTTGCATCCCCTCATGCCCTTCATTACCGAGGAACTGTGGCATCGCCTGGGGCGCGAAGACTCCATCTCGCTGCAGCCTTATCCGGGCGGGTTTCCCGTCGATGAAGACGCCGGGCGGGAAATGACGGCGTTGCTGCATGAGCGGTGTCTCGGTCCCCGCCCCTTGGTTTGAGGAATAGGACCGGTTCTCAGGTGATTTATTGTGCGCATTCGCGTAAAGTGGATCTCAAGTGGGGAAACCAATCTTCATTAGCTATCGGACCAGGGACGCGGCGGGACACGCCGACCACCTCTTCTATGCGCTGAGCGAGTGCTTCCCGCAACAAATCTTCTTCGATGTAGAGACGCTGCAGCCCGGCGCGCTATGGTCGCAGGAGATCGAGGACAACGTTCGAGAGTGCCAGGTTTTGCTGGTGGTGATCGGCCAGGATTGGCTTATGTGCCAGGACTCGAAGTCGGGGCAACGCTGTCTGGACCGCCGCGTAGACTGGGTGCGGGGTGAGATTGAGATCGCGCTCGGCCGAGTCCCGCAGCCGCTGATTATCCCGCTGCTGGTCGCGGATGCCGGGATGCCCGAGGCCGATTATCTGCCTGAAACCATCCAGGCACTGCCGTGCCTTCAGTACAAGGCCATC
>JBEKUT010000597.1:0-3861 GCA_049514735.1 Bryobacteraceae bacterium
CGGGAACGGAAGCGCTCCGGAACAGCCAGGTCGAAAACTACCCCGGTGTGTCCGTCCTTCATGAGCCGCCGGATCATATTGCCGCCCATGGGTCCGGGCCCAATCATGCCGAGTTGCATTGCTCCTCCTGCGACACAGAGTAGCGCGGGCTTGACAGGTCGCCGAGAATTGAAATATGTCCGTAGCGCCAAGCGTCCGAATCGTTCGAGCCGGGGAACTGGACCACAACACTCCGCAGACTCCCGGCATGGATCGCGCCGCCGCTATTACTTACGCGAGCGCCGGCGCTCAAAAACTGTGGGCTGGAAATGTAGTGGTGCAGCCGAGTGCGAAGACGGGCCCGCATCATCACGGCGAGTTGGAGACCGTGCTTTATATCGTGAGCGGGCGCGCGCGTTTCCGTTGGGGCGAACGTCTGGAGTTTGCCGAAGAAGCGGGACCGGGCGATTTTGTTTTCATACCTCCCTACATCCCGCACCAGGAGATCAATGCGAGAAGCGACATGCCCGTTGAAGCGGTAGTCGTGCGGAGCGGGCAGGAGCCGATTGTGGTGAATCTGGAGATTGAGAGTCCGGAGCCGGCGTCGGCGGGGGTGCAGCCCGATCCTTTTCATTCGTAGTCGAATATATGGAGTAATCTCGGCATTCGTTACGCTCGCTGACGCGCGCGGCTCAGTGACACTCTGAAAGGTTGGACAGAGTTGCAGAGCCGCGACGGTTACGGAGCGATCAGCCTACTTTCAGGTAGGTGCTGTACGGTTGATCGTCGATGGCTGTGAAGGGACGGAATAACAGGGGACCCGACGCAGTGCCGGTGCGCCATTCGGTTTGACCAGGCAGTTGAGCCGCGTTGAGGAGTTGCGGACGGGTCAAGACGGGCGGGTCGCCAGTCATCGCAAACAACACTAGTGGGCCGCGCACCAACGCGACTGTTTCCGGATGATTTGCATCGATGGCCTCCAGACGCAGGGGCAATCCCAGTTCGAGCTCGATGCGATCGCCATCTTTCCAGGTGCGTTGCAGAAAGGCGAAGCCGGTGTCGATGGACAACGGCACGGGCTCGCCGTTGACTCGAATCCGCGCGCTTTGGGCGGACCACGCGGGAATGCGCAGACGCAGCGCAAGAGGCGAGGGGCGCGAGGCGCGGAATTGCATCGAGACTTTACCGGCGATCGGATAATCGCCGGTTTGGGTGAGCGTCAACTGCGCTCCGTTAGCGCTGGTCCAGCGGAGGGTCGACGGTAAATACAGGTTCACGAACACGCCGTCCGCATCGTGGAAGTAAGCGAGTATGCGGTAATCGGCAGCCACTTGCGGAAGAGTGCCGGAGCAGCAGGGGAACGCGTCGGGGAAATAAACTTTGCTCGCTGGAGAATGATAATCGGAGTAGTAGAACGCGTGCCCATCGGCCTCGAATGGCTTCGCTCCTAAAACGGTGTTGTAGAGGACGCGTTCCATGCTGTCGCCATAGCGGCCATCGCGAGTCACACGCAGCAGGTAACGCGTCAACTTGAAATGCGCGTAACTGCCGCAGGGCGTTTCAAAGCCGCGGTGCGAACTGGTGAGGCTCTCATAGAGGGCTCCGCTGCCGGGCGCGCTAAAGCTCTCGTTGGGACCCCAACCGCCGGTGGCAAAACTCTGGGTAGCGGCGATCATGTCGAAGGCGTTGCTCGCCGCGCGCAGGTGCTTCACGCTGCCGGCCACCAGATAAGCCTGCATCGCGGAACTCAGGGCATTGCAGAAGCTATAGGCGTGATGATGGGCGAGTACGTTCTTGTTTTCAGAGAGCGGGTCGAAATAAGTTTCGTCTAACAAAAATCGCGGAGCGATTTGCTTGTAGCGTTCGCCGGCGCCGCGTTGCCAGGCGAGATAGAGGTTCTCGGCAAGCGTGTAGGATTCATCCCAGGTGTAATCGTCACTGGTGTTGTCGCCGACCGATTTGCGCCAGCGGCGCTGCGGCTCATCGCGGTCCAGCGCGTGCGGAGGCAGATGCGGAAGAGCCGCGTCGGTGGTGCGGTCGAGCAGTCCATAGGCCTGCGGCAGGCTGGCGAACTGATGCGCGTCGATGAGGCCGATCACCATTTTGTCGTAGTTATAGGCGGGAAAGCGAAAATTGGTATAAAAACGGCCGGAGATGGCGGGTTCGTAAAGCGCGAGGAGGCGCTCTAAGCGGGCGCGCGTGGCGGCGTCGTGAGTTACGGCGTAGCCGCGGGCGAGCGCGGAAATCCATTGCCCGAAACAGTGTGCGGGCGCGAAACCCCCTCCGCCGCTTTCTGTTTTGGAGAGCGGCTTCTCGTCGTACCAGCCGCCGAGATCGGGTCCCGGCGCGGGAAGGCCGGCGCGAAGCCGCCACGGTTTGAGAAGACTGTCTTCGTTCAGCTTCATCAAGACGGACTGCGTCTGCTCGAACTGTGTTTGGGCGGGTCCGGGGGCCAGGTCGACGTCGCCGTAGCCGAATTCGTCGAGCGGGCGGGCCGGTTCGGCGCTCACCAATGCGCGGGGCCAGAGGGCTGCTGTGGCTAATGCTGAAGACCGCAGGAAGGAACGGCGGGAGGGCATATCTGGATTATAGAAGCAGGCCACACACCCCGATGGCCTGCTCTGCCGGCCTGCTCTACTGGCTCGTTTAAGTTATTGAAACCCATGCTATTCTGACTTCGGAAGTGTTTAGCCGGCACTATAGAAAAGTTAAAGCGCTGTTCGGGCTGGCGGACGTTATCCTCACCGCGCTGGCGTTCCTCGCGGCGTATCAGACGCGCGTCTGGCTTAAAGTCTGGTTCCACCTGGAGCACCGGTTTTATCTCGATTTTCCCGTGGCCGCGATGTTGTTGCTGTACTCGGTGGCGTGTTATATCGCTATCGGTTACTGGCTCGATATTTACGAGCGGCTCGATTCGGCGCATCCCCGCGTGGTCCTGCGAGACACGTTCCGGCAATGCGCGTTGGGCTGCATCTGCGTGGTCATCGGGCAGTTTGTTTTTCGCCTCGATCTGAGCCGTCCCTTCGTCGCATTATTCGGGGTCTTTAGCTGGATTCTCTTGTGCCTCTTCCGGATTCAGGCGGGCCGCAGCATCGGCGCCATCCGTCGGCGTTTTAACAGCGCGCACTACGTGATGGTGGTCGGCTCGGGCGAGAGCGCGTTGCGGATCGGACACGCGCTCGAACAGTCCTCCGACTACGGCATCCGGTTGGCCGGCTTCTTCGACCGCGAGGACGGCGAGATCGCGCTGAGCAAGACTTATGAGGTGACTGCGCTGCGGCGTTTGCCGGAAATGCTGCGGGAGCACGTCATCGACGAAATCATTTTCGCCGTCGACAGCCGCGACCTGGCCGGCATGGAAGACGTGTTCCTGCTATGCGACGAGGAAGGCGTCCGCACGCGCGTGCTGGTGGACTTTTTCCCACACGTCAACAGCGAACTCTATCTCGACCGGCTGGGCGCCGCTCCGCTACTGACATTTTCCGCCGCGCCGCACGACGAGTTGCGATTGCTCTTCAAACGCACCATCGACGTGGTGCTGGCCCTCGCGGCGCTGGTGCTTTTATTTCCATTCATGCTGATTACGATGTTGATCATTCGCCTGACTTCGCCCGGTCCGGCGATATTCCGCCAGGAGCGCTGCGGCCTCAACGGGCGGCGATTCGTGTTTTATAAATTCCGTTCCATGTGTCTCGATGCGGATCAAATGAAACCGTCGTTGCAGCATCTGAATCGCAAATTGACCGCGTTCAAGATTCCCGACGACCCGCGCTTGACCTGGGTCGGCAAATTCCTAAGGAAGTTTTCGATCGATGAATGGCCGCAGTTGTGGAATGTCATCAAGGGCGATATGTCGCTGGTCGGGCCGCGGCCGGCGGTGCC
>JBEKUT010000598.1:0-3860 GCA_049514735.1 Bryobacteraceae bacterium
CCACGCTCCCGTTGAACGACGGCGTTCCTTATCTCATCGTCAGCGGATACGCGTCGTTGGGAAATCCGATCACCGGCCCGCAGAACACCTATCAGAACGATTACCAGGGATCTTATTCGCTAGCTATGACACGCGGCCGGCACAATCTGAAATTCGGAGCCGATCTCACGCGTGAACAGATCAACGCTCTCTTCGGTATCGCCACGAATGGCTTCTTCGTGTTTGCGCCGTTCCCCGCGAGCGATTCTTTTGCCAGCTTTCTGCTGGGGCAATCGGTGCAGTTCTTCCAGGGCGGCGGCCAGTTCGACCGCGGCCTTCGAAAATGGATCGGCGCTGGATACGCGCAGGACGAATGGCGCATCCTGCCGCATGTGACTTTGAACTTCGGTCTGCGATACGAGATCAACACTCCTTACACGGAAATTCGCAATCGGCTGAACGCGTGGGCGCCCGGCCAGCAATCCACTGTTTATCCCAACGCGCCGGAGGGCTTGTTATTCCCCGGCGATCCCGGCGTCCCGGCCGGCATTGCGCCCGTCGATTATAAAGAGATCATGCCGCGCGTTGGTCTGGCGTGGGATCCTTTCGGCGACAACAAGACGACCATCCGCGCCGGGTACGGCATCTTCTACGATGGCTTCACCAACGGTACCGGAGGGCCACTGCAGGCCGCTGTCAGCGCGCTGCCATGGACGCAGGCATATCAACTGCCGGGCCCCGGTTTCAATATCGCCAATCCTTACGGCAACTCGCCAACGCCGTTCGGAAACCAGACCTTCGTCGCCCCTGCCACGGTGCTCACGGTGCAATCGGGCATGGCGCCGCCGTATTCGCAGAACTGGAATTTCTCGATTGAACGCGTGCTGGCGAAGGACTATCTGCTGGACGTTCGCTACGTCGGAAATAAAGGCACGCACCTGCCGCGATTCATCGAAGCCAATCCGTCGATTTACGGTCCCGGCGTCACGGCGCAGAACAACAACCAGATCCGTCAATATACAACCTGCAACGCCGCCGGCATCTGCAATTACGGATCGGTGGGACTTCTCGCCGACGATTCCAGCTCCACGTATCATGCGCTGCAGGTGGCTTTCTCAAGGCAGTATGCCAATGGTCTGCGCTTCCTGGCATCGTACTGGTATTCGAAAAGTTTGGATTACATCTCCACGCTGAACGTGGCCGGCTCCGCCCCAACGCTGGTTGCCGGCGAGAACGATCTGGCGCAAAATCCGTTCGATCTCCGCGCCGAGCACGGGCCCTCGCTATTTGACGCCACGCACCGCTTCGTATTCAGCGGAACCTACGCGCTCCCACACTGGAGCGGCGCTCCACGCGCGGCCGCGCTACTGCTGAACGGCTGGCAATTGAATACTATTACGAGCCTATCGAGCGGCACTCCATTCACCGTCTACGACAGCGCCGATGTTTCCCTGCAGGGAAGCGCGCCGGAGATCAGCGGCTTCTATTCCAGCCGGCCCGATCTTATTTCGAATCCCAACGCGGGGCAGCCGCACACAGCAAATGAATGGGTGAGCCGCGCGCCCTTCCTGCAACTCGATCCGGTGACTCAGGCCGGTCAGTTCGGCAACGAAGGCCGCAACGTGGTGCGCGGACCGGGGATCGAAGACGTCGATCTCTCCCTTTTCAAATACTTTAATCTAGGCGAGTCGAAGCGTTTGCAGTTCCGCGCCGAGTGCTTTAACCTGCTCAACCATCCGAATTTCGGACTGCCGGAGAACGATCTGCAATCGCCGGCGTTCGGCCAGATCCTGCAGGCCGCTTCGCCGCGTTTGCTCCAACTTTCGATCAAGTTTTTGTTTTAAACATGCATCGCGAGTTTCTTCTGCATGTCCTCCAATGTGACTCCTTTGGTTTCGGGATAGAACAAGAGCACGATCACGAACTGGAGCGCCATCATGGCCGAGAAAAATACAAACGGCGCTCCTTTGGACGTGTGCGCGATGACAGGAAAGCTCCACGAGATTGCGGCGTTCATCACCCAATGCGTAAAGCTGCCGAGGCTCTGGCCATTGGCTCGGACGCTAGTAGGAAAGACTTCGCTGAGATAGACCCAGATGACCGCGCCTTGCGAGAACGCAAAGAACGCAATGTAACCGACGAGCAGCCAGACCAGCAGGTTTTCATGGCTTTGAGAAATCATGATCGCGGCGACCCCACCCAGGCAGGCCGCAGTCCCGACCGCGCCGACGAGGAGCAGGATCTTGCGTCCGATCTTGTCGATGACCGACATGGCGATCATGGTGAAGAGCAGGTTCGTCCCGCCGATCGCGACGGATTGCAGATCGCTCGAAACCTTGCTGAATCCGGCTTTCGCGAAGATGTCGTTCAAGTAATAAAGAATGGCGTTGATACCCGAGAGCTGGTTGAACATCGCGATGGAGACGGCGAGGAAAATCGGGAAGCGATATTTCCAACTGAACAATGGCTCGCTGGCATGGCCATGTTCGAGGTCAACCGCGGCAACAATGTCGCGCAGTTCTGTTTCGACGTTCTCTTCGCCGATCGATTGGAGCACCTGGCGCGCTTCCTCGACGTGGCCCTTCTTCACAAGCCATCGCGGGCTGCGCGGGATGACGAACAACATCAGGAAAAACAGCGCCGCCGGAACGGCCGAGATACCTAGTTTCCAGCGCCATTCCTCGGCGCCGAGGCCCATGGCGCCCACAACATAATTCGAAAAATACGCCAGCAGGATACCGGCCACAATATTGAATTGGAAGAATCCGACCAAGCGGCCGCGCCACTTCGCCGGTGCGATTTCCGCGATGTACATGGGCCCGAGGACGGACGATCCGCCGATCCCGAGTCCGCCAACGAAGCGGAAGGTCACCAGCGAATACCAATCCCATGCGAGAGCGCATCCGAGGGCGGAGATCAAATAGAAGATGGCCAGAACGCGCAGGCTGTCGCGGCGTCCGTAACGATCGCCAGGAATACCGGCGAGCATCGCGCCGATGATGGTGCCCACCAGAGCGCTCGCCACGGTAAGGCCGAGGCCGTTGGGGGAAAGGTCGAATTTTGTGGTGAGGGCCGCTGTTGTGCCCGCGATCACGGCGGTGTCGAAGCCAAACAGAAGACCACCTAGAGCAGCGACGACGGTGCTTTTGAGAAGCGAAGGGGAAAGGGTCATGCGTGTTGTTGTCCTGAGAGAATCGCCGCCTCCGCGGCAAACGCCTGCTCGGCTAAGACGAGCGATCCCAGCACGCCGGCGTTCGCGGCGAGTCTCGGGGGTACAACGTAACGATCGATATCGTTGAGGATTTCCGGTGTTTGAATATAGTTGTTCAAGAGCCGCGCGAGTTCTTTGCGAACCAGTCCGAAAAGGTGCGGCTGGTTCATCACGCCGCCGCCCATCACGATACGCTGGGGCGAGAGCGTGCAGACCCAGTTGTTGAGCGCGAGCGCCAGGTAATGCGCCTCCAACGTCCAGGCTGGATGATCAAGCGGAAGCGTCGCCGCCTTGGCTCCCCAACGGGCTTCCATGGCGGGTCCGCAGGCCAGGCCTTCGAGGCAGTCGCCATGATAGGGGCAATTGCCTGGATAAGGATCTACGATGCGATCGTGCGGAATTCGAACGTGGCCCATCTCGGGATGCAGCATACCATGCAGGACGCGGCCGTGCACCATGGCGCCGCCGCCGATGCCGGTGCCGACGGTCAGATATAAAGACTCGGTGAGTCCTTGCGCTGCGCCCCAGCGCGTTTCCCCAAGGGCCGCGGCATTGACGTCGGTGTCGAAGCCGACGGGTACGCCGAGCGCGCGTCGAACCGCTCCCGCGAAATCCCGATTCTCCCAGCCGGGCTTGGGCGTCGTGGTGATGTATCCGTAGGTCTTCGAAT
>JBEKUT010000599.1:0-3843 GCA_049514735.1 Bryobacteraceae bacterium
GTTCGCCGTTCTCGGGATTGCTGCGTGGGGGTTGTTTGTTTCCATGGCCGGACGCCGGTTGTGGAAAAATAGCCTCTTCGATTGATTACGGCAGCGTCACGATAAACGGCGGATGAACCGGATGGCCGTCGCTATCGACAATCGATATCGGCTCGAAACCGAGCGGCGTCACTCGCATGGTTTTTCCCTCGATCTCGACGACCAGGAAATGATTCTGAGGCGCCCACGCCGCGATGTTGGCGCGCTTCATTTTCTTCCGGATATTGCCGGGCCGCAACTCGCCGCCGGCGCCGGAGGTGATGAAACGGATGCCGAAGCTGGCCGCGTTGTCTTCGCTCACCTGGAAATTATGCTCGTGCCCGTTGAACACCACGCGCACGCCGGCCTGCTGGAACAGCGGCATCCAATGTTGTAAGTCGCGCATGCTGGGCGCGTGCAGCGGCCCGGCGTTGAAGACGGGGTGATGATAATACGGAATCACCCAGGGCGATTTGGCTTTGGGAAACTCCTGCTGCATCCAATGAAACTCCGGACTGTCGGGCGCGAAGGCCGGCCGCGGCGGTCCCGATGCGGAGTTGAAGGTGCTATCGAGCCCGAAGAAATCCGCCAGGCCCGCGTAGTTGAAATGGTAGTAAGTTCCCGGCGTTCCGCCCGGAAACGGCATGTTGTCGAGATAGGCCGGCAAATCGCCGCGCGATTCGGTTTCGTTGCCGTCATGATTGCCGAGCGAGGGAAACCAGGGAATGCGCGCCAGCAGCGGCTGGTAGGGATCGAAAAACTTCGACGTCCAATCGGTGTCGGAAGCGCCGGTGTGGCCGATGCCGAGCAGGAATCCCGTGATGTTTCCGTAAATGTTATCGCCGGTGGTGATGACGAAACGAACCGGGTAGTCGCCGTTGACGCGGCGTTGAAATTCATCCCACATCACGCGCGCGATTTGATATTGAAGCGGCCTGCCGGTTCCGTAATCGCCGATCACGAAGAAACAGAGTTTGTTCGATTGCGCGGCCCAGGTGCGTACCTGGCCCTCGCCGATTTTCCTGCCCCGGATTGAGATTTCGTAGGGATAAACACGGTCCGGCTCCAGACCCGAAATGGTGGCGTTATTCTGGCGGGAAGTGATGGTCTTGCCGTTGATCCGGAGCGTAGCTTCGCCGTAAGATACGGACGTTCGGCCGATAGTGTTGTCGCCATCGGTTGTGCCCCACGTCAACTGAACGTAATCCGGTCCGAGGTCGTCGACGTAAGTGTAAAACTTCTGGGCCCATGCGCCGGCGCTAACAAGAGCCAGCAAAACGAGCGCGCGCCGCATTATGGAATTGTCACGCGTTCGGTGTGCCGCGGCATGTCTGTGAGTACGACATCCGGTCCTTTTTGAGTGATTTGATTTTCGAAGAAGCTCACCAGCAGATCGCGCCGCTGGAGCATGGTGTGAATCGCTTCTTTACTTATGTAGGGAAGGAGAACGGCTTCACAATTCTGTTCGTTCAGAGTTTTCAGTCCTTGCAATAACTTTCCGCTGATGCGGCGCAGATTTTCCGGATTGCGCAGCGTGGGATTGATGCGGAACGAACGGGAATGGTCGATGGCCCAAACTTTCCAATCCTTATCAATCAGCAGATTTCCCTGGTTGCGGTCGACGTTGAAGATCAATTGATCGAAGTCGCGCATGTCGTTCATCTGCAGGCCCCAGTAGTTGAGATCCGGAGGATCGACGCTCTTGTCGCGGCGTCCGGCCTCGTCGAATTGAACGCTGTCCACCCACCAATCGACGGCCGCGGGCTTGCCGTCGACGACGCGATACACGCAGGCCGGAACAATGCCGAGGTCCATCAGTTTGTCGAGGCGGTACGCGGCGATGTTGTACTTGTAGGAATCGCTGAAGTTCTTTTCGACGCCTTCTTTGGAGCGGTACTCGGCTTTATAGATGTCGATGGTTTGGACGTGCGCGTCGTGATAGATTTCTCCGTCTGAAAGCGTGACGCGCTGGGTGTGGGTGATGCCGAGTTCGATGGGCCTGGTCGCGACGATTTGCGCAGTCTGGAGGAAATGCTCCATCTGCTCGCGCGTAAGATCCTTGGCGGTGACGTGCCGCAGGCCCTCGAGGGAATGCTGCGGGGTTTGCGTCGCGGTGGGATAGCGCGCTCCGGTGGCGGGCGCTATCGCGGGCGATGTGGTGGCGGGTTGTTGGGGGAATAAGAGATGTGTCCCTAGCAGGAACGCTAATAAGGGCACAATTCTGGCTTGCCTCATTTATGGAGACCTCACGTTGTTAGACGCCAATTCTTCAAAAACCTTTCACGCGGCGGCTTCTCGATATAAAAGACGTACGGCGAGGGAAGGAAGATGTGGCGTTTGCGGATGACCGGTTAGGGATCGGAACGGAAAAAGCAGGCCACACAAAACCGATGGCCTGCTCCACTAAATGTTGCAGTTCGCGTCCGGGGGCCGTCTAATGGTTTGCACACTCCGAACGCGACTTATCGTCTTCAGTTAAATAAAGATTTCGGCTTCTGCGACGTTCTGAAGCTGGTCCCGCACCTCGATTCCATCGGCATCTCCGACCTCTATTTATCGCCGATCTTCCAGGCGCGCAAAGGCAGCATGCACGGCTATGACGTCACCGATCCGTCCAGGCTCAACGAAGAACTCGGCACGCCGCAGGATTTCGACGCGCTGGTGGAAGGTTTGCGCGGGCGCGGGATGAGCATCCTGCTGGACATCGTGCCGAATCACATGGCCGCCAGTGCTGAAAACCCCTGGTGGGTGGACGTGCTCGAAAACGGTTCGGCCTCGCAGTACTCGGCATTTTTCGACGTGGAATGGAATGATGATTCGCCCGCCGTACACGAAGGAATCTATCTTCCGATTCTGGGCGAGCCTTACGCCGAGGCGCTGGAACAACAGAAACTGCATCTGTGGATCGACGAGCAGGGCCTGCATCTCAGCTATTACGACACGCCATTTCCGCTCGATCCCTCGACGTATGGGGATGTCGTTTCCTACCGGCTGAGCGATCTGCTCGGTAAACTCGATCCTGCGACCCCACTGCTCCGGGAACTCGGAGAATTTCTCGAAAGCACGGAGCGTCTGCCCGCGAGAAGTTCCTCTGAGTGGGAAATCCTCGAACTGCGGCGCCGCGAAGCTCCGCGCGTCAAACGGAAGCTGGCCGATCTCTACGCGCGATTCCAGCAGGTTCGCAGTTTTATAGATGAGAACATCCGGATATTCAATGGTAAAAAGGGCGATCCGCGCAGCTTCGATCTTCTGGACGCGTTGATCCGCAAACAACCCTACGAGCTGGCGTTCTGGCGCGTGGCGCGCGAGAAAATCAACTACAGGCGCTTCTTCGATGTCACGGAGCTGATCGGCATCCGCGCACAAGAGGCTCAAGTCTTCGATGCCACCCACGCTCTGCCGTTAGAGCTGCTCGCGGAAGGGAAGGTTTCCGGTCTGCGGATCGATCATGTCGACGGACTGCTCGATCCGGCGGGTTATCTCGGCCGCCTCCAGAAGCGCGCCACGGAGGCGGCCGGCGGAAAAACCGTCTACATCATAGTTGAGAAAATTTTGAACGACCGCGAACTCCTGCCCGATGGCTGGCCGGTTGCCGGGACCACCGGGTACGATTTTCTGGGCGCCGTGAATAACCTTTTCGTGCATCCCGAGGGCCTGGAACGGCTGCAACAATTCTACGCGGAGTTCACTGGAGAGACGCGCAGCTTTTACGACGTGGCCAATGAACAGAAACGCAAAATCATGCGCGACTTGTTTGTCGGCGAGATGAACGCGCTGGCGTTTCACCTGCAATCGATCGCCGAAAACGACCGCTATGGCCGCGAC
>JBEKUT010000600.1:0-3837 GCA_049514735.1 Bryobacteraceae bacterium
GACGGGCGGCGTCGTTTCATCCCACGATTTTCTCAACCCGGCCGGAACAACTTCCGCCATTTCCGCATGTTACCATTGGCGCTGCGCTGAGATGGAGGCGTTCAATGAGGGCGGGCGCGGGCGCACAATACACCGTCGAAGACCAGGAGCGGATGACGCGGGCGAAGAACTATTTCGCCTGGCAAAGCGAGCTGGTCACGCGGGAACTTGGGCAACGTGTCGTCGAAGTGGGCTGTGGACTGGGTAACTTCACGTCGAAGTTGCTAGACCGTGAATTGGTTGTCGCTCTCGATATCGAACCGGATTGTGTTGAGCGATTGAAACAGCGCTACGCTAACCGCCAGAATCTGCTGGCCTTCACATGCGATGCCCAACGCGATGGCTTGCGGGATTTCGCGCGCTTCCGGCCGGATTCTTGCGTGTGCCTGAATGTGCTTGAGCACATCGCAGAAGACCGCCGCGTCCTGAGCGAGATGGTCTCGATGCTCGTACCGGGAGGTGTGATTATCCTTCTAGTTCCGGCTTTTCCGGCGCTGTACGGTCCTACTGACGAAAAGCTTGGACATGAGCGGAGATATACACGTGAATCCATGTGCGATCTCGCCAAAAAAGTGGGGGTCCGGATTCGAAAAGTGCGTTATATCAACGCTGTCGGCTTCTTCGGCTGGTGGGCAAATTCCCATATATTCCGGCGCGAAGCCCAATCCGAAAGGCAGATCGAAATCTTCGACCGTCTCATAGTTCCCGTAATATCTCGCGTGGAATCCGTAATTCCTCCGCCATTCGGTCAATCTCTTTTCGTGGTCTTAGAAAAAAGCGGCGGCCGAACCTCGTAGGTCCTCAGAGTTGAAACGCGACCACCGCCATTGGGGGCACCGTAATCGAAATGCTATGAGGGCGATTGTGAGTTGGCGCCGGCTGCGCCAGGACGCCGCCCGAGTTGCCCATATTGCTGCCGCCAAAGAGTTCGGAATCGCTGTTCAAGATCTCGCGATAGAAGCCGGGAGCCGGTACCCCAATGAGATACTTCTCGCGCGGAACAGGGGTGAAATTGCAAACGAAAACGATAAAGCTCCCGTTCGACGCTTTGCGCAGGAACGAGATGATGGAGTTCTGCACATCGTGGAAATCGATCCACTCAAATCCGGTATAGTTGAAATCCACCTCGTAGAACGCGGGATGCGCGCGATAAAGACGATTCAACTCGCGAGCGTAACTCTGCAGCTTGCGATGGAAGTCGTATTGGAGAACTTCCCACGGCAGTCCGCGGTCGTGATTCCATTCGTTCCAATCGCCGATTTCGGTACCCATGAACAGCAGTTTCTTGCCCGGATGCGCATACATGTAGCCGAGGAACGCGCGCACGCTAGCGAACTTCTGCCAGGTATCGCCAGGCATTTTGCTCAGCAGCGATCGCTTGCCGTAGACCACCTCATCGTGCGAGATAGGCAGCACGAAGTTCTCCGTGAAAGCATACATGATGCTGAACGTAATGTTGTTGTGGAAGTACTTGCGATGCACCGGGTCTTGCTGGAAGTAGGCGAACATATCGTGCATCCAGCCCATGTTCCATTTCATGGTGAAGCCGAGGCCATTGAGGTACACCGGCTTTGAAACGCCGGGGAACGAGGTGGATTCTTCGGCGATAGTCACTGCGCCGGGAACGCGATGCGCCTGTTCATTGAAGCGCCGCAGAAAATCGATCGCTTCCAGATTCTCGTTGCCGCCATGAATATTGGGCGCCCACTCGCCTGCCTTGCGGGAATAATCGAGGTACAACATGGCAGCCACCGCATCCACGCGAAGGCCGTCGATATGGTATTCCTTGAGCCAAAATAACGCGTTCGAGATCAGGAACGTGCGGATCTCATTACGCCCAAAGTTGAAGATTAGCGTCCCCCAGTCTTTGTGTTCGCCCTTGCGCGGATCGGCGTGCTCATAGAGAGCGGTGCCATCGAAGTAAGCGAGACCGTGAGCGTCTTTGGGGAAATGCGCGGGGACCCAATCGACGATGACGCCGATGCCAGCCTGGTGCAGCCGGTCGATCAGGTACATGAAATCGCGCGGCGTACCATAGCGGGCCGTCGGAGCGTAATAGCCGGTGACCTGATAGCCCCACGAACCAAAAAAAGGATGTTCCTGGATAGGCAGAAACTCGACATGCGTATAGCCGAGGTCCTGAACGTAGGGCGCCAGCGCGTCGGCTAATTCGCGATAGTTGAGGAACGTATTGTTAGGGCCGCGCAGCCAGCTTCCGAGGTGAACCTCATAGATGGAAACGGGCTGCTTCAATTGGTCCGTTTTGGCCCGGCGCTCCAGCCACTCGGCGTCACGCCACTCGTAGTTGCCGATGTCGAAGACAATGGAGGCGGACTTCGGTGGCACCTCGGATTCAAAGCCGTAGGGGTCGGCTTTTTGCTGGTTATAGCCCTGATATCGCGAGCGAACCTGGTACTTGTAATGGGTTCCCTCGCCGATGCCGGGAAGAAAGATCTCCCAGATGCCACCGGTGCGCAGGCGCATGGGATGGCGGCGGCTATCCCAGTCGTTAAAATCGCCGGTGACGCTGACCACCAATGCGTTGGGCGCCCAGACGGCGAATCGTACACCCGCAACTCCAAAGCATGTGGCGACGTGCGCGCCGAGTTTTTTGTAGCTTTCGAAATGCGTGCCCTCGCCGTGAAGGTGCAAATCGAAATCAGTGAGGATCGGAGGGAAGCGATAGGGGTCGTCGAATTCCTGCTCCGCGCCTTCCCAAAGTTTGACGCGGAAGCGATACGCTCCCGGGTCCTGATCTACACAGACCGTAAACAGGCCCTGCGAATGCGTTTTCGGCATCGGCAGCACGTTGCCGCCCATGACGAGGAACGCGTCGGATGCCTGCGGGAGGAACGCCCGAACCTCCCAGCCCTTCTTCACGCGGTGCGGGCCAAGCACTCGAAAGGGGTCGCCGTGGTATCCCCCAGTTATGGCTTCCACTTCGTTGGGAGTCACGACGTTATTATTGCAGACGATGAACAAAGCAGAGCTTCATGTGCATCTGGAGGGCAGTATCGAAGCGGAAGCGCTGCTCGAAATCGAGCCCGGTCTGACGCGGGAAGAGATCGCTGGGAACTCCGTTTTCGATACGTTCGACGGCTTTATCAAAGCGTTCATCTGGGTGAACAAGAAGCTCCTGACGCCGGAGCATTATGCCATCGCTGCGCGGCATCTGTTCGCGCGTTTCGAAGAACAGGGCATTGCGTATGCCGAGATCACTCTATCGGCCGGGATGATTTCGTGGAAGGGGCAACCGCTCACGAAAGTCTATGACGCGTTGTGGAGGGAGTCGCAACAATCGAAGGTGAAAGTGTTTTGGATCCCCGACGCGGTACGGCAGTTCGGGGCGGAGCCGGCCATGGAGGTCGCGCGATTCGCGGTGTCGCGGCGGGACGATGGAGTGGTCGCGTTTGGACTCGGCGGCGACGAACTGCGCGGGCCCGCGGAGTGGTTCAAAGATGTTTTCGGCTACGCGCGGGACAACGGACTGCACCTGGTCTGTCATGCCGGCGAAACGGCCGGGCCCGAATCGGTGTGGGCGGCGCTGGAGATCGGAGCCGAGCGCATCGGACACGGAATCGCGGCCGTTCGCGATCCACGTCTGATGCAGCATCTGAAAGATCGCAACGTGCCGCTGGAGATTTGCATTACGAGCAACGTGCGGACCGGCGCGGCGCCCCGTTTATTGGACCACCCAATTCGTGTCCTCTACGATGCGGGCGTCCCGATTACGTTGAACACGGACGATCCGGCGATGTTTGGATGTACGTTGAATGGGGAGTACGAAATTGCCCGGCG
>JBEKUT010000601.1:0-3824 GCA_049514735.1 Bryobacteraceae bacterium
AGTCGCACTCTTGGCCCGCGGCGCCGCACCGGCATGGCCTAATTGGGACATAGCATGGCCGTCCAGAACACCAGAAAACGAGGGCTTGGGCGCTGAAATAGAGACGCTCATGAATACTGCGGGGAGGCCAACGCATGTACTCGCCAGCAACGCGAAGTTTAACATCATAGATCAAGTCAAGGAGTTCGACGAGGCATCGCTGGCCTTGCTCCCGCAGAGGTTCGAGGGAGTCCCGTTCCGGGACAACTTCGACTACTGGCGACAATACCTCGCTGTCGAGAAGCAAGAGCCTCCATGGGGCGGTTGAGGGGCTGCGCACTAACGGTTTCATGCTTCGAACTGAACGGTGGGAGAGAACCGGCTATCGGGTAGGGGACAGCGGAGTTTATGGACACTAGGCTGGACGAACTTATCATAGCGGCGGAGGACAACCATAATCCAATCGTTTTTGTGTAACGATAATACGCCTAGGAATCCCGTCTTCAGCCGTCTACTCAGCGGTAAGCGTCCCGGCGATTACGGACGCGTAGAATATCGATCCACTCACCGTGGTCGTGAAAACGGACGCGCCAATCGCCGACACGAAGACGGAACTCGCGTGGTGAATGCTGCGCAGACACTGGACATTGCCCGCGCCAGTCGCGGCAAAACGGTCGGTCGCCGCGACCACCCGAAGAGCCACGGAGCGATCAAGACCGGCCAGGTCAGCTTGCGCTTCCGTCGAAAGAACGACGCGTTTTATCACGAGGGGTCTTGGTAGCTCTTCACTTCCTCCATGGTGAAGCCGAGTTCGGCAACCATCTGTTCGAGCGGGATGCCACCGTTGCGTTTGAGCGATTCGCGAGCTTCGGCAACGGCGCGCTCTTCTTCCTGGGTCACCGGTTCGTCGTCCACGGGCGCATTGGCCAGCGCGCGCGCCACGGGATCGAGCATCGCTTCGAGCAAGCTACGAACGGCCGAGACTTGCGCTGCGGGCAAGCGATCAAGGTAGGCGTGAGCCTGCCGCCTTTCCTGCTGGGCGTCGGGTTCCATCGTTACTTCCTTTCTCCGCCGTTCGAAACCGGCTGCCAATGGGGGTTTTCCTGCTTCAGTATCCTTCGAGCAAATTGCGGACAACGCCTCTTTTCTCTTCATCGAAGCGAGTAACGGCTTCAAACTGCATCCGAAGGTCCAGTCGTTGGGAAATCGACGGCGAAAGCGCGTTGTTACTCACGAATCCAAGGTAAGCGTCGGCAACAGAAATGTTGGCTGGAAGCGACACACGTAGTAGATTCTTAACACAAATGATCGTTGAGAGCAATCAAACTGCTTAGCTCTTGGAGTTGCTCTTAAGCGGCACGTTTTTCCGGACGAAGAGATCGAGCGGACGGCCAGGCCTCAGGAAGATCGGCGGAGTACCTTTGTGGATACGTTACGCCCTCACTGAACCGGTAGGAGTGCGGTTGCGCTGTTCGCGTAAGAACTCTGGATGGAGATCTGCAAGTTCCCTGCCGCCGCATCCATCGGTACATAGAAATTGATCTGGTATAGCCCGACGAACCCCGGCGCGAGACCAGAGAAGAACACGTCGCAGTTCTCTCCATCCACGATCACTTGAAAAGGATCTACGGTCTCGGCGAACGGCGGGGTTACCGGCGCACCATAACCGTCAACGAGATCCAGCGTCAGCGGCCCCAGGCCGGTGACGTAAAGCACCAACGGCTCGCCCGGATTTGCCGGATTGTTGGGTCCGATCAGGGAGTAATCCGCAGCTTCGGCAATCGCAAAGTTACCGTCGTAAGTGAAAATGCCTGGGTCTTCGGTGTACGAATCCGTGAAAAAATCCGCCACCAGTTGCTCGTTATCAAACACCTGAATCTCGGCCGCTCCCAGTCCGGTTGGGGCTCCATAGGGCACTTGGATGCTAATTTGATCCTCGCCGCCCGCATAGGCGACGCCATAAATCGGGGCTGAAATTCCGTTTACAAGGACCTCCACGCCCGCAAGCTGAGTTGGGAGTGGATCGACGCCCGCCAAGACGATGCCGTTCACGGTGGTCAGATTGTCGCCGAAAATAGTTGCGAGGTCGCCTGGACTGATTCCCGGCAGGAAACTCGCAGCGTTGACGACAACGGCGTTCTCCGTCTGGCGAGGCTTCGCGGCTATGACGCCGCGGCTCAAACGCGGCCGGTAAAACGGCTTCTTAGGGACGGAGCTTTCCGCGGCGAAACTTGGAGCCGCGGACACCACCACAGCCGCGATCATAACAGCGAGAGATTTCATGGAAGTAGGACGCGGACCGTCCGAGAAGTATACTCTTGGCAGGAAGAAAATGCCGCGAGGTCCCCGGTAGCCCATCTGTGCAAGTGCGGCTCAGAATCCTGGGATGCCGTGATTCTGTTTTTAAATTGAAACGTCGAGCCCCCTTCCATCACTTCATAGATGCAACTTCGCTTGTGACCCCAGCATCAGACTAAGTAAGGTAGGGTAATTGCACGATATGTCCGTTATGAGACTCGGAGGGACTTTAGAGCCGGCCGTGGCACGCACCACGGCGGCCATAGCAACGAAAACAGCTTCCGTTGCGATTCGCATTCAACCAGCCATCACCCGCACCGCGGACGTGTCGAATCAGGCGGCGGCGTTCGTCAGCGTTCTGCTGCTGACACCCGGTTCGCTCATCGCACTCGTTTTTGGAATGTGGCGGCTTGGTCAGGACCTCGGTTTCGCCGGCAACTTCGTCATTTCGGAAGGACTGTTTTCTCACTGGCTCGTTTGGATCGCGTTGTCCATCGGACTAAAAGCCACCGCGACCATGACGAACCGCGACGAGAAATCGGAAATAAACGCATCAGGGTCGAGTGAGGGGCGAAGTTAGCCGGCCTTCGCGCTTCTGATATTCTGAGGCTAGAGAAGGTCCCGCTTTCCCATGTCCTACCCCGGCAGAAGCAACAAGACAGGTATATCTCTTTCGTTTCCGGGTTTCCCGCCTGGAGTTAAGTGGCTGATTGTTGCTAATGTTGCGGTCTTCATCCTGGGGATCGTGACGGCTTCGACGATCGTAGCGGATTTCCTCGCAACATTGCGTCTGGTGCCGGAAGCGGTTGTGCGCCTCTTCGCGATATGGGAACTTGCCACATATCTGTTTCTGCATGGCAGCTTCAGCCACATCTTGTGGAACATGCTTGCCTTGTGGATGTTCGGCGCCGAGATCGAGCGGGCCTGGGGCACCAAGCGTTTTCTCCAGTTCTATTTCTTCTGCGGGATCGGCGCGGGCATCTGTGTGGTGATTGCAAACTACATCGCCGGTACTCCCCGAACCCCTACGATTGGCGCTTCCGGAGCAATCTTCGGCATCCTGCTCGCCTATGCGATGATGTACCCCAATCGTACGATCCTGTGGGGATTTCTGATCCCGATTCAGGTGAAATGGTTTGTCCTCATCATTGGAACCATTTCGTTCTTGAGCGCGATCTGGGGTGGCAACTCGGGTGTCAGCGAATTTGCGCATCTCGGCGGGCTGCTTTTCGCGTACATCTTTATGAAGATGCCGCGCCGCCGTAACCGGCTCGACATCGCCGCGCCCGTCCGCCAGTACTACCGCGATTGGAAGCTCCAGCGCGCCAAGAAGAAGTTCCAGGTCTACCTGAAAAAGCAAGGCTCCGGCCGCGACCCCTGGGTCCACTAGCCGCGAAACGGCGCGGCATCTCCAAACGTCCCTATTTTTGCTATAGTTCGCTTCAAGGCCTATGAAAGCGCTTCGATATACCGCTCTCCTATCCGGATTTACCCTGCTAAGCGGCACTGTGTATCTCGCCGCGCAGCAGGGCCCCGAGTCACAATCT
>JBEKUT010000602.1:0-3804 GCA_049514735.1 Bryobacteraceae bacterium
CCGGTGACAGAGCCCCCTCCACCTGAAAAAGACCAACTGATTGTCGTATTCGCAGGCGCACCTGTGACACTACACGACACCGAGCCGCCCCTGGTCACGGAAGCCGGCGAACAGACTAACTTAGCCACGCTTGGCGTCCCGCCGCCCCCGGAATTGCAATACCCAGACATTACGAATCCCGTTGCGCTTCCTGTTCCAACACCCTGGCCGTAGAAGGTCGCAGTCGAAGATGTTGTCGATCCATAAACCGTGGCAATCGACGTATTATTGGATTGCCAGTTGTAGGTATATCCGCTTCCACCCTGACTGTACGACTGGCCGGTGCACGCAGTTGGGCTGAATGCAGTGCAAATCATGGGGACCACCGGGCCGAGAGAGAGCGGGCTACTGGCCGTTCCATCCGCAAACGAGATGGAACTCGTCTGAAGATATGCGCCGCACAGGACGAGGTTGTATCCGCAACTGAAATTGCGCGCGACCCTTCTGTTTCCCGCCACCAACTGTGACGAAGAGTCGATCTGCAACAGTCGCCCCTTCCCTTCGGATGGGTTCGGCGTGAACCAGCTAATCTCGCCCTGCTCCAGGCTCGCCGGAAGCACCATCCCATTCCGATCTTTCGTTTGACTCGCGATCAGGTCGCGCACACTGATGGCCCGCGATTCCATTGGGGCCAATTGCCAGGACTGTTGCCACAGCACCCCGCCATTCCCGATGTTCACGTTGAAGTACTTCGCGACCACGGAATGATTGAACAATAGCAGCACGGCGTCTTGCCCGCCCGTGAGGTCCCAAGGATGTCCGCCACCATTGTCTCCGATTTGTTCATCCTTGCCGATCTGCTCCACCAGATCGAATCCGGACGAGCCCACGGCAACGACGCTGGAATAAAATGTGCCCGGCGTTGCGTCGGACTGCACGATGAAAGAATTGCGAAGTCCAGGGTCTCCTGTCAATGCCGGCAGCGCGACTGTCTGTGAACTCATGGCAGGAATGCTAGCGGTTGCCACGGGGGTTGTCGTAACGCCGGATGCATCGGTTCGAGCGAACAGCAGCGTCGCATTCACCGCTTTTGTTCCGAAGTTCGTTACGGCAACTTCGGGAGCAAAAACGGCGCCTGGCAAGTAGTTCGAAGAGCCCACTGGGACTCCCGTAAAGACGGTGTTGCCGGATTGCGCCAACCCGGCGTCGACAAAATTCTGCGAGCTGATCATGCCTCCCCTCGACGTGCTTCGCCAGGAGAAGCCAAACACCGCCAGCGAACCGGGTTGGCCGCTGCCAGCGACCGAAATTCCGAACGCAACAGGCTGATCGGCCGCCTGCGCGGCAGTCGCTAGAATGCTGGGAAGGAGGCCCACCGCCGAGCTTACTGAACTCGTGCAAGCCCGCACCAACGCCGACCCACCCGCCGCGAGTTGCACTTGCTGCTGCGTGACGCCACCTTTTTCCGCAATGCACGAAATCGTCGCGGTCTGCGCGGCAGCCCCGGTGTTCTTTATAGCGAGGACGGGTTGGCCGCTCAAAGAGCCGCCGGCGGATCGAAGTACGCCCGACCCCTGCGTGCCCACCATCAGGAACTCCTCCTCGATATGTTGTCCAATGCTCCCACCAGAACCCGTAATCGAGATTTGCGCCGCGATTCGGGATTTCATGAGAAAGGTATATCGCGAACAAGTCGGAAGCGTGGGCTCCGGTCTAGAAAAGCAATGGAGCGAGTTCCGCCAGATTGCGCCGCCAGACCAACCAAGTGTGCCCTCCGGGCGTTTCAACTGGTGTGAATTTCACATCCTTGGACGTCAGCCAGTCCTTGAATTTTCGGTTCGATGCGATTTGCCCGTCGCCTATGCCGCAAGCGATCCACAACAGGCGGAGCTTCGCGTTCGCACTGGAATCGAGACTCGGAAACGTGGCGGCGAAGTCTTCGGACGCTCCGCCCGCGCTGAAGGAAGCGATCCACGCGAAGCGATCCAGAGCGTTCAGGCCCACGTAGAGCGACTCCGCTCCGCCCATGGACAATCCAGCAATCGCACGCGAGTTTCGATCCTTCGCCACACGATAGGTCTTTTCCACTTGCGGCATCACCTCGGTAAACAGCGCGTCGCGGAACTTATCGTAGTTGCGCTGGCGCAAGCCTGGATCGCGCAGTCCGGCAGCGTTGCGCGTCACAAAATCCGGCGCACCATAGCCGAGAGGCATAACCACGATCATCGGCTTCGCCTGACCGCGCGCGATGAGATTGTCCAGAATCACGTTCGCGTAACCCAAGGCGGTCCAAGCGTTCGCGAAATCGCTGTAACCATGGAACAGGTACAGCACCGGATATTGTCTCTTTGCGGCGGGATCGTATCCGGGCGGAGTGTACACGAAGAAATCGCGATCGTCTCCCACTATGCTCGACCGGTAAAAGTGACGGTGCACTTCTCCGCGCGGCACATCGTTGATCTCCCAAACCAGGCTCGCAGGACCTGGAACGTGAAAGGCGCTCTGGGTATTCAGCATGTTCGGCGTCGTCAGAGAGTTGTTCGGGTCGATCGACGCGACGCCGTCCGCCAGGAATGTGTAGCGATAAATATCCGGGTCGAGCGCGTCTGTCGTGATGCTCCACACGCCTTGCTCGTCTTTCTGCATCGCGGACTTTTGGGCGCCTTCACGGGAGAGTAAAACTTCTTTGGCGTTGGGATCGCGGAAGCGGAAAGTGACAGTTCGATCGGCGTGGACCTCCGGCGATATAATCGGCGCCGGTTGCGCGGGCTGAGCCAACATGGGCGCAACGGCCAACAAGGAAAGCAGCATGATTCGCTTCATAGTTGTAGCGTATATCTATCGCAAGAGTTGCGGGTCGTGTCAGTTCAACTCGGCCGCGAGCACTCGGGCTTGCGCGTCGGCCTGTTTTTCGGGGAGTCCGGCGGTTCCCGCGATCCACGATCCCTTGACGAAAACGAACACGGGACGTCCGGTGTCGTCGCCGAAGTAGCCTCCGAAAGATGGGATGAGCTTCGCGTCATTGAGCGCTTTTTTCCAGTCGAGCAGCAGGATGGCGGCGTCGGTGGGCGAGGGCAACTGCGCGGCGAACAGGTCGTACTCGAGTTTGCCCTTCTTATAGTGCGCCAACGTTCCGCCCGGCATGAACGATTTGCCGAGAAGCTCTTTGTCGATAACCTGCGTGTTGAGCAGGTTGATTTTTGGAAAGCGCCGCGATTCGTCCGAAGGCTTCGGCGCTTCCGCTTTTTTCGTGGGCTCGGCAGAGGCGGCCGGCTTGGGTTCGGAGCCGCAAGAGGACAGGACGAAGGCCGCAATCGCGGCGAGCAGAGCAGTGGGACGCATGGTCCTATTATTCATTCATTTCGGAGCGCGGTCATAGGATCGACGCTGGCGGCTCGGCGGGCAGGGATGGAACACGCGGCGAGCGCGGTCGCGGTGACGAGGAAGACGGCGAACAATACCGTTGCGGTCTGCGCTCCGCCTACGCCAATGAGGACGCCGCGCAGAAGTCGAATCGCGATGAGGGCCGTGATCAGTCCGATTCCCACGCCTGCCATGGCCATTCGCATTCCTTCACGCAGCACCAGGTTTTGAACATTGCCGCGTGTTGCGCCGAGCGCCATGCGAATGCCGATCTCCTGCGTGCGGCGCGAGGTTGCATAAGAAACCACCGCGTACACGCCAGCGGCCGCGAGAATCAAGGCCAGGATACCCGTGATGGCAAGCAGCGCCATCGTAAATCGCCGATCACTGATCGTATCGCCGACTAGCGCTGTCATTTCGGCGCTCAGATAAACCGGGACATTAGGATCGAGTGACGCGACC
>JBEKUT010000603.1:0-3802 GCA_049514735.1 Bryobacteraceae bacterium
CCGCGCGGGCGCGAAGCGCAGCGGGGGGTTCCAGGGGGGCGTCCCCCCAGGCTAGAGCGGTATGTTCCCGTGCTTCTTGGGCGGGAGGGTTTGCCGCTTGGTCCGCAGCGCACGGAGGGCTTTGGTTACCTCCGAGCGGGTCTCGGCCGGCCGGATGACCGCGTCGACGTAGCCGCGCTCGGCGGCGATGAAGGGGTTTGCGAGCGTGTCCTCGTAATCGGTGACCCGCTGGGCCCGCAGCGCGTCGGGGTCGTCGGCCGCGGCCAGCTCGCGGCGGTACAGGATATTCACCGCGCCCTGCGCGCCCATGACCGCGATCTGCGCCGTGGGCCAGGCCAGGTTAACGTCACCGCCCAGGTGCTTGGAGCCCATGACGTCGTAGGCGCCGCCGTAAGCCTTGCGGGTGATGACGGTGACCTTGGGCACGGTGGCCTCGGCATAGGCGTAGAGCAGCTTGGCGCCATGCCGGATGATGCCGCCGAACTCCTGTTCCGTGCCGGGCAGAAAACCCGGGACGTCTTCGAACGTGACAATCGGAATATTGAAGGCGTCGCAAAAGCGCACGAACCGCGCAGCTTTCACCGATGAATTGATGTCGAGACAGCCGGCCAGGAACGCGGGCTGATTAGCTACGATGCCCGCGCTGCGGCCCCCGAAATGCCCAAAGCCCACCACAATGTTCCGCGCATAGTGTTCGTGGACTTCGAAGAATTCGCCATCGTCCACTACGCGATGAATGATGTCCTTGATGTCATACGGCATGTTCGATTCGGCGGGCACGAGCGAATCTAGCGCTGCGTCGGCACGGTCATACGGATCGGTGGTCGGGCGCAGCGGTGGATCTTCGCGATTGTTTTGAGGCAAGAACGATAACAGGTGACGGATCATGCGCAGCCCATCGCGATCGTCCGCGGCAATGAAGTGAGCAACGCCGCTCTTAGAATTGTGAGTCTCGGCGCCGCCCAACTCTTCTTTGCTCACTTCTTCGTGTGTAACCGTTTTTATAACGTCGGGACCGGTGACAAACATGTGACTGGTGCGGTCCACCATGAGAATGAAATCGGTTAGCGCGGGTGAGTAAACGGCGCCGCCGGCGCACGGACCCATAATTGCCGAGATCTGCGGAATGACTCCGCTGGATAACGTATTGCGCAGGAAAATGTCGGCGTAGCCTGCGAGCGAGAGCACTCCTTCCTGAATGCGGGCGCCTCCGGAGTCGTTCAGTCCCACCACGGGCGCGCCCATCTTGAGCGCCAGATCCATAATCTTGCAAATCTTCAGCGCGTTCGCCTCCGACAATGAGCCGCCGAAGACCGTGAAATCCTGCGCGAAGGCAAAGGTGAGTCTTCCGTTCACCTGTCCATAGCCGGTGACAAATCCGTCACCGTCGACGACCGTGGAGTCCATGCCGAAATCGCGGCAACGATGCCGTACCAGCTTATCGGTCTCTTCGAATGTTCCTTCGTCGAGAAGCAAATCGATGCGTTCACGCGCCGATAGCTTGCCATCTTCATGCTGACGTTCGCGTCTTGCGAGGCCGCCGCCCTCTTCCGCGGCGCGATGCCGCCGCCGGACTTCTTCGAATCGGTCCATGGATGTTTGTATTGTACTGAGTGGCACGGATCTCCCCACCTGTGTTATCAAACAAGCAATCATGCCGGCCCATATCGAAACCACACTCCAGGAACAGCGCGTATTTGAATGTCCTGAGGATTTCAAAGCCCACGCGAACATCCAGGGACTGGATGAGTACCGCCGTTTGTGCAAACAGGCTGAAGACGACCCGGATACGTTCTGGGCAGGTATCGCCCGCGAACTGCATTGGTTCAAGCCCTGGGACCGGGTTCTGGATTGGAACGTGCCGTGGGCGAGATGGTTCGTAGGCGGCCAAATCAATCTCTCATACAATTGTCTGGATCGTCACGTGGCCACGTGGCGCAAAAACAAGGCGGCGCTGATTTGGGAGGGCGAGCCGGGTGAGGTGCGGACGCTGACCTATCAGCAGTTGCTCATCGAAGTATCGAAGTTCGCGAACGTCCTGAGATCTCTTGGCGTGCAAAAGGGCGACCGGGTGGCCATCTACATGGGGATGACGCCGGAGTTGCCCATCGCGATGCTTGCTTGTGCTCGCATCGGTGCGCCGCATACTGTGATTTTCGGCGGCTTTTCGGCCAACGCTCTGGTCGATCGCATCACGGATTCACAAGCCGTCGCGGTCATCACTCAGGATGGGTCATACCGGCGCGGCGGCGAAGTAAAGTTGAAGGCCGCTGTCGATGAGTCGCTGAAATCCTGTCCGTCAGTCAAGCATGTCGTAGTTTATAAGCGCACCGGCTCGCCGCTCGAAATGCAGGAGGGCCGCGATTTGTGGTGGCACGAACTGATGGACAAAGCTTCGGACGAGTGTCCCGCGGAGCCGCTGGACGCCGAGCATCCGCTCTATCTGCTCTATACATCCGGAACGACGGGCAAACCTAAAGGCATCCTGCACACGACGGGCGGCTACTCAGTGGGCACTTACATTACGAGTAAGTGGGTATTCGATCTTAAAGACGACGACACTTACTGGTGTACCGCCGATATTGGTTGGGTCACTGGCCACAGTTACATCGTCTATGGCCCGCTGCAAAATGGAGCGACCACCGTGATGTACGAAGGCGCTCCCAATTGGCCGGAGCCCGACCGCTTCTGGCGAATTATTGAACGTCACAAGGTGAATATCCTATATACCGCTCCCACCGCGATCCGGGCGTTCATGCGCTATGGAGAAGAGCTTCCGCGCCGCTATGAGATGAAGAGTCTTCGCCTGCTTGGTTCAGTGGGCGAACCGATTAATCCGGAAGCCTGGATGTGGTATCGCGAGGTGGTTGGGCGCGGCCGCTGTCCTATTGTGGACACTTGGTGGCAGACCGAAACGGGCATGATCATGATCTCGCCGCTCCCTGGCGCGATTCCTACAAAACCGGGGTCCGCAACGCTGCCGCTCCCTGGTGTAGCTGCCGATGTTGTGACTCGCGAGGGAGAATCCGTACCGCCGGGCGGTGGTGGATATCTGGTAATAAAACGTCCTTGGCCGGCCATGTTGCGAACTATTTACGGCGATCCGGAGCGCTTTGAACAACAGTACTGGTCGCAGCTTCCGGGCATGTATTTCACGGGTGACGGCGCGCGGCGCGATCAGGATGGCTACTTCTGGATCATGGGCCGCATCGACGATGTCATTAACGTTTCCGGTCACCGCCTCAGCACCATGGAGGTGGAATCGGCGCTGGTGGCGCATCCGAAGGTAGCGGAAGCAGCCGTGGTCGGACGTCCCGACGAGATCAAAGGGCAAGGAATTGCGGCCTTCGTGACCCTACAGGCCGGCTACAAAGCTTCCGATCAACTCAAGGAAGAATTGCGCCAGTGGGTGGCCAAGGAAATCGGCGCTCTGGCGAAACCGGACGACATACGATTCACCGATGCACTGCCGAAAACCCGCAGCGGAAAAATCATGCGGCGCCTCTTGCGCGAACTCGCCGGGAGTGGTGAAGTAAAGGGAGACACAACGACGCTCGAAGACTTAGGCGTACTCACCAAGCTCCGCGCCGACGAGGAATAGGAAATTTGGTTTTGAATCGAACGGACGAAATCGAGATCCTGCTGGTAGAGGACAATCCGGGTGACGTGTTCCTCATTCGAGAGGCGTTCAAGCTCGGTTCCATTGCCAAGCGGTTACAGGTTGTCGAAGACGGAGAGGCCGCCCTGCAATACCTGCGGGGCGTTGATCCGCGGCCCGACCTGATTCTGCTGGATCTGAATC
>JBEKUT010000604.1:0-3802 GCA_049514735.1 Bryobacteraceae bacterium
GCAGACCAGCCAGGATAAAGAACGTCATCAGAACCACCGAGCGTCCGGAGATCCATGCGACTGCTTCGGTGTTGATGGGCAAACCCAGCCAAATCATGACGGAGGCGCTTGATGGCAGGGCTTGCATTCCGAGTCTTCGGAGGAGCACGAATGCGAGTACGCCGTTGATCCAATGAAGCAGCAGATTTGTCAGATGGAAGGCGGTGGGGTTCAGTCCCCAAAGGACCCGGTCGAACGCGAGGCTCGCCCAGAAGAGCGGCCGATAAAAAGCTCCGCCGATGTTGCGGTAGTCCTTGTTGAAGGGGACGGCGTGGAGGAAATAGCCGGCGATTCCGCTCCACGATGTGAGCTGCGCATTTTGCGGGATCTGGGCAACGTCGTCGTATAGAAATGGCGCGCCGATGACCTGGCGATAAAGAAGGAGAACCCAGCAGGCGCTGACGAGAAGGAAGAAGGCGGTCGATCGCCTCACGTAGTTATGATCTCAGATAGCGTTCTTCGCCAAGTCGAGCATGGTGTCGAGCATTCGTTGTGAGTATGGACAGGAGTCGTAGGCGATTTTAGGGTTGGCCCTGGAAAAGAGATCGTATCCATCGATCGTTTTCTTGTACGTGCGATTGATTGATCGATATGCTTCCCTTATTTGCGTGGCAGGCGGCTTGGTGAAGTTGACGGTTTCAGGCCTGGCTCTATGTTTCTCGAGCCGGTCGCCCGCGCCCGATCGGCTACGGCATGGGCGATGGAATCGAGATGGGGCCCGTGATTTCGGCTGAGAGCAAGCAGCGCATCGAGAGCCTGATCGCGAAGGGCGAGCGGGAAGGCGCAAAGGTTCTGGTCGACGGACGCGGCAAACAGGTGCAGGATTACGAAGATGGTTTTTTCGTCTTTCCCACCATTCTGGATAACGTGCCGCCCGAGGGCGAGATCGCAAAGACGGAAATTTTTGGTCCGGTGCTCAGCCTCATGCACGCCAAGACGCTGGACGATGCGATCCGGATGGTGAACGCGCGCAGCTATGGCAACATGGCGTGTCTGTTCACCAGCGACGGCGCCAGCGCGCGGCGGTTTAAGACGGAAGTGCAGGCCGGAAATGTCGGCATCAATGTAGGGGTCGCGGCTCCCATCGCGTATTTTCCGTTCAGCGGTTGGGGCGAAAGCTTCTTCGGCGATCTGCATGCGCAGGCGAGCCACGGCGTGGAGTTTTTTACGCAGACGAAGGTGGTGGTGGAACGGTGGCCGAGGGAGTGGAGCCGGCAGTTCTGAGTTCGGTCTTACCGCGGAGCGGCGTTTGGTGCAACGCATTGTCTCAAACTTCCGACATCGGAACTTAGAACTTTTAAAACGTCAACGGCCGCACCTGATCCGTAAACGCCCGCTCAATCAGGTCGCGGTCGAACAACGAATTACTCACATCCGTAAACTCACAAAGATATTCCTGCCCGAACCAACGCTCCCCCATCGTCCTCTTCTCATCTTCGAGAAACTTCTCCGAAATTCGCGCACAATCGGTGGCCTTAACCTCGAACCGCTCCCACCCCGCCCCGCTATTTGACCATTCCTCCCAAAAGAACCCCCGCTTCCCGCACGGCGTACTCACCAGCCATAGGTCGCCATCTGCAACGGCCAGAAACGGCCGCACCGCCCGATAGAGTTCATCGCTGACGCGCGCCGCCTCATCCACCAGCATCAGCGAGACATTCGAAAATCCGCGCACCGTCGCCTCCGACCCCGGCAATCCCACAATTCGCGACCCATTGGGCAGCGCCAGAGAAATCTCGTTGTCGCCGTCCCCGCGCGCCCGCATGCCGAGCTTGCGCGCGAACGTCTTCGCCTTCCGCAGAAACTCCCCGCTCTGTCGAGCGCTGGGCGAAACCACCATCGTAAGACTGTCATCGTGAAAATACGCGCGATGCAGCGCCAGAATCGCGGTGATGGTCGACTTCCCCCATTGCCGCGTGCAGTTCAACAATCCGCGCCGGATCGATCCGTTCAATACCCGCGTCTGCGTAGCATCGGCAATGAACCCCAGCCGCTCACGGGCGAAACGAGCGGCATCCCAGGCGCAAAGAAGTTCGCCGACGCCCTCAGGTTCTCCGCTCAAATTCCTCCTCCAATGCCCGCGCCACACAATCCCGAGCCTCGGGATAAGGTCCCAAAGCCCGCATCAAAACCGATCGGATTCTCTTCCAGACATCCGGCACATCGGCCGCGACAATCTGAGCGTCCGTTCGCGCCATTCTAGGCGTTCCATCAGGTAACCAGTTCACGCCCTCATTCTGCGGGAACATCCAGCTAATTTAGTTTTCGATGGAGTGCCCAAATCCGCCAACTAACTACCCCTCAACCACTTACCAGGAGTAAGAAAACTCAAATTCCCCGTGAACGTGTAGAACAGACGATCGGTTTTTGTCGTCTGTTTCCCGCTCGATAGACGTCCTGGCCCGCAACCAGGCATGACATTTTTATCCGGGCCGCGGCTTGCGGTGACGGGCACGTTAAGCGACCCGAAGCTCCGCAACACACCGCCTCCGGGGTTGCAAGGGACGCTCCGGGGCCTGGCGCCAAGCCGCTGTGGAGAACTGCGCGCTCGCGCAGGGGATCAGCGGCGGTCGTTTACGGGATAATGCTTATCGGTTCCCGCGAGCCGTCCCCGAATCTGCTCTTTCACTTCGTCGTCGATGGGCGTTACTCGGACCCGAACTGTGCGAACGGAAGAATTAACGTCTTCCTCGCCGGGCCAAGCGAAGTAGAGCTGGTTGCGTTTGGCGTCCGCCACAAGCAGCAACGATGGAACGTTGGAATGCGCAAGCCGCTTGTACCACTTGGTTTCCAAAGGATAGAAGTCCCCAACGGGTTGTTCCGTTGCCTTGACCTCAACTGCACTCAGATTCATTCCGCCCTGGCCGTTGGGAAAAGCGACGACGAAATCGATACCTGTGTCGGCAGTTGGCTGCGAAACGAACGTCGCCCCCAAATCCTGCAGGAAGAGTTCGGCCATCAATTCGGCCCTTCTGCCCACGAGTCCTGCCTGCGGCTTCGTATTGTTCATAGAAATACCGAATCGGTCGGCTTGTGCCGCCTCCGTCTCCAAAATCGTACAACTTCATCATGAAGGATTTTCAGATTCTTCGCTGTCAGCTCGTATCCGATGGGTATGCGGGTGATCGCTTTCACAGCGATGCCATCATGAACCGGGCGAATGAACACCCGTTTTGAGGGCTCATGGATGCCCAGAATGAAGGTCGGCGCCGGAATCTCCAGGAGACCGGCGACGCCCTCCCGGCTCGTGGAAATTGCCAAGCTCTTCTTTGGATTCGTGGCGGCGGTCGACGGTCGTCAGCTCCACGTAGTAATCGACCACTGGCCACTTGTCGCCCAGGTGCGTAAGGTCGAATAGCGGGGCCGGAAAGTTAGAATATTCTGTCAGACAAAGCTCCACGATGTTTTCGCCGCGCTTTCCAATGACATCTGTCAGGGCTCTCTTCTTCACATCGGCCGCCTTCTTGTCGTTTCGCAGGGCCATGAATCGGTTATTCCGAAGGTGCCGGCGTGGATGTCCAAGCGGATTTTAGCATAACTATTTGCCTTGTCTTCGCTGCTGCGGCGCCATGCCGAATGTCCCCTGAAGCGCCGGTGCATGCATACCGGGCCGATGCTGGATCCTTGATCCGGACCACCCCCTATATGTACCGTTACGTCACTACAATTCTTCCGTATGGTTGATTTCAACAAGCGCTGAGCGGAAGTAAGGCGGTTGCAAGACCTGCAATCCTGCTGGAGGAAATCCTCGACGAATCTGTCG
>JBEKUT010000605.1:0-3784 GCA_049514735.1 Bryobacteraceae bacterium
TGGCCTCGCTGCCGGGGATCCGGGTAGTTGCGCGGGGTTCGGCGTTGCGCTTTCAACTGGGCGAAATGGACACCGCGGAGATCGGAGCGCGGCTCGGCGCCGGAGTGCTGGTGGAAGGCACCGTCAGGCGCGCGGGGGAGCGGGTGCGAGTTTCGGCGAGAATTATCGACGCCGCCACGGGAAAATACTTGTGGACGCGGACGTTTAATCGCGACCTCAACGATATTTTCAGAATCCAGGATGAGATCGCCAAAGCCGTCGCCGCCAATGTTGTGGGCGAGACCAGCGCGCGCGGAGAAACGGTCCGTTCGACGGTAGTTCCCGACTATCGCGCCTACACGCTCTATCTCCAGGGCCGGCACGCGATGAGTTCGCTGACAGGCCAGGGTATACGGACGGCCCTTGAATTCTTCAACGAGGCGGTGGTCCTCGCGCCCGAATACGCGCCGTCCCACGCGGCGATCGCGGAAGCGTGCAACTGGCTGATCACCTTCGGACTCGGACGTCCGGCCGATCTCGGCGCTATGAGCCGGCGCGCCTCGCAGGAAGCGCTGCGACTCGATCCGGACTGCGCGGAAGCTCTCGTCACGCTCGCTACAACCATCAGCATGGTCGACTGGTCCTGGCGCCACGGAGAGAAGTTGTTTGAGCGCGCCCGCGAACTGCAGCCCAACTACATCACCGCTTACCTGCAGCAGGCCTTGTATTATGCCCAGGCCGGCGATTCCGCTGCCGCGATCGCGATGGCGATAGGGGCCCTGAACCTCGATCCGCTCTCGGTACGAGCGCACCGCAGCCTGGGCTTCCAATATCATTTAGCGCGGGATCACAACACCGCCTTAACCTGGTTTCAAAGGGCTCTGGAACTGGGGCCCGAAGAGCGCCACACTCACTGGGGCATCGGCGAAGCGCTGCTGGCTCTGGGGCGCGCCGAAGAGGCGGTGGCGGCGCTCCGTAAATCGACTGAGGATCCCAGTCTCACCAAGCGGCGGGGCGAGTTGGCGGGTGCATTGGCGGCTGCCGGTCACATCGGCGAAGCCCACGCTATCATTCGCGAACTGGAAGCGCAGGGCGCAGTGCCGGGTTTAGTCCTCGCCTATGCGAGTTTCGACCCGGAGCGGACTCTCGAGTGGCTGGAGAAGGCCTGTGCAGACCATTGGGCCGGGACACTGTTCCTGAAACTCGATCCGCGTTTCGATGCGGTGCGGGCGGACCCGCGATTCACGGCCGTGCTGGCTCGGATGAATTTGCTATAGCGCGCCGGACGCTTTTTTTCCGAGCCGTGACCGGAAGGGAGCGGTTGCCCGTGATGGATTTATTTA
This sequence comes from Bryobacteraceae bacterium, assembly GCA_049514735.1. GTDB lineage: Bacteria > Acidobacteriota > Terriglobia > Bryobacterales > Bryobacteraceae > JAICMB01. Next base: position 1,323 of record JBEKUT010000605.1, read on the forward strand.
ATTTTGCGGCTATCGAGTCGTTGCGAGAAATGAAACTCGCCCGCAAATTGGTCGCCTCGTCGACAACATCCTCGAGCCGGCGGTCCCACGCGCCGTCAAACTCAACTCCCGGTATTGCGGTGATAATGTCAACGCCGACCGGCTCACGCCCCATGCGAAAAACGGGCCAGGCGCGGCGAAGTCGGCAAAGGTCAAAATCCTTTGTGGCGCATGGCTGCGCGTGAACACCCACGGCGTAGTCTCCGACGACAAGGTACTTAACTTTGCAGTCGTTCAAAGCGGACAAGAGTTCTCTGAAGTCTAAATGCATCCGGCCCCATGCCCTTCATCCTGTAAGCTTCTTCGGTGAGTTCCCAAATGGCGGCTACCCGCTCATGTACCGGGCGGCTCTGCCAGTAGCGATACTCGTCGGCCTTCATCTCATCGAAGTCGGTATACTTGCGAATGGTCTTGTCCATGGCGTTTCGCCGCGTATTTGCGATTGCGCTCAACTCATTCTCGCATCTAGCCGCGCCGTGACAATAGATTCCTTCTCATCGAGCCGCGCGATGAGCTTGATCGCAAATCACTCGACGGGGACGCTCTTGCCGAAATCAAACTGCCCTTTTGATGATCGGAGTAGATCCATCTGCAATGCATTTCTATTGCGGTGGCAATGTGGAAGCAGTCCGGTTTCGCGTCCCGAATCGTACCCCTTGTGAGAAGACTTTTGGAACTATCCGGCCGGTCTCTGCGTAACGAGCGGTGTGAGAAAAGAACCGGTGGGCGGGTCCCGCTGGAAGAGAGTGTCGATTACCATCGGCGTTGGCCTCTTCCTTTTGGCCCTTTTGCTTTCGGCCATCCTTGTTCCACAGCTTCGCCTTCTGCACTTGTTCCAGGCTCTGATCTATCTAGCCGTTATCGCGCTCACTCGACGAAACAGTCCGTGGGGGTTTGGCATCGGGGTCATCATACCGGTAGCCTGGAACTGTCTCAACTTGTTCGTGACCCATAACTTCGAGGCAGGAGCGGAGCAGTTTTGGTCTCTTGTCAGCACGGGCCATATGAACCGATCGGAGACGCTGACGCTGGTGGTGACGGTGGGCGGCGTGGCTCATCTCTTGCTCATCGTCGCTTGCGTCGCTGGCTTCGTCCAGCTGCGGCCTCGCATGAAGGAGTGGGGGCAGTTCTTTGCGGGCGGCATTTCGGCTTTGGCCTATTTCGCTCTGATCGTCGTCACCACAGCTCCGCGCTAACCGCAACTTCGCCACTCCTGAAGTTGCTTTTTATGGGCTCGTCTTGGCCGGGAGTAACTTTCACTGGCTGCCTTTTTTTCCCCGAAATTTACTCTTTGGTGGAACCGGGGCTGTCAGTTAGGGCCGTTCGGTTCCGGGTTCCTCTGGCCGTTGGCTTTGTGCCGCCTTGCGGATATCCTCAACATCGGCAAGTCGCGGATGCGCCCGGAAGCGAGTTTTCAGGCAATAAATTAGTTGCTTGCGCGTTCGCGGCCTCTGCTTTTATGAAGAGGTCAAGGTCCTTCGTAAAGCGACGACGTATCTAACGCCATGGGCATGGAAGGCGGACAAAAAGGTCTTTGTAGTCTTGGTACATCCGGCTCGATCTCCCAACCTTTGAGTGCGTAGGCGGTCTGGATCATTTCCTCAACCGCGTCCAACCGCTCATGCACGGGACGGCTCTGCCAGTAGCGATATTCGTCGGCCTTCATCTCATCGAAGTCGCTATATTTGCGAATGGTCTTGTCCATAATTAGCCATGCCGGATGACCAACACGTCGCCGTCCTTTACTATATATTCCTTGCCTTCCAGCCGCAGCAGACCTTTCTCGCGCACGCCGGGATAACCGTTGTGATCGATGAGAGCCTTCCAGTTCACCACTTCAGCGCGGATAAATTTTTTCTCAAAATCGCTGTGAATGGCGCCGGCCGCTTTCGGCGCGGTGCTGTTTTGAGGGATGGTCCAGGCGCGGACCTCGGTCTCGCCGGCGGTCAGGAAAGACATCAGGCCGAGCAGCGCGTAGGTCGCCTTGATCAAACGTTCCAGGCCGGATTCGTTTAATCCGTAACTGGCGAGATAATCGGCGGCTTCCGCGGCGGGCAACTCCGCCAGTTCCGCTTCGATCTTGCCGCAGATACCGGCCACGGCTGTTCGAGCGCGGCCCGCCAGAGCGCCGGTGCGATACTTCTCCTCGATTTCACCTAATCGCGTAGCGTCTTCCTCGCCGATGTTCAACACATACAGCATCGGCTTCTGAGAGAGGAACTGGAATCCGCGGATCAGCTTTTCCTCGTCTGCGGTCAGCTCCAAACTTCGCAGAGGGGTGTCCGCTTCAAGCGTGGCCTTGCAGCGCTCCAGCACCGCGAACTCGCGATCCAATTGCGGATCCTTCAGCTTCTTGCGGTCCTTATCGAGGCGCTCCATGCGCTTCTCAACCACGACGAGATCGCTCAGCACGAGTTCGATGT
>JBEKUT010000606.1:0-3782 GCA_049514735.1 Bryobacteraceae bacterium
CACGGTGGGGCGGGCCGCCCATATCGGATCCCCGCCAACCTTTGAACCATGCTGACCTCGAAAGAAAAGTCCGACACCAGACGCCTCCCGATGATGCCCATTCGGGATGTCGTCATCTGTCCGTACATGATGACGCCCTTTGTGGTGGGGCGCGAGTCGAGCGTGCGCGCGCTCGAAGACGCCATGGCGGGAGACAAGAAGATATTTCTTGCCACCCAGCACGACGCGTCGATCGACGAGCCCAGCCCCAACGAGATTTTCAGCGTCGGCTGCGTCGTCAACATAGTCCAGAGCCTGAAACTGCCGGACGGCAACATCAAGGTGCTGGTGGAGGGCGTGGAGCGCGCCAAGGTCGTCTCGGTCACCGAGGACGAAGGCTTCTTCCGCGCCGTGGTGCGCACTTTCAATTTCAAGATCGAAGCCGGTCCGCAGCTGGAGACGCTGACGAGCCGCGTTACCGGGCTGTTCGAACAATACGTCAAGCTCAGCCAGAACCTGAATTACGAAACCATGGTCGCGGCCATCCGCGTCGACGACGCCGGGAAGCTCGCCGATACCGTCGGCGCCAACCTGCAGCTCACCATCGAGGAAAAGCAGGAACTGCTTGAGATCTTCGATCCCATCGACCGGCTTACTCGCGTCGCCGACCTTCTCGACATTGAAATCGAGAAGCTGAATGTCGACCGCACCATCCAGGGCCGCGTCAAGCGCCAGATGGAAAAGGCGCAAAAAGAGTATTATCTCAACGAGAAAATCAAGGCGATCCAGAAAGAATTGGGCCGCGGCGAAAAGAGCGAGATCGACGAGCTCAAGAAGAAGATCGACGCTGCCGGCATGACCAAGGACGCTTACGACAAGGCCATCGCGGAACTAAAGCGGCTGGAGAACATGCCGCCCATGTCGGCCGAGTCCACCGTTTCCCGCAACTACCTCGACTGGCTTCTCGCCGTGCCGTGGAAGAAGAAGTCCAAGGAAATCCGCGATCTCAACTTCGCCCAGCAGATCCTCGAATCGGATCACTACGGGCTGGAGAAGATCAAGGAACGTATCCTCGAATTCCTGGCCGTGCGCCGCTTAGTCCAGAATCCTAAAGGATCCATTCTCTGTTTCGTCGGACCTCCCGGCGTCGGCAAAACTTCGCTCGGCATGTCCATTGCGAAGGCCACTGGACGCAAGTTCGTGCGCCTGTCGCTGGGCGGCGTGCGCGATGAGGCCGAAGTGCGCGGCCATCGCCGCACCTATATCGGCGCTCTGCCCGGCCAGATCCTTCAGATGATGAAGAAGGCCGGTACGCGCAACCCGGTGTTCATGCTCGACGAAGTCGATAAAATGTCGACCGACTTCCGTGGCGACCCCTCAGCCGCCCTGCTCGAAGTGCTCGATCCGGAACAGAATTACATGTTCATGGATCACTACCTCGACGTTGAGTACGACCTCAGCCAGGTGTTCTTCATCGCCACCGCCAACGTGTTGCACACCATCCCCCCGGCCCTGCAGGACCGCATGGAGGTCATTCGTCTCTCTGGCTACACCGAGCTTGAGAAACTGGAAATAGCCAAGCGCTTCCTGGTTCCGAAACAGGTGAAGCAGACCGGCGTCACCGACGACCGTATTGAGTTCACCGATGCCGGTGTCCAGGCTCTGATCCAGTTCTACACGCGCGAATCGGGCGTTCGCAATCTCGAACGCGAAATCGGAAATATCTGCCGCAAGGTCGCCCGCAAAGTCGTCAACTCTCTCTCCACGAAAGAGAACGGAAAGAAGGGCGATGTCCAGGGCGATAAGAGTCCCGCTAAAGTCGTCCTACAGGCGAACACTGTCTCTGAGTTTCTCGGCCCTCAAAAATTCCGCGATCTGGAGTTGGAGAAACAGAACGAGATCGGTGCGACAACCGGTTTAGCCTGGACCGAAGTGGGCGGCTCGATCCTGACCACCGAAGCCGCCGTTATGGAAGGGCGCGGCAAGCTGATCACCACCGGAAAACTGGGGGACGTGATGCAGGAGTCCGCCCATGCCGCCATGAGCTACATCCGGTCGCGCGCGCAACTTCTTGGATTACCGCGAGATTTCTATCGCAATCTCGATATTCATGTGCACGTTCCGGAGGGCGCTATCCCCAAAGATGGTCCCTCGGCGGGCATCACGCTCGCTACCAGCATATCGAGCGCTTTGACGAACATCCCAGTTCGTTGTAATATCGCGATGACGGGTGAAATCACCGTGCGCGGCAGGGTACTGCCCATTGGGGGTCTGAAAGAGAAACTTCTGGCCGCCCATCGACACGGGATTCACGAGATCGTTCTCCCGAAGGACAACGAAAAAGACCTTCCCGATATCCCGGAACAAATCCGCAAGGATATGACGTTGCACTTTGTGACATCGATGGACGAGGTTTTGAAATTCGCGCTGGAGCGTGAAATTGTGGCGCTTCCTCTGGCGGCGAGCACGTCGCCGGTGGAGATTGCCCGCACGGAAGAAAGAGTCTCGCATTAGGGTGTGCCGCTGCGATTCGGCCTTGTAGCACGGGCTGGATGCAGGTAGCCGCCTGGCGGGAAACCTGTGAAAGCGGAATTTGTTATTAGCGCCGGACGGCCGGATCAGTTTCCGGCCGACGGTCTCCCGGAAATTGCTTTTCTGGGCAGAAGCAACGTCGGTAAATCCAGTCTGCTCAATTGCCTGGTCGGCGAAAGTGGACTGGCCTTCACCAGCTCGAAACCGGGCTGTACGCAGGTCGTCAATTTCTATCGGGTCGAAGACAGGGTTCAATTCGTGGATCTCCCCGGGTATGGATATGCCCGGGTCCCGAAGGAAATCAAAGGCCGGTGGCAGCAGCTCATCGAGCAATACCTCCTGCACAGGAAAGCTTTGCAGACTTGTTTTCTGATCCTGGATGCCCGCCGGGGCTGGATGGAGAAGGACATTGAACTCAAGAATTGGCTTGAGTTCCACAACCGGCGATACGTAGTGATCGCCACAAAGACGGATAAGTTAAAGACTCAAAAAGAGCGGCTGCACGGCATGTCCGCGATTCGGAGCAATTCGGAGACGGAGCCGCTGCAGTTCTCGGCCGTAGAGTGCCGGGGAGCGAGGGAAATTTGGCAAGCGATTTGGAACATAACGAAGAAAAACCCGTCGTAGCGCCTGCTGCTCATCACGAGAAGGCCAACGGGAAGCGGTCGGAAGCGAAGGGCGAGAAGGCCGCCAGCGCTGCAAAAGCGCCCGAGAGCAAGCCCGCCGAGAGCGCGCCTGTAACGTTAGAGAAAAGTGAGACGAAGGCGGTTGTCGTGGTTTCAACGGCTCCGGCAATTGCGCCTCCCCCAGCCCCGCCGCAGCCCAGCGTCCCGGCTCCGGCAGCCGTGGTTAACGAGGCCGCGCCTGTCGAAAAACCAGCCGAGCAGCCGCGTGCCGACAGCCAGGCGCCAGTCGAGACCAAACCCGTTGAACAGAAGCCCGCTCCGCCGCCTCTGCCGGAGAACCGTCCCGGCGAACGTGGCCGCCGCCATTCACCCGGCGCGCAGAACCAGGCCAAGAACGGCGGCGCCACGCTCGATCTGGTGGAGCTCAAAGACATGAGCATCCAGAAGCTCAACCAAGTCGCCAAGGACTTCGGCATTGCCGGCGTCGCCGGCATGCGCAAACAGGAACTGATCTTCAAGATCCTCCAGACGCAGGCGGAAAAAAGCGGACTGATCTTCTCGGAAGGCGTCCTCGAATGTCTGCCTGACGGCTTCGGATTCCTGCGCGCGCCTGAATATAATTACCTGCCCGGCCCCGACGACGTC
>JBEKUT010000607.1:0-3776 GCA_049514735.1 Bryobacteraceae bacterium
GGTGCTCCGCAGAGCCCACCAACATGAACGCTCTCCGGAGAGACGAAAGCAAGTCCATCGTTGCCACTTATTGCCCATCCAATATTGACCTTCGGTAGGTCCACCCAGAGATTGCGGTGCGTCACCTGCTCCGCGCGTCGCGCTCGGGCCAAGCACGCCTGTAGTCGCTCAATCCATGAGTCGCGCGCGAGCAGGTAATCACTCGATCGCGGCGTCTACCATCATCGTTTGTTTGCCTGGTAATGCGACTCGGATCCAGTCGAATCTCGATTTGCCGCGGTGTCAACGCACCATGCCGCCACTCCATCCACCTCCGTACGTCGAATCGAGATGTTCCACTTCTGCAATAACGCGATTGTGCTTGGCGCAGGGTCGATGCCGGCGCCGTGTTGCCACAGCCCGAGGTCACCGTTCTGTTGATGCATCACAGCCAGCACGTATACCTGGCCGTCCTGGCCGGTGCCCTGGATCAAGAAAGGAGGCACCTCGGGGGCCCGACAGAGTTCTAACTTTGCCACTCTTTGCTGAAGTCTTTTCGTTCGTCTCATCGCGATCGGCAGGACTGTTCTAGTGGGATCGCCCGCTCTGGAGAATCTCCGACATAAACGGGGCTGCGCCTAGCCACTTTGCTCGTTCGTAATCACCATCTGATTGCGAGTTCACTCGCTCTCTTTCTGTTCTAACTTCTCGATGCGCGCTTCTAACTGCGCCGTCTCGATGGCCTGCCGGTGCATATCGAGAACCCGGGCGAGCCGCTCTCCATCGGTCGGTTTCATCCGTCCACCTGCCATGGCCTGCAGGACCCGCTCGGCTGCCTTGCTCACATCTTGAGCGCTTTCTATCTTCTTCCCAAGACGGATACGAACACCGGACTCGCGAAGCACAGGGATGATTCGGTCAATACACGCGCGACGTGCGTCGCGATCTCCATTAAGGGCATCTACAATGCACCGGCGAACGATAGGCTCCGAATACTTCTCGAGGAGTTTCTGCGCCATCACGGTCGTTTTATTACGGTTCCCTTTCGGTCGGCCCGTTCCAAACTTATTGCCGGGTAAAAAGGCCCGTCCCCGTGGTTTGTTCATAACCGTTCCGCCCGTTCCGCAGCGACTTGATCAAAGCTACGATGATCATTGCTCAGATACGCCTGGCACCCCGTGAACGCCTGCCAGCGTCTTACGATCACATCCACATAGCGAGGATCAATCTCAACCAAACAGGCAGTGCGGCCGGTTGTCTCACAGGCAATCAAAGTCGTGCCGGAACCCGCAAAAGTATCGAGCACCACGTCGCCTTTTAGGCTGCTGTTTTCGATAGCCCGTTCCACGAGTGCCACAGGCTTCATCGTTGGGTGTAAGTCGTTGACGCGAGGCTTGTCGATGAACCACACATCCCCCTGATCGCGGGCTCCACACCAATAATGCTTAGCTCCCTCACGCCATCCATACAACATCGGTTCGTACTGCCGCTGGAAATCGGAACGACCCAGTGTAAAAGTGTTCTTTGCCCAGATGATATACGTCGACCAATGACCGCCGCACTCGGTGAAAGCCGTGTGCAAGCGGTGCAGTTCGCTCGAAGACATAGAGATGTAGATCGCTCCTTGGCTGACGGCGAGTATCACCTGACAGGCCGCTTTGAGAAAGTTCCCAAACGCCTCACCGAGGTTGTCGTTGACCATCTTCATTCTGCTGCGCGTCTTGCCGGTGTAGTCGACATCGTAGGGGAAATCGCTGCATGACATTCCACAACGCTGTTTGTCGAGCACTCGTTCCACATCTGGGACGTGCCATCACCGCATAGAAGTCGATGGCGGCCCAGAGTCCAGACGTCTCCGGTGATCGAAACCACGCGAGGCAATGGGTCGGGAACTGCATCGGCATCGGTGAGCCCGTGCTCAACGTCCCCCAGGAGCTCCTCCAGTTCCAGGTCACTGAATCCGATCAGTTTTTCGAGGCCGAGGTCCTGCTCGGCGAGAGCTTCCAACTCAAGCCGGAGCATCTCCGGATCCCAGCCTGCGTTCAGAGCAAGTTTATTGTCGGCCAATCGGAACGCACGCTTCTGGTTGTCGGTGAGGTGGGCAAGTACAAGGACCGGAATCTCGGATAAGCGGAGCTTTCTGGCGGCGAGGACGCGGCCATGGCCGGCGATGATGCCGCCCTCCGGGTCGATCAGTACGGGGTTGTTGAATCCGAATTCTTTGATGGAGCCAGCAAGTTGCGCTATTTGCTCATCGGAATGGGTGCGGGCGTTGCGTGCGAACGGAATCAGGCGCTCGACGGGCCAGGAATCGATTTGAAGCGGCCGAACGGTGGAGTTGGTCATAAAAGCAACATAAACCTTTCTTTTGTTAGATATCGGGCTGTACGACAGCTGCGGACGTGCGCGCCGGATAAGGCACGATAGAGGAAGCTATCCGACCTTTTGATACAGAGGATGGATGCTTGAATCCTATCTAGTCAAATACTATAATGAGATCGGTGATGGATCAAAGGAGATAACATAGTGCATGACCATATACAGTCAGAGTGGTGGCGCTTTGAGGCTTGTACCATCGAAAACAATGCCTTGCGTCCCGCCCCGGAGCTCTACGTCACGCCTACAACCCCTGGGAGTGCTTCAATGATGTCAAAGGCAAATACCGCACCGTCCCAACCCTCTGGGGTGAGTTCGCCGAGCTGGTCAGCCATGTTCGAGCCGACGCCATAGGCCGGTATCAACCGTCTCCCAAAGGGGCTTCTCGAATCCTGGACTGGTCCAACAAATATGGTTTCCTGGGCGTTCTTCCCAGCAGCGTACAAATGATTGTGCTTCCGCCCACGAGTGAAGCGGATGAGCAAGATCTGGCGGCAGGATTAACCCCGGGTTGCCTGATCCAGCGAAGGCATGTGCGCATCGCGGGTATGTGGATCACCCATAATGACGTCGAAGAATTATGGGATAACGGGTTCAGCAGCGAGGCCCCTTACGCCGTGCGCAAACCGGCCCGATCGTCACGGTTCCCACCCTCTCAGTCCTTAATCTGGGACTGGGAGAGTCTCATGGTCACAATCGACGAAAACAATGCCAGGTTGCGCACCTTCTTTTCCACGCCGCCGTCCGATGGTCAATATCCCTTGCCACTCTCGAAGGAGTTTTGGGCCATTTACCAGGAGCCGCTCTGGGCCTGGATGCGAGCCGCACTTATGTTTGCCGACTCAGTGGAGCTTGTGTCCCAATTCGCGGTCGACCACTTTGTCGGAACGACTTGGCCGGAGGAGCGGCTCGGAACCGTTAACATGGCGTTGTGGGTCCTAAACTCTCTCGCCGCTTCGGAATCCAATTTCTACAAGTTTGGCGGCTCGGCGCTACGGCCCCAATTGGCTTGCGGCTCACTGCTGTCGGCGATGGCGCGGATGTTCTTTGAGGATGTACTTGATGGACGTCGAGCGCGCCGTTGCGCCACGTGCAAAAAGATTTTTGTGTCCAACGAACGCCGCTCCACTTATTGTTCGGTGAAGTGCCGAAACACCGCTTCTATGCGCCGCTACCGCCTGCGTGCGAACGAAGATCCACGACGACCGCAAGTAGCCCGCACCAAGAACGCGTGACTAGACCCGACCTCGGCGGGACCCACGATACCATCCAACTCATTGTTGTTGCTGAGCCCTGCTTTGACTCTGTCCGCAACCCGCCCTACGATCGGGCCGAAGTAGGTGTTTCGCGGTTCCTTATAAACGTGAGTTTGACGCGGAAAAACGCGCCGTTGGAGCGAATCTAACGCAAACTTTTACGTT
>JBEKUT010000608.1:0-3773 GCA_049514735.1 Bryobacteraceae bacterium
CCGGACGGCCAGGCTATGTCCCAATTAGGCCACGCCGGTGCAGCGCCGCGGGCCAAGAGTGCGACTACGCGATCAAAGTCGTGGATTTCGAACGGGGAGACAGCGAAGATCCTCTGCCACTCTGACGGACCCCATGCAAGGAGGTCAATCTTAAACGCCATCGCGAACTGCGTCTGCGCCGCGATTGCCCCGGTAATTCCATCGTACCAATCGGTCCACAGAATCTTGTCGAAAACGCATTCCGAGGGTGATGGAAACGAGATGTAGAAGGCCTTAATCATTCAAGGCATCCGCTTGGTCCTTCGAAGACACCCAGGGTTGCCACTCGGAGACCTCGTCACGCCATACACCGGCACCGATCTTGAGATCGACGACAACTGAAAGTGAACGGTCGGCTTCAAGTAGCATTCCGAGAGGGGCCACACGCCTGTATTATCCGCAATTGAAACGCGACGATATTCTAGCCGCGCTTGCGTACGACGCCGAAATTAGCCGCAAGCGGTTCGTCGATCTCCCCGGCCAGAGCGCGGCGTGAAATTCAAACTCCACGAGAATCTCGGCTCGCGGACGGCGGACCTGATCGGCGGGCGTGGGCACGATGTACAAACGATCTCTCAGGAGAAGCTGAACGGCGTCGATGATGTCCGCCTGTTTGAAATTTGCGCCGCAGAGAGCCGCTGCTCGGAGAACGCTGAGCGAATCACTTTCGGGAACCGCGCACGCACAACGCGCGCATAAAGGAGGAGGGATAAGGGAACCCGCTTGGCTGGTTGTTTGATCGTCCATCGTTGAAATCGAAGTACCACTCGTAACCCGAAGGATGTCCGCGATCATCGTATCTGCGCTCACTGCTCCATACATAACCTGTCAGGAACAAATTGCCGTTCACGTGCCAGGTGTTAGGACTTTCTTTGCCCGGACCAGCTAATCCGGGAGCATTGGCGCTCTTGTCGTAAATTACCTCCAACTCGGCGAGCGTCGCCAACCTCCAGTCAGAGTACTCCGCCAACCGCAAATCGCGGAAGTACTTCACAGCCTTGTTCCAACTCACGTCTCTGCCGCTGTCCCTCCCGGTCCACATCAGGCTCGTGGATGGATCGGTCCAGAAGCCGCGCGCCTGAGTCTCCTGAGCTGCCCGCGGTCCTGTAGAGGATTGAGCGCTAGCGATCATCGTGGCGGCAACGAATAGAGTCACAAGGACAAGCTTCGGTGGCCAATTCCACGACGCACACTCCAAAAGCACAAAGTGATTATCCCTGCACCCATTCATGCACGTGCCCCGCTCCGACTTCCAGATTTGCACATACCCTTGTAATGAATTGACTACCTCGATAAACGATTCCCATACGCCTGCCTGTCGCCCAACCGGGCTTGCGCGTCTTACAGAGTCCGCGTGGCGGCTTCGCGATTCGAATTGGCGCTCTCGGATTTCGTGCCGCCAATTTCCAAATCGTGGATCTCCGGCTCCGGATTTCCATAGCGATTCAAGACTACCGCGAGGAATTGAATTGCGACGGAGATCGCCAGCCAGACTTGCCAGTGGGACAGTATACCGGTGTGTACGGCGAACGAACGGGCGAAGCCGAGATCGGCGCCGAGACGCCACATGCTGAGAACAAAAGCCGTAACGGCGGCGGGGGTTAACAACGCGGCGGACGCGAGGGCTACATGCCGGTTCTTGCGAGCCTTCTGCCGGACAGTGGGACCGTGCTGAAATCGTATCCGGACCTGCATTACTGTAGAATCTGAGTTTAACAGTAATTCGATTTTCAACCAATAGAGGAAAACACTTCCAATGCGTAAAATCCGGACCGCCATCATAGGCACGGGCTTCATGGGCAAAGTGCATGCCGAGCAAGTGCGCCGCTTGGGCAACGTCGAGATAGCCGCAGTCGCCTCCGCGACGGACCAACTCGCCAAGGACTTCGGCGATGCGATTGGAGTGGACCGCACCACGGGCGACTACACGACCATCCTCGCCGATCCCTCGATTGAGGCGGTCCATGTGTTGACTCCCAACGCATTGCATTACCCGATCTCGAAAGCGGCGCTGAACGCCGGCAAGAACGTGCTGTGCGAAAAGCCGTTTACGGTAAACGTTGCGGAAGCTCGTGAACTCGTCGATCTGGCGTCCAAGACCGGCAAGGCCAATGCGTTGGAACATAATCTCCGTTATTATCCTGTCGTGCAACAAGTTCGCCGCATGATCGAGCATGGCGATCTGGGCGAGGTGCTGATCGTACAGGGCACCTATTCGCAGGACTGGCTGCTCTACGACACGGATTGGAACTGGCGCATCGAGACCAAAGACAACGGCGCGTTGCGAGCAATGGGCGATATCGGATCGCATTGGATGGACATGATCCAGCACGTCACCGGGATGAAAATCACGGCCGTGTGCGCCGAGCTTCAGACCTTCCATAAGACGCGCAAGAAGCCGAAAGGTGCCATCGAGACGTTCGCCGGGAAGACGTTGCAACCGGACGATTACACCGAGGTGCCGATCGAAACGGACGATTTCGGCGCGGTCCTGTTGCACTTGGGGGATCGCGCCCGCGGTTCATTTACCGTCAGCCAGATGTCGGCGGGATGCAAAAACCGTTTCACATTCGAAGTGTTCGGAACCAAGAGCGGCGTGGCTTGGAATCAGGAGCGCCCGGATGAATTGTGGATCGGCCAGCGCAATTCTCCGAACCAGATCATTATTAAAGATCCTTCGCTTCTCTATCCCAAGGCCGCGAGTTTCGCGGATCTGCCCGGCGGCCATAGCGAAGGTTACGACGATTGCCACAAGCAGGTGTTCAAGCGCTTCTACGCGAAGGTTGCCGATCCTTCCGCGCCGGTGGATTATCCGACTTTCGCCGACGGGTTGTGGGGCATGATTCTGCTCGAGAAAGTGCGGGAGAGCGCGCAGAAACGGGCGTGGGTGGACGTGGCCGAGTCCGCTGGAGCGGGCCGGTGAGGATTATCGCAGCCGCTTTGTTTGTGTGGAGCGCGTGGGCGCAGGAGTCACCTCCCAACACGTTAACGCCCGCCGAGGCGAAGGCCGGCTGGATCTTGCTGTTCGATGGCAAGACCATGAATCATTGGGTGGACCCGCGGCAGAAAACGCCGCCCGGCGATGCCTGGACCATCGAAGATGGGTGCCTGAAAGCGAAGGCGCATCCGAGGATAACGGAAGACCTGTTTTCGGAGGATACGTATCGCGATTTCGAACTCGAATGGGATTGGCGAATTTCGCCGGCCGGCAATAGCGGGTTGAAGTATCGGATTCAGGATCGCATCTGGCTGGTGCAACGAGTTGGGTCGACATTCGAAACGCAAGTGGAGCACGCTTACGACAACCGTGTCACGACGCGCCCCGAACATGGGCAGGATTATGTGGTCGGATTCGAATATCAGATGACGGACGATAGCAGCAACGGCGATGCCGTAAGCCATATCAAGCACACCGCCGGCGCGTTGTACGATATGGTGGCGCCGTCGAGCCATCCGTTAAAGCCGGTGGGCGAGTTCAATCATTCACGCATCGTTCTGCGCGGCAACCATGTCGAGCATTGGATGAACGGCGTGAAGGTGGTGGATTCGTCGCTCGACTCGCCGGACGCGTTGCAGGGCATCGGGACGAGATGGAAGGATGCGCCGCACGTTTATGAATTGCTGGCGAAGCAGCCGCGTAAGGACTGTCCGATTTCGCTGCAGAATCATGGTGACGATGCGTGGTTCCGGAATATAAAGATCCGGAAGTTATAGGTCGAATTTCAGAGCCGTGG
>JBEKUT010000609.1:0-3764 GCA_049514735.1 Bryobacteraceae bacterium
GCTGACAGTGAGGCCGCATCTCAGATAGGCCGTTGCGCCGGTCGCGAGATCCGTCACTGTCACATCGAAGCTATATTGGCCCGCCGCTGGAGCCGTGCCTTGGACAGTAACTGAGGTTCCTGTAGTAGAAGACAAGGTTAAGCCGGTGTTGAAGGAATCGATGGTCCAGGAGTAACTCCCGCTGCCGCCGGCCGCGGCTAGTGGAATACTTACCGCGGAACCAGCCGCAATTGCGCCCGCGGGGCAAGCGCCAGTTATGGTCAAGGCCGTGGGAGTTACTTTGATGGGACAAGTGAACGCAGCCGGCGACGCTTTTTCACCGGTATCGACAACGGTGACCGTGAAGACGGTCGAAACCGAGCCTACCGTGCCTTGAACGTAAACTGTCGAGCCAGTGGTAGAAGAAAGAGTAAAGCCGCTAGAGGAATCGATCTTCCAACTATATTGCCCGCTGCCTCCCGACACGGTGAGCGGGATGTTGATCGCGGTCCCCGGACTCATAGCGTTTCCAGGACAAGTTCCAGCTAAGGACAGAGCGGGCACTGGAGGAGGTGGCGGCAACGGGGTGGGCACGGTGAATGAGCAGGATCCAGTGAGCACGGTTGGACCGCCAATGGTCTCTCGAGGCCGCCTTACCGTAAAATCCTGCTGGATCACAAAGGAATAGTCGAACTCTACCGCGATCGTATATGTTCCCGGCGCGGTGGGGGCCGATCCGCTGACCGTGACAGAAGTAGTATCCGTTGAAGATGAAAACGCGAATCCGGCCGGAGCGCTATCCAAGGCCCAACTGAATACGACCGACACATCGGGAAGTCCGGAAACGCTAAACCCTGCGCTAATCCTGCTGCCGGGCGCAGCCATAGAACCCGGACAACTCGCCACTATTTCCGGGCCTTCTTGCGCGTAACCGTTGGCGGCGGCGATCGCGAATGAAACCAGGATTGTAGAAGCAATTCGATTCATATGCATCACCTCCCACGCGCCGTTTCCGGAAGCGCGGGCGCAAACGAGAGCGCTCCAGAAGTGGAGTCGAACAGCCACGGCGACGCGCCTTCGCGGGGGACAAACAGTATCGCGCTGCCGCGCCCGCGTTGTATGTCTTCGGCCGCCGCGCCGAGTTGCAGGCGCTTCGTTGTTCGCGTCCGCAGATCCACAACGATCGCTTCTGTTCCCGAACTTGCCAGGAACACTCCAAGCCGGCCGTCGGCCGAAGACGCGATTGCACGGGCGCTGTCGTTCGTCAGTAACTCTGTTGTCATCGAACTCTTCAGGAAATAGGTTTGATCTTTCGCGGCAACCAGTGCGTCCGATCCGCCGGGAATGAGCGCAATTGCGTGGACGGGTCCGGCCAGGACGAAGCGCCATGGATCGTTTGCCGATGCTGCGTGTACGCCTTGCGCAGTGGCCAGCAATAGTGTATTTGCATCGTCGCTCAGTGCGGCCGCCGTGGCTTCGGCCGGTCCGTCGATTTCGCGCGCCACGGTAGGCGTTCCAGGCAGGCCAGTGATAATCTGCAGACGGCCGGTACTCCGATATAGCATCGCGGCGCTGCCGTCCGAATTAAACGCGACTAAGTCCGCGCCGGTCCATGCACCGGAAATCGCGCGCGGATTTCCTTCGATTATGGAGGACACATAGACTAGTCCGCCGCGTTCCACCCATCGGTAGTTTTGACCGGGGGGCAGAATGAGGCGATCGCCTGTGCCGCGCGACCCTGAAATCGCACGGGTATGAGCCGCGCCGTTGATCCCCTCGATAGCAACTAACTGGCCCTCGGATATCATGTAGCCAAGGATTGGCGACGCGATGGATGGCCGCTGCGCTTCCACGGCGGCTTTCAGATCCGCGGCCGCGGCAAGCTGCGGCAAGCCCGCGCACAAAAGCAATAACAGAAATCTCCGATGGGTCATACGCGCTCCTACTTATGTACGCTCGCTGGACCAATGGAAGGCGTGCCCGGAGTAATTGTCGTCTTTGAAGATCCGCTTTGAGAGACAACCAGTCCGGAGGTGATGCCCGCCGCTACAGCGCCGACAATAATCAATTTCAACGCCGTGGAATGCGCAAAAGCGACTCCCGCATCGGACACCGGAATTACGGTGCTCAACGTCTCTCCACCGACCGATCCACTTACCGTAATGTTAAACGAGCCGTTTTGAGAGTTCGTCTGGAAAGGCGGCATCGTCGCTTGCCCGTCCGCTCCGGTGGTCACTGTCGCGAGGTTCGAGCCGGTCGCCGTGAAGGTCCCGCCAGGGCCCGTTTGTGGCAAGGTGAACGTCAGAATCACGCCCGCGACCGGTTTCTTGTTGCGGTCGTGCACTTCGACGATCGGTTCCGTGGCAACCCGCCGCTTGACGCTATTCACCAGACTCGCCCCGCGGACGATCTGAATCTCATATTTCCCGGTGCTGTCGGGTGCGGTATCTTGCGCGCCGAGCGGCTGCAGCAGCAGGCCGGCCATCACCGTCGCGCTCACAATTCTTACTTTTGAATGTCGCTCGCTCATACGAATTGGACTATAGAAGGTTTTTGGTACAATGTCCATCAGTTTCTGATGGCCTCTTTTCGAGGTGGCTGTGAATTTAGTGTTTCCACATCGCGGTTCGTTTCGCGTTCTACCGCTGTTCATTTGCCTGTCGCTCAGCGCTCAGGATTCGAGCGGCCTGGAAGCACGGCAACTTTACTACAAATCGAAGAGTGCGCTCGAAGATCAGGGAGCGAAAACTCCTGCTGAAAGCACACCGCCTGCCAAGCCAGCTAATCCACCTACCCCGCCTGCGCCGCATAAAAAGCCGGCCCCAGCCCCACTGGGGCTGAAGTATTCATTAGAACAGGAAGACCCGTCCGGCAACGGCGTGCAGGTTGATCCGGACAAGGTGTTTCGCACTGGCGACGCGCTGCGACTGCGCCTGGAGGTGAACAGCGATTCCTACGTATACTTGCTCTCACGCGGCGCTTCGGGCGACGGCACGTATCTGTTTCCGCAGTCTGGCGAGGACAATAAGTTGAAGGCTTTCCACTCGGTTCAGGTCCCGGCCAAGACCGGAGATCCGCTGCGATTCGATGAGCCGGCCGGCACCGAGACCCTATACATTGTGGTGTCGCGCTCGCCCGTAACCGGGCTGGATCATGAGTTGACGCCGGCAATGGTGGCGCAGCAGCTTCAATCGAGAGACCTGGTGCGCGGCAAGGTTCGTCCTGCCGACACGGCGCCCAAAATTAATCCGGAACATGCCGTCTACGCCGTCAACACCAGCTCCGCACCGGGAGCTCTGGTGGTGCAGAAACTCGAACTCAAGCATCGGTAATTCGTGTTGCATCGTTATCAATTCGCCGTCTTAAGCTGCGTCCTTGCATCCGCCGCGGCGCAGACGCACGACAGCTCGGGCGTGGTTGTACAGGTGGTGCTGGAGCGCATGAAGGATAGCCGCTGGGCCGCGGTCGATCCGCGCATGGTCCTGCATGGCGGAGATGAAGTCCGCTTCCGGTTTCACTCCAATCGGCCTGGCTATTTGTATGTCGTTAATCACGATGCCGAGGGCCACGACAGCTGGTTATTCCCGACCCCGGATACTGGCGAGCGGAATGCCATCGAAGCGAACAAAGATTACGTAGTACCCGCGACGGCTGGCGTGTTTCAGATCGCCGAGCATGCGGGATATGAAACCACTTACTGGATTCTTTCCCCGGATGAATTGCATGGAAAGAAAGCGCTCAGTCCGGAAGCTGAGAAAGCGGATCGAATGATACGGCGACCACCG
>JBEKUT010000610.1:0-3756 GCA_049514735.1 Bryobacteraceae bacterium
AATTGTGGAGGGAATTCGCGAGCGCTTACCGCTGTCGCCCCAACCGCGCTGAAGAGGGTGTTGCGCAAAAGTTGGCGCCGGTTCATGCTTCTAATATAGATGAGCGGCGATTCGAAGAAAGTGACTTTACTCGGCGCGGCCGGCGCGACCGGCAAATCGATCGCCGATGCGTTTGTACGGCAAGGACGCGAATATCGCGTCGTGGGACGGAATCGCGCCTCGCTCGAAAGCGCTTTCGGCCGCGATCCCAAAGTGGAAATCGTGACGTGGAATCCCGACGATCCGGCTTCGGCGCGCGCAGCCCTGCGCGGGTCTGGAACCATCGTTTACCTGATCGGCGTGCCGTACGACCAGTTTCATTTGCACCCCGTTCTAATGCGCAAGACTCTCGATGCCGCCATTGCGGAAGGAGTCGAAAGGCTTCTGCTCATCGGGACGGTGTATCCCTACGGACCGCCTCAAACAACACCGGTAAAGGAGGATCATCCACGCGAGCCGAACACCTTCAAAGGCCGCATGCGCAAGGAGCAGGAGGATCTGCTGCTCGCCGTCAACGCCGCTGGAAAAATTCACGGCAGCGTTCTTCGCCTGCCCGATTTCTATGGACCCAAAGTAGAGAAAAGTTTTCTGGACGGCCTGTTTACAGCGGCGGCCAAAGGCGGCACTGCGAATATGCTGGGACCTATCGACAAGCCGCACGAGTTCGTCTTCGTGCCCGACGTGGGCCCGGCCGTGAGTGCCTTGATGGACAAAGACACGGCGTGGGGACGCGTCTGGCACCTCGCTGGAGCCGGCGTGGCGACCCAACGCGATCTTATCGAACGCGTGTTCAAAATGGCCGGTAAGAAGCCGAAATATCGCGTCGCCGGGAAAACCATGCTGCGCGTTCTCGGCCTCTTCAATCCCATCATGCGCGAACTGGTCGAGATGAATTACCTGCTCACGACGCCCATCCTGCTTGACGATTCGGCCCTTCGAAACTTGCTTGGAGACATTCAGAAGACTCCCTACGACGAGGGACTGCGAATCAGCCTGGAAGCCGCGCGGGGATAAGATTGTTCACATGCACAAACACACGCGGCGCGACTTTTTCTCGACCCTGATAGGCCGGACCCTCGCCGGAGCATCCATTCTGGAGCTTGCCTCCCATCGCGCCGCCTGGGCGCAGGCCATGTCGGCTACGGCCAGCACGCAGCTTTTCGATATCGAGAAGGCCGCCGGCGGCGTCTACTTCGCCCACGCGCTCCCTCAGGCGGAGATCAACTGCAACGCTGCAATCTTCGTCAATTCAGGCGACGTTCTCGTAGTGGATGCGCACTCCAAACCCTCCGCAGCCGCCTCGCTGATCGCGCAAATCAAGAAAGAGATCACGCCCAAGCCCGTGCGCTACGTAGTGAACTCGCATTTTCATTGGGACCACACCCAGGGCAATCACGCCTATCGAACGGCGGAAACGAAGATCGATTTCATTGCGAGCGACGCGACGAAGCAGCTTCTCTCAGACCTCGGGAAAACTCGGCTGGAAGCGTCGTTGAACCAGGCCCAAGGCCAGATCGACGCTCTTCGCGGACGGGCCGCCAACTCGAGCAACCCCGCCGAGAAGGCTTTTTGCGAGGAGCAGATCCGGCAATTACAAGCCTATCGCGCGGAGATGCAGAACTATACTCTCGAACTGCCGACCATCACGTTCGCGACATCGCACGTCATCAAAGATAAAGCGCACGATTTGCACATCGAATATCACGGGCACGCGCATACCGCGGGAGATGTCGTGGTCTTCTGCCCTCAAAAACGCGTCGTCGCGACCGGCGACATGATCCATGGATTTCTCCCATTCATCGCCGATGGCTTTCCCAAGTCATGGCCGCAGACCATCGATTCCGTTGCGACGCTCGACTTCGCTCAGGTCCTGCCCGGCCACGGACCGCTCCATCCCAACCGCCAGACTATGACCAGCCTGCGCAACTACATTGATGAGCTGACCGGAAAGGTCGCGGAGGGAAAGCAGGCGGGAAAATCTGTCGCGGATTTACAGCGCACGATCACCGTGGCCTCGCTAAACTCGATGCAGTCGAACGGATACGCGAAGTTTCTCGTGGACGTCCAGCGCGTATCCGAACCAAACTTCGGACCGCCCGCACCCTTGCAGAATGGCGTGAACGCGAACATCGCCGATATCTATAAGAACCTGGATCGCGTGTAACCGCGACGGGTACAATAGATCTTCATGGGGTTCGACGCGCAGACTTTTGGCGCGCGTTTCTGGTCTGTTATCGGAGCGACCTTCCTCGGCTTTCTCGGCATAGGAACAGTGTTGCCGGGACTGGCGCCGCACATCCGGCACGACCTCGGCGGATCGGATCAAACCGTCGGCTTCGTCATTGGAACTTTTTCGTTTGTCGCTTTGGCGTCCCGCTTTTTCTCCGGCCCGCTGGCCGACCGCCGCGGACGCCGGGTCGCTCTTCTCACCGGGCTGTTTAGCTGCGCTCTTGCCGGCATCGCCTACTTGTTGCCGTTGGGTATGGCTGGACCCTATCTCGCCCGCGCTCTTCAAGGCCTCGGCGAAGCTTGTCTCTACACCGGCGCGGCGGCCTGGGTTGTGGAACTCGGCGGCATCCACCGCAGCGCTCAATCGCTCGGCTATCTGAGCAGCGCCATCTGGGGAGGGATTTCGTGCGGACCTGTTATCGGGCACTGGCTGGGCTCGTTCGAACACGCCGCTCTGTCGCAGGTAGTCGCGGCGCTGGTTGCGTTCGTTGTTCTAACCCGCATCCCGGAGGAGTACGAACCCGCCACGCACCGCCGCCGTCGCCGTTGGATCCCGGCATATATTGTGGCTCCCGGAATCGCGATCGGGTTCGTCAACGTGCATTACCCGGTGATCACGGGATTCCTGATTCTGTCGCTTGCGAAACACGGCAACTCGGGGCCCGCGGCATTCTCCGTTTACGCGTTGTCGATCCTGCTTTCGCGATTCTTTTTCGGCGGCCTGCCGGACCGCGTACAGCCGTCCATCACTTTCTATTGCGGTATCGCCGGCATGGCGCTCGGTTTGAGCGTCATCGCGATCGGGCCGCCGCCAGCCTTTGCAATAGCCGCGGCGGCGATGTTGGGCTTAGGTTTTTCGTTTCCGTGGTCGTCCATCGCATCCACCGTTCTGAAGCAGACCCCGGCAAACGAGCGTGGTTCAGCGGTAGGAATTTTGACGGCATTCTACGATCTGTTTGTCGGCATCAGCTCATTTGCCGCCGGCGCCATCGCGAATCGATTCGGCTACTCCGCGGCGTTTCTAATGGCCGCGTTGTCTCTTGTAGCAGCGGCAGTTGCCGCAAGATATGTATTTGCGTCCCGCGACACGGATCTGGGCACGGCGTCCGAAGAACCGTGCCTCGAAACGAACGCCTGAATTAACGAATCTAATGCGACCGCATGAGCGTCTCAAAATTTTCTGGCGTTATCAATTGGAAGCGGACATCCAGACCGGTGAACCCCCGGAGGTCCCGAGTCATATCGTCTGTCGGCACTTCGGGCGTAGCCAGATGCAAGCTGCCATAGGCGATCCGGAATGGCAGAACCCGCCAGCTTCGCATCACGTGACGGGGCAAGGCACGGGCCGCGTTCTCGGCCACGTCAAGATGATTCACTGCTCCGGCAGGCAAACCTTGTTGCAGACTGAGGGCTTCATACAGATCGCTTTCCGTCAAAGCGCCGCGCATCACCAGGTATTCACCCAAACGTAATTCCGGAGGTTTGGTC
>JBEKUT010000611.1:0-3756 GCA_049514735.1 Bryobacteraceae bacterium
ATCAAATCGGAAAGGATGCGGCCTGTTGCGGGCGAATGCATGACGCCATGACCACTGAAGCCGTTCGCCAAAAACAGTCCGGGGATTTCTTCCACTGGGCCGAGGACAGGATGATGGTCCGGCGTCATTTCGTAAAGGCCGGCCCAGGCGCGGCGCGGATTCACTTCGGCTTCTTCTAGAACCGGAACGCGCGAAACGCCGCGGTTCAGTATCTTCTCAATAAACGCGGGATCGAAATTTGTTTTGAAGCCCGGCGTTTCTTCCGGATCGTTCCACGCAAGAAGCAGTCCCAAACCTTCAGGACGGTAATGAAAACCGCTCGACATGTCGACCACCATGGGCGATTGGTGCGAGACCTTGTCGAACGGTTCGGTGGGCACCAGCATTCGCCGCAGCGGTTCCACGGGAAGATCGAGGCCGGCCATCTTGGCGATTCCAGCAGCCCAGGGGCCGGCGGCGTTGACCACCGTCCTCGCTGCGACGAATCCGCTATTGGTGTGCACGCCGCTGACGCCGCGAGAGTCGACTTCGATGCCGGTCACTTCGGTGTCGCGCATGAGCTGAGCGCCGCGATCGATGGCACTCGTCATGAATCCTGTCATGACGCTGTAGGGATCGACAAAGCCGTCAGTAGAACAGAAGCTTCCACCCACGACGTCGTCAGATCGAATCTCGGGTGCGAGCTTCACGGCGTCGTCTGGCTTCAATAACTGGACGGATTTCAAACCTTGCTCAATCTGGCATTGGTAGTTGGTGCGCAAATAATCGAGATGGCGCTGGTTGGTGGCCACGAATAAATAGCCTTGCGCGCGATAGCCGGAGGGATGTCCAGTGACGTCCTCGAACGAATTGAAAAACGGAATGGAATAGAGCGACATCCGGACGTTGACCGGGGTCGCGAATTGGGCACGTACGCCGCCCATGCTCTTTCCCGTGGATCCCTTGCCCTGGCTCGTCTCGCGCTCCATCACGACGACGTTGCGGCATCCCGCCGAGGTCAGGTGCCAGGCAATGCTCGATCCGACAATCCCACCGCCCACGATCACTACATCCGCTGAGTTCACATATGTCATCATAACGGCTTACCCATCTATGTTTCTCCGAGCGATGGCTGCCGTTGCGCTTCTGTTTGCGGGTGTGGGATTGGCAGCGCCGGAGCTGCCGCCGTTCGGATTGACGGACGATGCGGTGCCGCGGAGATACACTCTCGAACTCACTATCGATCCGGACCGCGACAGCTATGAGGGTACGGTTCGCATCGACGTGGACCTGATCCGGCCGGGGTCCACGGTGTGGCTGAATGCGAACGGTTTGACGATATCGGAAGCGACGGCGCAGGCGGCCGGCCGAACCTGGACGCTGCGAACAAATCTGGTGGAGGATGATTTTCTCGAGTTGGACCTGGGGTCGCGCGTGGCGGCCGGGCGGGTACAGTTGACGCTGAAATATCGAGCGCCGTTGGCCGACAAAGCGGTGATTGGTCCATATCGTTTGAAATTCGAGGATCGCTGGTACGTGTTCACGACGTTCACGCCGCAGGGCGCGCGCCGCGCATTTCCATGTTTCGATCAGCCGCGCTTCAAGACACCGTGGGATGTGAGCATCCACGTGCGCCGGGATCGGAGCGCCTTCGCAAACGCGGCTTCGATTCGCGAGACCAACGAAGAGGGGAACATGAAGTGGGTAGAGTTTGCGACCACTGAACCGCTTCCTTCCGAGATGGTGGCGTTCGCCGCCGGACCGCTGGATGTTTACGCGGGACAACCGTGCGGGCAAGCGCACATGCCGGTACGAGTTATCACGCCGCACGGGCACGCATCGGAAGGCGAAGAGGCGGCTTGCGCTACGCCGGGGATCCTGGCGAAGCTCGAAGCGTACACGGGGATTCCGTATGCTTTCGATAAGCTCGACCATGTCGCGATTCCGGAGCTTCCGTTTGGCGCGGTGGAGAATGCGGGGCTGATCACTTATCGAGCGAAAGGTCTGCTGTTTACCGCGGGAAAAACGGCCGAGACGCAGAAGCGATCGATTCGCGGGGTTGAAGCGCATGAGATGGCGCATCAGTGGTTCGGCGATCTGGTGACGCAGGCGGGATGGGAAGACGTCTGGCTGAGCGAAGGATTCGCGACGTGGTTGTCTTCGAAGGTGATGGATGAGGACGAGCCCGCTTCGCGCCGGCGGCTCGGCGCGGTGGCGGCGCGGGAAAAGATCATGCTGGTGGACGCGAGCGAAAAGACGCGGCCGGTGCGCGAGTTTATGCACGACCGCGAGGCGATGAAGGATGTCTACAGCCGGTTCGTCTACAACAAAGGCGCGGCGGTTCTCATGATGCTGGAGGGATGGCTGGGTGAGAACGTGGTGCGTAGCGGCGTGCGGAAGTATCTCATCGATCATCGTTTTGGTAATGCGACGACGGGCGATCTCGCGGCAGAACTGCGCATCGTTTCCGATGTCGATCCGTCGGAAGTGATGCACGATTTTCTGGATCAGGCGGGCGTGCCTCGCGTGCGCTTCGATGTGCGATGCGAACCGGGGACGACGCCTCGAATTTTGCTGGAACAGACGAATACAGTTTCGCAGTGGGATGTTCCGGTGTGTTGGCGGTCGGATGGGGCGTCGGTTTGCACGATTGTCAATGGGCGGCGGCAGGTGGAGATGCCACGAGGCGCGGGCTGTCCGGTGTGGGTTTATCCGAATGGAAACGGGTCGGGTTATTTTCGGACGGATTGGAGCGCGGCGCAATTGGCGGCGTTGCCGATTGGCAGGCTGACGGCGCCGGAGCGGTTGACCTTGGTGAACGATTTAAATTTTGCCAGATCGGCGGGGCTGGTGGATGCGGCGAGTGTTGAGGCGGTGCTTAAGAGGTTGACTGGGGATCGGGAGTTGGAGATCGCGGAGGCTGCGGCGCAGGCGTTGGGGGAGAAGTAGGACAGGCCATCGCATTTTGTGGCCTGTTGCGATGGGCCTTCGGCCCGCGAAACTTCATGAAAATGTCCCATATCACGAGCGCCGCATTCCGAGCCGTGACCGGCAGGGAGCGGTTGTCCAAAAAACAGTCGGCAACTCGAGAAGCCGCATTTTCGACCCTGTCTGTTTACGGAATAGAAGGCAGACGACGCAAGGCGATCGTCTGCCCTACTGTTAGCGGCCGACTATGATGATGCGGAATGAGTCGGGGAGAATGGTTGGACGCGCGTTGGGCGCTGGGGCGGGGCCGAAATCCGCGGTAGGTAGCAGGATGTTGTGGGTCTTGGTATCCAATGCCATGGTGCGCGCGCCGCGCTGCGTTGGGGCGTTCTCAACCACGCTGAATTTGCCGCCCGATTCGCTCACTACGGTCAGCGTGCCGTCCTGGCCGTTGGAGCTGAAGGCGAGGTTCAGACTTACATCGAAGCCCGCGGCGTCCGGGCCCTTGCCGACAGCGGGCGTCGCTATCACTTTTCCAGCATCGGGATCCGAGACGGCCATCATCTTGTTGTCGCAAACGGAGAAGAGGCGGCGGTTCTTGGTATCCATCGCGAGCCCTGATGGGCTGTCGCAGGGCGCCAAGGAATAGCGCTTGGTGACCGCGAGCGTTTTCGCGTCCACCTCGACGATTTCGTTGGTGTCTTCGATATTGGCGTAGAGCTTGCCTTTGCCATCGGCAGCCGGAAACTCGGGCTTGCCGCCGAGCGGGATGGTCCCTTCGACAGCGCCAGTCTTCGCGTTGATGACAGTGGAATCTTTGGATCGGCCGTTGAAGGTGAAGACGCGGCC
>JBEKUT010000612.1:0-3741 GCA_049514735.1 Bryobacteraceae bacterium
ATGCTCTTTGGTGGCAATGAAAGCACCTGCGCGGCGACCAATGGTGTCCTTCGCGACTGCGCCCATTTTAGCCATCTTCCAAGTAAAGCCGCAGAGCGGGGTTAGGCACCGGTTGTGCCGCTATTGGGGGCTCCGGTAGAACTGGGTTGCGGGATCCCCAAAAGTCGCGCCTGCCGCTGACCCGCTCAGTGATCTCGCCGCGCAGCGCACGCCGGTGAGCCACTCGAGCCGTTTGAATGTCCTTGAGGGATAGCGTCTGGTCGCTATGCTGCTGATTTATCGCGCGACAGAGAAAGCGATTGTGGTGAAACACCCGGATCTCAGCAAAGTCACGCGGATCGTAGCGAACGGTCACCGACTCGCCCACGTAGGCGGCGAGCGTTACATCGAGATAGCGCAGTCCCTCGAAATGGATGCCATCGCGCCGGACGATCCGGGCGGTGGCGACCTCGATCAAGAGGAGATCGAGAGCTTCTAGACTCTGCGGTATCCGCGGCACCCATCCATTTCCCAACCACGCCACCCGCGGTATGGCGTCGATTTCTTGATGCTTCCGGATGTTGTAAGCGCCGATGATGTGCGCCCCGATGGCGGCATCGAGCGCGGACAGCGATAGCTTGGGTGCAGTAGCCGGTTTCCCTTCCACCATATACCCCGGTAGATCACAAAGGAGTTCCGTGTTGAGCGTGCCGAAAAGCCGTTCGACTTTGCCCCGGCCTTGAGGGCGTTTGACGGCCGAATGCACCAATTGGATTTTGAGATCCGCGGCGACCTGCTCCAGGTGGCGGCTGGTGAAATCGCTGCCGTGATCGACATAGAGCACCTCGGGTATCCCACAGACCGGCCACGCGGGATCTTCCTTACGCCAGATGGCCTGGCGCAAAGCGAGGCAGGTCTGCAACGTCGAGGGGGCACCCAGAAAGACCGTGTACCCTGCCACTATGCGCGAATAGTCGTCGATGACGGTGGTCAGCCACGGCCGCTTCGGTTGACCGTTGGCATCTAGAACCAAGATGTCGAGCTGAGTGTGGTCAGCTTGCCAGATCGCGTTCGGCCCTTCCGCCCGATGGCGATAAATGAGTTCGAACCGGTCTCGGTAAGCCGCATGACCCTGATGCGCCAAGGTCACCAAGGCAGGATCGAGGGCGCTGACAATCGCATGGACGCTGCTGTATGCGGGGGCCTTAAGCTGCCGTTCCCTCGCGATTGTCGCGATCCGTCGATGAATGGCGGTAACCGATGGGCGAGGTTTGCTCAGAGCGAGGCCTTCAATGATAAGGACGAACTCTTTGGGCAACTTAGGTCGACCGAAATCAGCGCGGGGCATGCGCGCCAAACCGATCAATCCGGTCGCTCGGTAGCGGGACAGCCAGCGCTCCGCGGTGCGAAGCGCAACGCCGGCGGCGCGCGCCGCTTGCGCCAATGTGGCTCCGTCCTCGAGGTGGGGTCGCAGCGCCGCAAATCGAACCATCGCCCGGTCACGCTGAATCTCGGACAGTTCCACTAACGGTCGCTCTTGCGGCTCTGATGTCTCGTGCGGCAGCATCAGTGTCCCTTTTGAAGTACACTTCAAACGTATCGACATGGCGCTGCAGGAAAAGTGCCATTTTTTGGGTACTTTAAGCCGAGGGTTCAATTGGGACAGTCCGCCGCGCTTTATTGCCGGGTATCGACCGCCGATCAGTCGTGCGCGCGTCAAGAGCGCGACCTCAAGGCCTTCGCCAAGAAGGCCGGCTACAAAATCGTCGGTGTCTGGAGGGAGACCGCGTCCGGCGCCAAAGATGACCGCAAACAGCGTAAGGAGATCCTCGGCCTCGCCCAGGCCCGCAAGATCGATGTGATCCTCGTGACCGAGCTCACCCGCTGGGGCCGCTCGATGCTTGATCTGTTGCACACGCTTCAGGACCTGCAGGCCTGGAACGTCTCCCTAATTGCCGAGACCGGCCTGCAGCTTGATCTTCGCAGCGCTCAGGGCAAGCTTATCGCCTCATTGATGGCCGCCCTCGCTGAATTTGAGCG
This sequence comes from Bryobacteraceae bacterium, assembly GCA_049514735.1. Taxonomy (GTDB): domain Bacteria; phylum Acidobacteriota; class Terriglobia; order Bryobacterales; family Bryobacteraceae; genus JAICMB01. The sequence goes on from JBEKUT010000612.1 coordinate 2,020, forward strand.
GGATCTATTGCGTGAGCGGGTACGCTCTGGCATCGCCGCAGCTCGAAAGCGCGGCGTGCGCTTCGGCCGTCAACACGGCCAGCGTCCGACCGCAGACCGGCACGCGGCCAAAGTGTTGAAGTTTGTGAGCGCCGGCCAATCCTACCGAGAAATTAGCCATCGGCTGGGCATCAGCAAAAACACCGTGCTCGACATCGTGAAACGCGATCGGGCCGCCTAAAGATGCGCATTGCTTTCATGCAACCAGGAGAAGACTCATGCGAAATGCACTCGCCATCGGCATAGCCGCTGCGTCGCTACTGTCGTTGCCTGTTATAGGATCTCAAAGCCTGCCGATCTCGGACTTTGACTTTACCGCTGCGGAAAAACAACTGCAGGGTACAGCTCCGCTTGTTCGAACGAGTCTCCATGAAGCCGAGCTCGCAAAAGACGGCACGCGAGGTTACGGACTTCCAGCACCAAACGTACGGCGCGTCGCAACACCGAATCCACCCCCGCCTCCGTTCACTACCGCGCGAGAGTGGGCGACGTATTACCAATACTGTGGATGGGATGCCATCGTTAGAGCAACTTATATTGATTCAACGCCGGTGCTCAGTGGCGACAAAACGTTAATTTATTCGGTGTCCCATTTCTCCGTTGAGGACACTATCAAGAGCGACGTCCCGTTCAAATCGAGTCAACACCTCGTGGTCTATCGTGTAGGGGGCGAGGTTGAGGATGGCGGCGAAAAGTTACGAGTGGATACGCCCGACATGGCGGCTTTTAAAGCGGGAAAAAGTTACCTGCTGATACTGCGGCGTGACAAAAATGCTTCGACACAACAATACTCAATACCAAACGCCCAAACCATCGTCGTCACAAACGATCAGGTGTATCCGATCTCAGGCAAATATGCGTGGCTGAGCGGAATGGATGCCTTTGCTTCTGGAGAAACCTATGCCGCTTTGCGAGATAACTTTATCAAAGTGCATACGTTGAAATCGTGCACATGAAATACTCTGCTCACGCGCCGCCTAAAAATATCAGCACCGCCAATTAGAGTTGGAGAAAACCCGCCATTTATCGATAGAACTCACAGTCTTTCTCGAGGGTTTCGCCATGGAGGCGAATATAACACCCCCATTATGGGTTCAAAATGGGAATGTTTTTTCCACGTAGGTAAAGGAGCAACTATGAGACATTCAGCTGGAACTTGCTGGGATGCCGCTAATGTACTTTATCCGCCTTGTACTTATCACCAGCGCAATAGGCATCATCAAAGTAGATGCCCGGAAAACGACGAGACTCGATTTTTTCCTTTAATTCTTTGCCTAATATCAACAACGGAGCCCTCCCATTTTGACCGCCGAATTCTAGATCTGTTCTAAAGATGCCGTTGGGAGGTATCTGGTTACAGATCAAAAATGCCGGTGTTGCGCCAGCAATCCACTTCACTCGGCCACATACATCACACGGTGGACCAAATTTCGTTTTTCGACGCTGAGCGTCAAATTCAACGGTCTCCGTCACTACCAAATGAAAGTATCCGCGACTACCTCGTACTGCATTTGCTGCCAGACGTTGTCCACTTAGATCGTTGATCATATCCACGAGGGGTTTGGAAAATAACGGCTGAAGATCTTGCGTATTTCCAAAGTCGTATCTTCGCGCATCTTTCAAATCCAGGGTTGCCGGGGAGTAAGAGCGATCTAGGCACGAGCCACATCCTGGGCAAACGGT
>JBEKUT010000613.1:0-3726 GCA_049514735.1 Bryobacteraceae bacterium
GCTCTCGCCTTGGGACAACGACATCAAGGGCGGCGATCAATTAGCCCACTCGCTGTGGGCGCTGGCGACCGGAGGCTTGTGGGGATCGGGTCCCGGATGGGGCGACCCCGGCATGATCCCGGCCGGCCATACGGATCTTGTGCTCCCAGCCATCGGCGAAGAATGGGGATTCATCGGCGTCGCCATGATCGCGGTGCTGTTCTTATTTCTGGTGCACCGCGCCTTTCGAATCGCGACGAACGCCGGCAATGAGTACGCGATGTTCCTCGCCCTCGGCCTCGGATCGCTGATCGCCTACGAGATGCTGCTCATTTCCGGTGGCGTCCTGGGAGCCATTCCTTTGTCCGGCGTCGTCTCGCCATTCCTGAGTTCAGGGAACACGGCGATGCTTTCGAACTTCCTGATCTTCGCGTTTATCCTCGGCATCTCGAATCGTGACGAACCGGCCGCCCGGCCCATTCCATTCCTCATTCCAATCCGCGTCGTGGGCATTCTCCTGACGCTCTGCGTGGTCATCCTAACCGCGAAAGCATTTTCCTATCAAGTCCTGCACGACCGCGAACTCCTTGCCCGCGACTGCCGCGTCTTCGCCGAGGATCGCATCAAGCGTCCGCAGCACAATCCTCGACTGAACTCGCTCGCCCGCGAACTAACCCGCGGATCCATTTACGATCGCAATGGCATCCCGCTCGCCACCAGCACCTGGGACGAATTGGAGCGCCATCGTGCCGATTACGAGAAACTGGGCGTCAACATAGACCAGGCCTGTTCGCGGCTTGACAACCGCCATTATCCATTCGGCCCCGCGACCCTGCACCTGCTTGGCGATCTGCGCACCGGCGAAAAATTCCATGCCTCGAATGCATCGCTGATCGAACATGATTCCAACGCCAAGTTGCAAGGCTTCCGCGATTATCTCGAACTGGCCGATTATGTCCGCTATCGTCATCAGCCCGGCAATGCATCCATGCAGCGGCTACGCGCCAGAGACCGCAGCGTCCGCGCGTCCATCGACGTCCGTCTGCAAGTGAAGGCCGAAGAAGTGCTCCGTGAAGAATTAGCAAGAGCCCACAAAGATCGCGGCGCGCTGGTCGTAATGAACGCGCAAACCGGCGACGTGCTGGCGCTAGTGAGCGAACCCGCGCCCGCCGGAACCACCAACAACACCCCGGACGAACTTCTCGATCGCGCCCGTTACGGACAATATCCGCCCGGCTCGACGTTCAAACTCGTTACCGCAGTCGCGGCCCTGCGCATCGATCCCAAGTTGGCCGAAAAGAAATTCCACTGCGCGCCGCTCGGCGACGGCCGCGTCGGCACGCGCATCCCTGGCTGGAATCGCGCCATCCGCGACGACGTCGGCGACCACGCTCATGGCACTCTGGACATGATGCGAGCGATCGCCGTTTCCTGCAATGCCTATTTCGCGCAGCTCGGCACGTATGAAGTGGGCGCGCAGCAGCTTCATGATACCGCCGCGCTCTTCGACATTCCCGCCGGCGACGTCCAGGAAATCAAGAAAATGATGCCATTCGCCTCCTACGGCCAAGGGCCCGTGTTGGTGACGCCGTTTAAGATGGCGCGCGTCGCGGCGACCATTGCCGACTCTGGCACTATGCCGCAGGGCCGCTGGGTCCTGGACGACAGCAACACGCGCAAAGACGTTCCCCGCCCAATCCTGAATTCGGATTCCGCGGTCAAAATCGCCGGCGCGATGCGCGACGTGGTCACCAACGGCACTGGCCGCCGCGCCATGAGCGGCCTGGATATCGAGGTCGCTGGAAAAACCGGCACCGCCCAAATGGACGAAGGGATGCCGCACTCCTGGTTCGCCGGATTTGCGCCCTTCGACGGAGAGGCTGCAAGCCGCATCGCCTTCGCCGTAGTAGTCGAGCATGGCGGCTACGGAGCGCAAGTCGCGGCGCCCATCGCCCGTAAACTCGTCGAGGCCGCGCGCGATTTGGAAATTATAACGAGCGCAAAGGCCGCGACCCCGCGGCGGGAAACAGATCAGCGACTCGCGAATGCGCCTACCAACTCGCCGTCCGTTTTGCGCGAGTCAAACAAGAACCCAATGGCCGCGAGCCCGCCGCGCGACGGAGACAAGCAACTCGCAAAAGCGCAAAGCGGCTCGCGATCCGCGTTCCTCAAGAGGTGATTGCATGGCTGTTTCTGAATGGATCGAAAAACTCGGACGCACCATCTTCGAAGCCCCCTTCGGGACCTCTCAAATCTCGAAGGAACTGCCGGAGATCGCCGAGATACGCCTCGCCGTGCTCGATGAAGTGAAGGCGAAAAGTCACCGCGTTGCGGGCCGCGAGGTTTTTCCTTACAACCTGGTTCGCATCCACGTCCGCGGCGTCCCCGAGACCCAGTCCGGCGTTCTCAAAGGAACATTTTTTTCTCAATTCTTCGAGCAGGAGTTACGCAGCGGATTGAGCCGCGCCAACTACCGTTTCCCCGAGGACCTCGAGGTTGAAATAAAGACAACTCCCGATTTGCCAGGTCCCAAAGAGCACTGGTTATGGGTGGAAACAGAATCGCGCGAGAAGCCTCCGGAAACCGTAGTGGTATCCAAGAAGCCCGCGCGATTGATGGTAGTCAAAGGTACCGCTAACGAAAAGGACGTCACGATAAACAAGGCGCGAACGAACATCGGCCGCGGACTCGACGTGTATCGCGCCGACGGCCCGTCCCGCCGCAACGATCTCGCGTTCACCGATGAAAGCGACGCCGGAAAAAGCGTATCGCGCGAGCACGCCCATGTGGTGTTCCACAAGCGCACCGGCGAGTATCGCATTTACAACGACCGCTTCTATAAACCCGGCAACAAATCCGATGGCGGATGCGGCCTCTGGATCATCCGGGACGGCCTCAGCCAGGAGGTGCATCGCAACGCGCGAGGCACGCGCCTGCAACATGGCGACGAGATACATTTGGGTCGCGCAGTACTGAAGTTCCATATGAAGTAATGCGAATGCGGCCCTCAAATACATCGATTTAGGGCTTGACAAGCCATCCCGCTTGCTTAGAATAGTTGTATTCTTTGGTTTTTATGCAGATTTGCAATCACTCCCGCACCGAGATCCTGGCAAGGCGCGACGGGGTAGACTACGTTCGCTGCCTCGATTGCGATCAGGTCTTCGAAGCAGAAGATCTGGAAGCTGTGCCAGTCTACGAGGATGAAGACGCCACCTCTTAAACCCCGCCCCGTTTATCGACAGCCCTTTTCGCCCGTGCGCTACTTTAGTACGCAGGGATGGAACCGTTGCGCATCGTTGCCATCGGGGGTGGCACTGGACTCTCAACGTTACTGCACGGCCTGAAGCAGTTTGCGCCTCAGGAAGCCGACATCACCGCCGTTGTGACGGTGACAGACGATGGGGGAAGTTCCGGCCGGCTGCGCCGCGATTTCGATGTCTTGCCGCCCGGCGACATTCGCAATTGCATGGTTGCGCTCTCGGAAGACGAAGCGCTCTTGTCGAAGCTCTTCCAATACCGTTTTTCGGAAGGGCGAGGGCTCAAGGGCCATAGCTTCGGCAACCTCTTTCTCACAGCGATGACGAACTTGACCGGTGATTTCGCCAAGGCCGTCCGCGATTCCTCCGAAATTTTGGCGAGCCGCGGCCGTATTTATCCGTCCACGTCGACCAACGTGATTCTCGAAGCGGAGCTCGATAACGGCGCCATTGTGAGCGGCGAGACTCGCATCAGCAAGAGCAAACG
>JBEKUT010000614.1:0-3696 GCA_049514735.1 Bryobacteraceae bacterium
AGCGGACCAAGATCGTCGAGCTTCAAGTCATTGTACGGAGAGTTCGCGATCGCTTGCTTGGTGTAGCTGTCGATAGCGTCGTCGGTAATGGTGGGGATGATGGAAGCGGTGCCGGTTTGAATAGCCCCGACGTATTGCACACCGTTGCGTCCGGACGTAAGCGGGTCGGCGGGGCGTTTGGGACCGGGACCGTTGGGGTTCGGATAACTGCGAAATCCGCGTCCGTTCAGCACGACGAGCCGGCCATCGGAGAGAGCTTTCGCCGCTGTTGGATACCAGCCGGTGGGAATGAATCCAAGCACGTGGCTGCGCGCTTCCGTCACATTCACAGCTGCGACCACGTTCGCGTCGGAGCAGACCACATAAAGCTTGCTGAAGTCCGGACTCATCGCCAGAGCGCTGGGAGTCATGCCGAGCGGCTGCAGCGGTGTCATCGCAACATTGATGGTTTCGAGGCCATGCAAATCCTTGTTGTCCGTCACGCCGACGGTGTACACGTTGTTCGTGTTCGCGGCCGAAATGAAGAGGCGTCCAACGTAGGTTGCATTCGGGTCGGCCGATTCCTCGCCGTTCTGCGTCGGACGCCAAAGGATGTCGGTGGGGTGGAGACCGAGAGAAATCGTGTCGAGCTTATTTCCATTGTCCGCCTGATAATGATTGAGCGTGCCATCGGCCCAACTGGTTACGAATAGCGATTTACCATCGGGATGGAATCGCATGCGATACGGCCTGCGGCCCGTCTTGAATTTGTCGACCACCATGCCGGATTGCGCATTCACGATCAGGATCTGATCGTGATAGAGGTCGGCTGCATAAATGAGGCGGCCATCGGGAGTGACTGCGACATCGCCGATGAAATCCTGCCACGTGCGGTTCGCCGGATCCACTAATTGAAATGTTCGGGACGCCTGCATTTGGCCGTTGTCGTTTACGGTGAACTCGAAGATGCTGGCCGTCGAGCCGCCGCTGACCCACAGCGTTTTTCCTTCTTTCGAAAGCGCCATGCCGAGCCATGCATCGGGAACGGGCGTGCGGCTCGTCACGCTTCCGGATTGCAGATCGACGACGCTCAACGACGGCGGATGATAACCACCGTTCAACACGATCATGAAGCGTTCGCTCGGCGCAACTACGGCGGACATCGGGAACGTATCGAGCACAACCTGTTGTCCCACCGGACGAACCGTCCAACCGCTATTCAACAAATATCCGCCGGGGACCGGGCCCACTTGCTCCCGCGGCGGAGGTTGCGAGGTAGAGATCATAGCCAGCGCGAAAAACGCGGCGGCGCCTACTGCCTTTTTCATTCGTAGAACCTTTGTGCGATGGGAAAGCGGCGGCCGATGCCGAACGCCTTGGTTGTCACCTTCAAGCCCGGCGCGGCCTGCTGGCGTTTATATTCGTTTCGGTCGACCTTATTGATGATCTCGCGCACGAGTTGGACCGGGACGTTTTGCGATTCGGCGATTTGCAGCGGCGATTGGAACTGCTCCACGTAGGCGCGCAGAATCGGATCGAGAATCTCGTAAGGAGGCAGCGAATCGCTGTCTTTCTGGTCGGGCCGCAACTCGGCGGATGGTGGTTTTTCGAAAACGCTCTCAGGGATCGCGCCGGGATGCCGGCGGTTCGCTACACGCGAGAGCTCGTAAACAAGCACCTTCGGGACATCGCTGATCACTGCGAGGCCCCCGCACATGTCGCCGTATAAGGTGCAATAGCCGACAGCGAGTTCGCTCTTGTTGCCAGTAGTCAGCACGAGCGCGCCTGATTTATTCGAGAGCGCCATCAGCGTGACGCCACGCAGACGCGATTGCAGATTCTCTTCCGTTACGTCTGGCGTCGAGTGTGCGAACGAGGGGTTAAGAACGCGCAGGAAGCTGTCGTAAGCCTCGCCGATGGGAAGGATGCCGAACGATATGCCGAGATTACGCGCCAGTTCGCGGGCGTCGGAAACGCTGTGTTCCGAAGAATAAGGGCCCGGCATTCCGATACCAGTGACGTTCTCGCGTCCCACTGCGTCGACCGCGATGGCGGCGACGAGCGAGGAATCGATTCCACCGCTCAAGCCGATCAGAACGCGCCGGAATCCGCATTTGCGAATGTAGTCGCGCGTTCCGAGCACCAGCGCTTCATAGACCGCTTCGCATTCGTCCTGAAGATTATCGTGTTGATCGCCGGTCATGGCCGCGCTGTCGAACATCACGAGATCTTCGGAAAATGATTTGGCCGACGCAATGACGTTGCCCTCCCCGTCCATCGCAAAGCTCGCGCCATCGAACACAAGCTGGTCGTTCCCGCCGACCTGGTTCACGTAAACGATGGGCATCCGGAAATGGCGCGCGGTGGTCTGAAAGATCTCGCGGCGCAGCGCCCGCTTGCCCATGTTATAGGGCGAAGCGTTGATGCTGATAAACATGCCGGCGCCGGCGTGCGCCTGCTCTTCGACAGGGTCGCGGCTGTATCTGCGGCGCTCCCAGAATTGTTTGTCGTTCCAGGCATCCTCGCAGACCGTGAGCGCGGTCTTGTCGCCGGCAATCACGATCGGACATTGCTTCTCCGCGGGACGAAAATAGCGCGTCTCGTCGAAAACGTCGTAGGTGGGCAGGAGCATTTTGTTCTGCCGTGCTTCGACGATGCCGGCTCGAATCACGGCCGCGCTGTTGTAAAGCGTATTGCCGGTTGGCGTGGCCGTAGTCGTCACTGTCCCGCAGATAATGGTGGGTTTGAGCGCGGCGGTTTCCGAGGCAAGTTGCTGGAGATGTTCTTCAGTGCGGTCGAGGAAACTCTGTTTCTCGAGCAGATCGCGCGGCGGGTAGCCGGTGATGGCGAGTTCAGGAAAAACGACGACATCGGCGTCCGCGTCGTGGGCCTGGCGCGCATAGTTGAGGATGACGCGCGTGTTTCCGGAGAGATCGCCGACGGTAGAGTTCGTCTGTGCGAGCGCAATTCGCATGAAAATACTATTTTAGGTGGTCGGGGAACGAAGGATGCGCGGGCGCTTGTTCGAACGATTGACACTCACCAGGAATGGACCTCCGCGCAAAGCTCACGCCGTCGGCTTGACGGCCTCAAAGCTGCGCGAGCACTGGACGTAATGCGAAACCGCCCGGGAAGGTGTCACGAGCTAAAAGGCGATCGTGACGGACAGCTTTCGATCGATCTGGACGGGCCGTATCGATTGCTTTTTGCGCCGGCGCACAACCCGCCTCCAAAGAAGCCCGATGGAGGGCTGGACTGGAAGCAGGTCACGGCGGTGGTTCTCGCCGGACTGGTTAACACACATGAATGAGCAGATTAGAAATTCCGCAATCGCTCGACGCGTGGGTCGTGACTTATTACTTCCCGGACACCCCCGTGCAATCACTGAATATAACTGGGGCGCCGAATCGAATATTAATGGAGGTGGAAGTTAGCTCCATGCACCATGAACGGAACCCTCTGCTCGTGCAATTCCTTCGGCGTTAGAAAATCGGCCACACGGCCCATCACATCTACGAACGCACGTTGGCAAGCCTCCGGCACCTCCCCCCGTGACCGCAGATAGCTGGTGAGCAACGGGTGCATCTCGTAAGTGGCGTCGCCGATATCGCGCACCAGCCCGGCCGTCCCGAGCGCCGGCATAAGGTCGTCGATTCGCTCTCGCGTCCATCCATCATCAACCTGCTTCGCCATAGCCTCCAGCAGACCCGCACTCAC
>JBEKUT010000615.1:0-3696 GCA_049514735.1 Bryobacteraceae bacterium
CGGTACTCGTTCTTCAGCTTCGACACCGGCGCCTCGGCCGGTCCCAGCATCTTGATTCCTTCCGGCGACGGCGTCAGAAGATTTGCGATCTCGCCCGCCATCGCCATCGCCTGGTCCTGCTTCCCATTTCGAACCAGAACGTTCGCAAGCGCGCTGAACGGCGGGTACCGCATTAATTTTCGAAACTGGATCTCCTTTTCGTAGAAGCCTTCATAGTTCTGCGCGGATGCGAAGCGCACCGCATAATGATCGGGATTGATGGTCTGAATCAAAACGATTCCAGGAATGTTTCCGCGCCCCGCGCGTCCCGCGGCTTGCGTAAGTAGCTGGAAGGTGCGTTCGGCGGCGCGGAAATCGGGCATGCCGAGTCCGACATCGGCCGAGACAACGCCGACCAATGTGACGTTCGGGATGTCGTGTCCTTTTGCGATCATCTGTGTGCCGACAAGAATGTCGAACTCACCTTCGCGGAATCCGAATAGTATTTTTTCGAACTGCCGCTTCCCGCTGACCGTATCGCGATCCATGCGTGCAACGCGCGCCGTCGGGAAATGCTGGTGAAGTTCGTCTTCGACTTTTTCCGAACCCACGCCGATGAATTGTATGTGCTCGCTGCCGCACTTGGGACACTCGCTCGGGATCTTCTGCGCGTAGTCGCAATAATGGCAGAGCATGCGGCGGTCGCGCCGATGGTACGTCAGCGTGACGGAACAGTTGATGCATTCCAAACGCTCGCCGCAAGCGCGGCAGGCGGCGAAGCTCGAAAACCCCCGGCGATTCAGCAGCAGCATCGTTTGCTCACCCTTTTCCAGACGCCCGGCCACCGCGTCCAGGAGAGCGCGCGAAAAGGTCGACTGCTTGCGTGTTTCCAAAAACTCACGCCGCATGTCGATCAACTGGACTTGCGCCATGGGTCGCGATTCGATGCGGTCCGGAAGTACGATGAGTTTGTATTTCCCACGCTCAGCGTTGTAGCGGGTTTCGAGGCTCGGCGTCGCGGAGCCCAGCACCACGCAGGCATTCGCGCCTTGCGCCCGTACGATCGCCACGTCGCGTCCGTTATAACGAGGATTGTCCTGCTGCTTGTAGCTGCCGTCGTGCTCTTCGTCGATGACAACGAGTCCGAGATTCTGAACGGGAGCGAAGACACCGGATCGCGTGCCAACGACGACGCGAGCTTTGCCCGCCTGGATGCGCCGCCATTGTTCCGCCCTCTCTACCTCGCTAAACGCGGAGTGCAGAATCGCCACCTGATCGCCGAAGCGTCCGAGAAACTGGCCCGCGACGGCCGGTGTCAGAGCAATCTCGGGAACCAGCAGCAACGCGCCGCGTCCATACGCCAGACACGCGTCGATGGCTCGCAAATACACTTCTGTCTTTCCAGATCCGGTGACACCTTGCAGTAGAAACGGTTGAAACTTGCCTTCGCGCAACGCGATTTCAATTTCCCGATACGCGGTGAGCTGCGCGGAGTTGAGAGTGCGGATGGGACGCGGGTCGGCGAGCTGAAGCGGAGATTCGGTCTCGAGCGTGACGAGCTTCTTACGCGCCAGCGAGCGGGCAGACTGGCTCGCATTCTTCACCGCGACCTCGACCTGCGCCAGATTATGACTGCCAGGATGCAGGTCGAGATACGCCAGAAGTTCGCGCTCCCACTTCGGGAGCTTGGTTCCTTCCGGAATTATGGAAGGAGCGGCCTGTGTCACCCGCAGCCGTTCGGCAGCCGCGCGCATGGGATCGCGATCCGCCTGCACGTCCTCAATCTGAACGAATCCCTTCTTCTGAAGCGACTTCAAAAAATACGCAGCCTTGGGAACCTTCTGTTTGATGTACGCCTCGGTCAATGGACGCCCGTGCAGCAACTGCATCACCTGCAGCAGAGGGTCGGGATCGCCAGTGATAAGCATTAACTGACGCGCGGCATCGCGGCCCGCATCGGTCAACTCGTACATCTTGGACGAGCGCAACTCGCCTGTGAGCGGCGTCATGGACCGCAGCACATCGCCGAGCGGGCAACAGTAATACGCTGCGATCCATCGTCCCAGCGCGATCATCTCGCAATCGAGCACCGGGTGTTCGTCGATGAGCCGCAGCACCTCTTTCAACGGCCCGTCGGGAGCTTCATCGCTCACCGCCAAAACCACGCCGGTCAGCTTGCGCGATCCAAATGGCACGAACACGCGGCAGCCTACTTGGACGCGATGTTGCAGCGTCACCGGCAAGCTATATGTGAAGAGTTGATCGACCGGCACCGGCAGACTGACATCGCAAAACTTCATATCGAGTGGTGCCGCACCAAGCTAGCTTTTCGCAACAATTGTGAAGAAGTTCTTCAGAGCCGGGTAAAGCGACTGATAAATCTTGTGGCCCAACACGTAAGGCGTTCCCGTCTGCGGCTCCACAGATTCTGTCTCATGAATGGCCGCGCGGCAAGCTTCCGCGACCGAGCCGAACGCGCCCGTGCCGACCAGTGCGAGCAGCGCCGCGCCATACGCCGAGCCTTCCTGCGTCTCAAGCGTGACCACACGCTTCGCGAAAATATCGGCGAACATCTGACGCCAGAATGGACTCTTCGCGCCGCCTCCCGACAATCGTACGCTCGATAGCGGCACGCCCATACTTTCGATAATATCGAGACAATCTTTCTGGCTATAAGAGACGCCTTCGAGCAACGACCGGATCAAGTCCGCGCGCTTGTGACGGGCCGTCATGCCGATCCAACCGCCTCGCGCCGTAGCATCCAAATGCGGCGTGCGTTCGCCCATCAGGTAGGGCAGCCAGAACAGGCCCTGCGAGCCCGCCGGTGCGGTGGCCGCTTCGCGAGTTAGATCGTCGTATTCGACGCCGGGAGCAAGCTGGTTTCGAAACCATTGCAGACTCAGACCCGCTCCTTGCGTCACTCCCATGACGTGCCATTTGCCGGGAACCGCGTGGCAGAAAGTGTGGACCCGGCCCGCTGCATCGTACCTGGGCTCTTCCATGTGCGCGAAGACGACGCCGGAAGTTCCCAGCGTGCACGAGACCACGCCCGGCTCGACAATCCCGTTTCCGACCGCGCTCGACGCCTGGTCGCCTCCGCCTCCGACTACCGGCGTACCCGCTTCAAGACCGGTGCGTTCCGCGGCATCGCGCGACACCGTGCCTGTCACTTCAGGCGATTCATACGCTCGCGGCAGGATGCTCGCATCGAGCCCCAGCGCCGACACCATCTCGCTCGACCAGCGCCGCTGCACAACGTCGAAGAGAGCGGTTCCTGAAGCATCCGAGACATCGGTGGCATAGTCGCCCGTCAAACCGAAACGCACGTAATCTTTCGGCAGCAGAAATTTGCGAACGCGTGCGAAATTCCAAGGTTCGTTGTCGCGCACCCACAGCAGCTTGGGCAGAGTGAATCCAGTCAGCACGGGATTCGCCGTATAGTCCAAAACCTTTTCCTTCCCCACCTTCGCGTTGATGCCGTCCACCTGCTGCTGGCTGCGCTGGTCGCACCAGATCAGCGCGGGACGCACAACGGTATTGGCTTCGTCGAGCAGAACCAGGCCATGCATTTGTCCGGACAGCCCGATGCCCTTCACGTCGGAACCCGCCGCGCTGGCTTTATCGAGCACGCCTCGGATGGCACGCTGCGCCGCATCCCACCAATTTTCAGGACGCTGTTCGGCCCACAGCGGATGCTCCATGTGCATGTCGTCGTGC
>JBEKUT010000616.1:0-3695 GCA_049514735.1 Bryobacteraceae bacterium
GTTCGTCTTCGAGTGTCAACGTCACCGACATCGGCGCTTGCGCAACATCCAGATTGCCATCGAACGTCGCGATCGTTTTCACGCGCGTGGTGCGGCCGGAAGGAAGCGCATAAACCGTGTCTCCGGGCCTCACCGTCCCCGATGCAATCTGGCCCGCATAGCCGCGAAAATTCTGATCGGGCCGAATAACACGCTGGACCGGGAAACGAAAAGCCTCGGATCGCGAACCGCGATCGACGTTGACGGTCTCCAGGTGCTCCAGCAGGCTCGGCCCATCGAACCACGTCATGCGCTGGCTGCGCGTGACCACGTTATCGCCTTCCAGCGCACTGATCGGCAGGTAAAACAGATCGGCCGATCTGTTCTTCATCCACTCCCCGAAATCGTCGCGGATGCGATTGAAAACATTTTCGTCGTAGCCGACGAGATCCATCTTGTTGACCGCGATCACGAATTTCGGGATGCCCAAAAGCCAGGCGATATAGGCATGACGCCGCGATTGCGGCAGCACGCCTTTACGCGCATCGATGAGTATGATTGCAAGATCGGCCGTCGATGCGCCTGTCGCCATGTTGCGCGTGTACTGCTCGTGACCGGGCGTATCGGCAATGATAAACTTGCGCCGCGCAGTCGAAAAATAGCGATAGGCAACGTCAATCGTAATGCCTTGTTCGCGCTCCGCCCTTAAGCCATCGGTGAGAAGCGAAAAATCGATCGGACCGGCCGACCGGTTCACCGACGCCTTCGTAACCGACTTGATCTGGTCCTCATAAACATTCTGCGAATCATAAAGCAGACGCCCGATGAGCGTCGACTTCCCGTCGTCCACGCTGCCGGCAGTGCTAAAGCGCAGCAGGTCCTTGCGTTGCTCCAGGGCCAGGAACGTCTCGACGTTGAATTGAAGCGCGGTATCCAAAACGGCAGCCATATTAAAAGTAACCTTCGCGCTTCTTAATTTCCATTGAGCCGTCCTGGTCGTGATCGATCACGCGATTTTCTCTCTCGGATTTGCGGAACGAAATCAGTTCCTCAATGATCTCGGGCACCGTCTCGGCGTTGGACCGGATCGCGCCCGTGCACGGGGAACAACCCAACGATCGCATGCGGCAGCGGACCAGTTTCGGCTTCTCGCCGGGCAGACGCGGGATGAAGTCGAGTTCAGGCATGATGAGCGAATCGCCGCGCTCCAGCATCCAGCGGTCCTTCGCAAAATACAGCGGGACCACCGGAATGCTTTCGACGTGAATATATTCCCAGACATCCAATTCGGTCCAGTTGGAAAGCGGGAACACGCGGATGCTCTCGCCGGGGTCGACGCGGCCGTTGAAAATGTTCCACAACTCCGGCCGTTGATTCTTGGGATCCCACTGGCCCCGGGAATCGCGGAAACTGTAAATCCGCTCCTTCGCGCGGGATTTCTCCTCGTCCCGCCGAGCCCCGCCGAAAGCCGCGTCGAACCCGCCCGCGCGCAGCCCGTCCAGCAAAGCGCCAGTCTTCAAAAGCGAGCAGCATTTCGCCGTGCCGAGCTTGTAAGGATTCGCCCCGTCGTCGATTGCCTGCGTATTCGTGTGGACGATCAGTTTCGCCCCGATCTCACGGGCGTACGAATCGCGAAACTCTATCATTTCCTTAAACTTATACGTCGTATCGATGTGCAGCAGCGGAAACGGAATCGGCGCCGGATAGAAAGCCTTTTGCGCCAGGCGAAGCATCACCGACGAGTCCTTGCCAATGGAATAAAGCATCACCGGTTTCTGAAACTCGGAGGCGACCTCTCGCAGGATGTGGATGCTCTCGGCTTCGAGCGTGCGCAAATGGCTCAACTGGCCCATGTCGATGAGTATAGCAGAGGAATCCCCACTTGCCCAATAGGGATTGGGGTCTTCGGTCCTAGAACGTTACCTTAGAGTAAACATCCGTTAGACCTATACCGCAACCGGCAAAAACCTTCGCATCTCAGATCGGTTCCGGACACCGAGTGCTATGATGACATCGCCGGTTAATTTCGCACCGCTCGGGACAGTACACGAGAGCAGTGGCCGGGAAGGCTACAAGCCTGGCATTTTGGCAGTTGATCGAATTGGCATTCAGCCAAGCTCCTTGATTCGCTGCATAATTTTGTATACCCCCGTCGAGGGATTCGCGCCGTCGCAGCCACGTGAGTTTTGCCACTGATCGAGATCCGTGGCTCGTCGAAGTGCGTCCTCAAGGAGGTGATAGATTTCTGAAACGGGTAGTCGTTTCTCGTAGCCGGGCATGTATTGTTTGCATTCATGGTGGAGCGCACCTCGTTCAATGTGGGCACGCTGATCGCGAAAGTGAAGCAGCGCCCATAGCTCGAAACAAGGATTCGAAATTGCGACCTCGATACCGTTGTCGCGAGCCTGTTGCTTCGCCTCAGGCACAAAAGGGTGCTCATCAATGTCAAACACACACCAGACTTGGTCGTATTTCAGATTCTCGTCCTTCTTGCGCTTTGCTTCGAGGGCAGCTTCACGCTTCATCGCTACAGCACGTTCAACAAGTGTTTTCGGCACGCCTCCGGGACTCACCTGCAAATCTATAACGCTTCGCTCACGAATCCGGGTTTCGAGAAAATACTCCGGTTCCGTCTGCGTCCCCTCGCATACGATCAAGAATCGCGGGCGAGGAGATCGAACGGCAGCACGGCGCCTAAGATCGTCGTGCCTATCCCGTCTTGCCATTTCCGGCCTCCAAATGGGATAGAAAAGCGTCCGAGTTGATGAAAGGAATTGCTCCGTACCTACCCTGCAAATAGCCGTTATGAAGGTTCTCGTGCAAACGTGGCTTGAAGTCGCTCAGGGCAAACAAGTGGCTGCTACCATCGGATCTCTTCTCTGTGAACCAAATCTGATCCCGCCGGAGAATCCCGCTGCTTAACACGTTTGTGTCGTGCGTATTGAATATCAACTGCGCACCGTTGGGATTGCTTGCGGCAGAGTTAAATAGCCGAATTATAACAATACCAAGGAGTGGATGGAGACTTGCATCTAGCTCATCGACGAGAAGTGGCTTGCCCTTTTTCAACGCATACACCACTGGCCCAAGCAAGGAGAGATACGCAATTGTCCCAGCCGACTCCTGACCGTTGTCGAACCGGACTGTCCTCTCATTAAAACGGTGCAGAAGCCTAAGTTCCGTTCGCTCTTCCGGAAGAACCGAGTACTTTTCTGGCGGTATTTTGTAAATGGTTTTGATTGCTTCCACGAGCGCCTTAGTCTCATCCAGCAGCTTGGCTTGCTCTACTGCGATGTCCGCGATACCAAGATCGGCAGCTGCAACCAGCTTCGCAATTTCAGTCTTGTAATCCGATTGGGCGGACAATTCTGCGGTATGAATGAGATATGGACGGCGGTCACCCTCCACAAACAATATACCTGACAACCATCCATAGATTGGTTGGAGGGCCTCATGATTGTTCTGCGCCGCTGCCGACAGAAACAGTGAGTTCTTCCGGGTTAAATTCTCGATTGTCCTATTCTCACCGGGCATCTTCTTGCTGAACGTAATGGGAATGCCTCGTTTCCTATGAAACCAAGTCTGCTTCTTACCGGCCGGATACGCATAAAGCCATTCTTCGAGCACAGCCTCTGAGTCAATAGTGAATCCGTATCGATAACGAACGCCGCCTAGCAAAAAGTCCACCTCGAAATCGGAGGGTTCCCGTCGAGACT
>JBEKUT010000617.1:0-3692 GCA_049514735.1 Bryobacteraceae bacterium
ACTCACCTGCCAGTGGTACTGGCTATGATCCGACAAGACCGATGAAGACTTGGCGCACGGCGTGGCGGTCGCTGAAACGTGCCGCTGGGTTGCCAAACCTCCGGTTCCATGACTTGCGCCACACCTGCATTACCAAGCTAGCCGAGGCCGGAGTGCCAGATCATGTGCTCATGTCTATTTCAGGGCACATCAGCCCCGAGATGATAAAACACTATGCACATATCCGATCGAAGGCAAAGGAAGCCGCTGTTGCGTCCATCCAGACGTATCGGCCAATACACATTGAATCGGTGGCGGAAGCAACGCGGCTGAATTGCGGCTGAATTAAGGATGTCCACACGAATGTCCACACGGAAGGCACTCAGACCGCGAAGGAACATGAAGGTTCACCGGAGACTATCCCGGCATGGAAAGGCTGCAAAGTGTTGACAAAATGTCGACTTCCTCTTGCCGGGGTGTTCCGTGAAATACCACAGTGTATCTGAAGGATGATTCCTTGGGCGCAGGGGGTCGGGCGTTCAAATCGCCCCGCCCCGACCATTCGTAAGTAACTCATTTCATTGCAATGTTGGGCTCCGGTATCCTTAACTAGCGGACCTAGGTCACCTGTCTAAACGACAGGTGGTCGCCCTTGCGGAACTTCACCCAGAGCTTCTCTTTGCCGGTTTGGTTGTTGAAACTTGAGGAACTCGCCAGCAACGATTTTGACTACAGCAGGATTCATTCGTAGGGGTGCCGTATCACGCTGAAACTACAAGCGTTTTTATCTGGGTGTTAGACGGCGGACGTCTGCACTTGCGGCAGGGGCACGTCCGCCAACAGCCTGAACGCTCATGGATTCGTTGACGTGAGACTCCACAATAGCTTTAAGGCGCCTCTTATCAGCGTCGTCAAACGATGTGTGTAATGCGAGCACAGCGTACGCAGCCCAGGTCTCGCCTCGCTTTGGCGGAGGTTATGAGCTTTCCCACGTTACGGAGGTTTCCGGCGCCTCCGGCTCCATACTTAGAATGTCGGCGAGCCTGGTGTCAGGATTAAGACGCTTCGCGGTCAGTGAAAACCTTCGCTCAGCATGAGATTCCTGGTGTCGTTGGCGACGACGGTATAGAGGAACGTTGTACGGTCGGGGGAGACGCTCAGGCCATGATCGGTTTTTACAACACCGAGCGACTGGACGAGGCGCGGCCGGTGGGTAGCGAAGTCGTAGAACCGGATTTCGCGCCCGTTTCCATTGGGATCGCTTCTCGCCATGAAATAAATCCCATCCGGAAAAACCTGGAATGGCCGGTAAGCAACCTCCACACCCTCCACCGGCCGCTCAGATCCACCGCCCAGCGGCCGTGACCACAACTGCCGGAAGTGGCCGCTATCGCGGAAATAGTAGAGTGTCTTCCCATCCACCGATTCCAACGCGGGACCGAACCTGTTGTCGTGCGTCACCTGTTCGGCCATCCCGCCGGCGAACGGCACGCGGTACACCCGTACGACCGTCTTGTAACTGCTGTAATACACCCACTTCCCGTCGTGCGGGAAGCTCGGAACGTTGGAGGTTCCGGGCGACGTGACACCGCCGGTGGTCAGGCGGCGTGGGGTTCCACCTTCGCTGCCCACAGTCCAGATATCCCACCCGCCATTCCCCATGTAGGCATCGAAAACGATCCAATGGCCGTCGGGCGACCACTGCGGGGAACCACAATGCCTTCCAAAGTTGGTGATCTGGACGGGATCGCGCCCATCGCTGCGGGCAATCCATATTTCCTGCGCGCCGGAGCGGTCCGATTCGAAGGCGATGCGGGTTCCATCCGGCGAGTATTGCGGAGCCCATTCGAGCTCGGTCGAAGACACGGGATGACGCTGAGCTGAATGGCCGTCGGCGCGCCAGATATCGACGTCGTACGACCACCGGACGAAAGCCAGCCGGTTCCCCTGGCGCGCCACGGCCGGCGCATATACGCCGCGTCCCACGAACGGCAGCGCCTCCACCGGTCCTCCGTTGAGCACCGGAATACGATGCAGAGTCAAAGCGAAAGCCGCCGTTTTGGACATTGCCCAGATGGCTTCGCGGCCGTCAGCGGTCCATGCGGCTTCGTGCGGAAGATCCGTCGAGGCGCTCTCGAAGGTAACTCGCCGCGGCGCGCCATCCGGAGTCCAATCCCGGCGCAGCCTCAGAAGATAAAGATCGGCCTCAGCCGATCTCCGGCCACGCACGAAGAGAATCGCGGGCTCCCGCGGCGACCATGCCGGAAGCTCGTCGCCTTCGTCCATGGGAGGTGACGTGATGCGGCGCGCCTGGCCGTTTTCGAGTGGCAGAAGAATCAATGGCGCCCTTTCCCCGCCCCCGCAGACCAGGGCGCGGCTGTCGTTGGACCAGGTGAGTCCGGTGCAGGAGGCGCCCTTATATATTTCGCGGATATTGCCGCCGCCGGCGGGCATGACCACGGTGCTTTCCCGGCCACTCGCCGACCGCTGGAAGGCGATCCATTTCCCATCGGGCGACCACTTGGGGTAACTGTCGTTCACATCGCCGGAGGTCAGCTCTACTTGGTTCGCAGCGCCCACGGCTTTGACATAGATGTGACGGCCGCCGCCCTCGTCCCAGGTGAAGACCACGCGGCTCCCATCCGGCGAAAAATCCGGTGCGTTTTGATCGCCGGAATAAGCGGTAAAGGGAATAGTCGACGCGGCCGATAATGGCTGTCGTCGATCCCAGAACGGGGAGATGCCCACGGCGACTGCGAGCAGGAGCACTGCTGCGAACATGGCGGCCAGGGGCCTGCGGGACGCCCGCCAGTGGCGGCTGGCGAATTTGCGTGCCCGGTAGGCCACGGAGGGCGCCACTGCCTGCACCGCTTCATTGCGCAAGTAGCGGCCAATATCCGCGGCAAGATCGAAGGGGGAGCCATAGCGCCGGGAACGGTCCTTTTCGAGGGCTTTTAGCACGATCGAGTCCAGGTCGCCTCGTATCTGCTTGGCGAGGGCCCGCGGCTCGGTATGGCGTTCGCGCGCAATTTCCATCGAGGCAGCCGGGTCCAGCCTGCGCAACCTGGTGCTGGGCTTGGGCGGGTCGTCTTCCCGCAACATGCGCAGGAACTCGTCGAAAGCCATCCCCCGCAGATCGCGCGGCGGCGCGCCGGCCGACAATTCATACAGTTATGATGCCGAGCGAGTAGACGTCCGTGCGCGTGTCGATGTCCGCGCCGAAGGAGCCGGCCTGCTCGGGACTCATATACTCGAGCGTGCCGATCACCGCTCCGGCCTGAGTATGCAAGCTGCTTTCGGTCAGCGGTTCCTGCATGGCCTTGGCGATTCCGAAGTCGATCACCTTGGGAACTGGCTTGCCGTCGTAGACCGTCACCAGAATGTTGGAAGGCTTGATGTCGCGGTGGATGACGCCCTTCTGGTGGGCATGTTGAATGGCATGGCAAACGGGAACGAATAGGGCGAGCCGCTCGCGCAGACTCAACTCGTGCCTTTGGCAATATTCGGTAATGGGCAAGCCGTCGACCAACTCCATCACGAAATAAAGCCGCCCGGCCGAGGTCGTACCGGCGTCGAGCACACGGGCGATATTGGGGTGGTCCATCAGGGCCAGCGCCTGGCGCTCGGCCTGGAAGCGGGCGATCACCTGCTCGCTATCCATGCCGGGCTTGATGACCTTGAGCGCGACGATACGGCGGACCGGATACTGTTGC
>JBEKUT010000618.1:0-3651 GCA_049514735.1 Bryobacteraceae bacterium
CGCGATAACAAGCCAGGAAAAGGAGAGAACACCACAGTGGCTTACGAACAGAGTGTGGTTTATCACATTATTGGCGTCCCCGCGAGCGCGGATCTGAGCGCATCTCAGTTCTGCTTCGTCACGGTCAACGCAAACGGGCAACTCGCACTGCCAGCCGCCGGAGGCGATGCCGATGGCATCCTCCAAGACAAACCCAATGGCTCCGGCGTGGAAGGTTCAGTTGCGACGGGCGGCGTGAGCAAGCTGGTGGTCGGCGCGGCAGGCGTCACAGCGGGCGACCTTCTCGCGTCGGACGCAAACGGCCACGCGGTAACTGCCGCGACTGGCAACAAGATTCTCGGACGCGCACTGGCGACCGGGGCCGCCGGAGTCATCATCCCGGCGCTGATCCAGCAGAAGGGCAAGGACTAAACAGTCCTCGATTACAAGGAGATCAACTAAATGCCTCAACCAACTTTGGGCGATGTACACGTAAACCGGCCCCTGACGAATATCTCCGTGGCTTACCTCCAGGAAGCGGCGGGTGTCGAGTTCGTCGCGGACCGCGCGTTCCCCGCGATTCCGGTGGAGAACAAAAGCGACTTGTATTGGACCTACAAGCGTTCCGATTTCAACCGCGACGAAATGCAAAAGCGTGGGCTGTCGCAGGAATCCGCCGGTACCGGCTACAACGTCGATTCGACCGGCACGTACAGTTGCGATGTCTGGGCGCTCCACAAGGACGTAGACGATCAGATCCGCGCGAACAGCGACTCGCCGCTATCGCCCGATCGCGACGCGACCATCTTCCTCACCAACAAGGCGCTCATCCGCCGCGAGAATCAGTGGGCCTCGAAGTACTTCCAGACCGGCGTGTGGACCAACCAGATGGCCGGAGCGACTACGGTCAGCAGTACCCAGGTCGTCTTCTGGGACAACTATGCGACGTCTAGTCCGATCACCGATATCCGTGCGGCCAAGACTCAAATGCGCCTGAGCAGCGGTGGCTTCACCGCCAATATCGGGGTTTTCAGCCGTCCCGTGTTCGACAAGCTGGTGGACCATCCGATGTTCATCGACCGCACCAAATACGGCCAGACCGCGCCGAATCCGGCCATGGCAACGCGCCGCATCATTGCCGAGATCCTCGAACTGGAAGAGGTTCTGGTGATGGACGCGGTGTACAACACAGCCGCCGAAGGCGCGGCGGAATCGAACGCATTCGTCGGTGGTTTGTCGGCCGCGCTGTTCTATCGTCCGAAGAATCCCGGCTTGATGGCCCCCAGCGCCGGTTACACCTTCAACTGGACGGGATTGATTGGCTCGACTGGCGGCGCGGGCGTGCGTATCAAGACATTCCGAATGGAGCAACTGGCTTCCGACCGTGTCGAGATCGATGCGGCGTTCGACATGCACGTGGTCTCGCCCGATTGCGGTTTCTTCTTCAACAATGTACTGTCTGCGGAGCCGGTCTAATCCGATGTTCTTCAGACGGCTTTCCTGGGCGCAGTTAGTCCGTAGTGGCGTTCCACCTCTGTTTGTATTGCGCCCTGCCGTGGGCGGATGCACGCCGCCGAATGTTGGCGACGCTTATCCCGCGCCCGATTCCAACAATCAGGTCGAAATGATGCGCGCCCGGCAGATGTATGAGCAGCGCAGGATCGGCGAGTCCCCGGAACTGGAGCGCACTCTTGCTCAACTGAGTCGGATGCAGCCCGCGCAACAAGGCAAGGACGAGGCTTCGCATAAACGCGGGAAGGCGAAAGCCCGGTCCTGATCCATGGCCTTCTCGGACCTCATCGCATCAATGGACACGGGGTGCCTGGCGACTTTCGGCACGCCAGCCACATTCACGCCGCAGGATGGTTCCGGTGCGCAGCAAGTAACCGGCATCATTCAGAACCCGGCGATGGCCGAAGATTACGTTCCTGGGAGCGTTCAGGGGACTGCGGTAGTGCGCTTCTTCGTCCGGTTCGCCGCCATAACGCCACCGCCGCAACACGGCGACACGATCACGATCAACGGCATCGTGTACGACCTTGTGGAGGTCGAGGCCGACCGCGAAGGCGGCGCGGTACTGAAGTTGAGGTCCGCGTAATGCTCAACGCTGCGCCGATCACGGACGCGATCACCGCCACGCTTCTCGCCATTCCGGATCTGAACACAGCCATGAGCGGGCGCATCACTGCATTCCACTTTCGTCTCGGCCAGGAGTACCGTTTGGCCGAGCGTATCTATAAGATGCCCGCACCGTCGATGCTCGTCGCATGGGACGGTACGCAGGGCGGCAACTTCAACGGACAGACGATCTGGAAGCACCGTTTTAATCTGTATTTCCGGATGGGAAACGCAGCCGGGCAGGCCGATCCGGTCGGCTACGAAGACTTGTGGTGGATGGTTTGTAACGAGCCACCGGCGGGAAGCCAGGTCAATATCCGCTACATGAACCTTTACCCCGGCCTCGACATCATGGACACGCCGAGCGTGGCGCACGCGCTCGATGAAGACCTCCAGGACAGGTTTATAGGCACGCTGGTCCTTCCCGAAGTGGGAGATAACTGATGCAAGATCTGAAGCAGGAATTTGCCGACGTGCAGGCGGCCATCGAAAAGACGGAGGCGCAGGTCGAGACACCCACTCCTGCCGCCCCTCCCGCGCCGGGTAAAGTGCAACTCCGGCACCCCAACACGGGCGACATTCAGGAAGTGGATGCCAGCCCTGCAGCAATGATTCCGTGGATGGGCCGCGGATACCAGCAATACAAAGGAGATTGAAACCATGTCGGCAAGAGTTCAGCAACTCGTCCTTGGCCTTGGCAGCGGCAAGCAAGCGGCCATCGGCACCGCCGCTGCGTCGTTCATGCGCTTCAAGAAGATCGACACCACGGTGACTACGCCAAAGCCGGTGTTCGAGAACGATGCGGCGGAAATCGGCAAGGGGCACGAGTTCATCACGCAGACCTTCCCGTCACACTACGAGGTCGCGAATCGCATCGAGAAATATGCGAGCGCTGAGTATGTGACATGGGCTTGTGCCTACGCGTTGGGGAATGTCGCGCAGACCGGTTCAGCCGCGCCGTATACCTACACGATTGTGCCCATCGATCCGGGAACGAGCCTGGAGTTGCCGTACTTCTCGATTGTGGAGCAGGTTCCCGAGGGCGGCGGCAAGGCGGTCGACAATCTTTACGTCGGCTGCGCAATCGAGGACTTCACGTACCAGTTCAACTATGGTCCGGGCCGCGCGTCGTCGCGGCTGACCGTATTACTAATCTCCAAAATCTTGTTCGCCCGCGAAGATTCATGCGGCGAGAGAACTGAGTTGAGCGAGTGTAGCCTGTCGCGCAGTTAGGAGCGCGGTGATAGCCTTGCGACCGGCGGTGGTGACTTGATAGCGGTGAGTGCGGGTGACCTTTTGCAGCAAACCGTGTGCTCGAAGGAGCCGGAGTTTGCGGCTGATGGCGGCTGAGCGCCGCCGCTTTTCTTTCGCGGACTCAGCCGGAGTGGAAAATAGGAGCGCTTGCAGATCCCGGTTGCGCAGGCCGTTGATAGTGAATTCGCCGCGGTTGACCGCTTCCAGCAACGCGATGTCCTCCGCAGCCCAAGGACGCAAAGCACGCACTCTTTTCCCGTTCCAGGTCGTGGACTGGGCCAGGCCGTCGGTTAATTCTTT
>JBEKUT010000619.1:0-3640 GCA_049514735.1 Bryobacteraceae bacterium
GCCTGATCCCGGATGGTGAGCCACTCGATAAAATCACCCGCTCGAGAGCCAGGGCCCTCGCCGGAGTCCTTCCATTCACCATTCACAATCGACGCCGTCTTTAGACTCTGTGACAGCAGCCCCCGAATCACTTCGTTCGTAAAAAACTGCATGCCGCAATCGGTGTGATGAATCACGAACCATTCCTTCGTGCCCAGCAGCTTGTAAGAGATGACGAGGGACCGGATGGCGTCGTCGCTGGCCCGTCCGCCGGCATTGCGAATCACGTGGGCATCGCCTTCCGATAGGCCGGCAAACCTAGCCGGATCGAGGCGCGCGTCCATGCAGGTTAGTACCGCGAAGCGGCGTGCCGGAGGCATCGCGAGCTTCGACTTGTCGCCGAATTCCGCAGCGTACTTCTCGTTTGCGGCCAAAACTTCCTTCAGAATATTCGACATGATCTATTTCTCCTTTTGCAACGATCTTTTCGATAACAGCATCAGATGAGACCAATCGCCCGCCCCGCCACGCCCACACTCAGCCAAAGCATGAGCGATATGACGCCGGCCAGGCGTGAGGCGATTCCAACCTCGCCGCCGTCAGAACGAACCACCTTCCAATGCAACGTGTAATAGAAGGCGATGGCCGCGGCAAGCAACAACATCTTCCAGCGGAACGCCTGATTATAAAAACACTTCAGTGTTTCCCCGGATGTGAGGACAGTGCCGGAAACCACCATTACGAGCAGGCTGCCAGTGAACCACGGCGACAATTCTCGAGCCAGCAACCGCACGGGTTGACGCCTCAGGCCGAGCCCGATTAGCCGCAGATCCAATATTAGAATCGTGCCGCCGAGCACAGCTAGCGCCAGCAGGTGGATCATTTCGACAATTGCAAACCCCCAAGTGGAATCGCGAATCAAGGCGCCGACAGGGGTTCCTCCAAGCCACCGAAACAAGCCCAGAAGACTCATCTCAACGCGCTCTTGAAATACGCGATCGCACGGCCGGTGACGATGACACCGCTCCACAGCGAAAGCGAAAGTACGGCAGCGAGCCGCGCCCGCGCAGGCGTCACTGAAGCTGTGTCCCATTCCGAAACTCTGCGATAGATTGTCGAGTGGAAAATGGATGGATTCAAGCCGACGAGAACCAGAAGCAGTACCTTCAGGCGAAACGCGGGATTGCCATAACATTTCACGGCCTCCGCCCAAAAGAGTAGAAACCCGCTTGCAAACATGATCGCAAAGCCCGCCCAGGTCCATGGCAGAATCTGTCCGGCGATCTGAGAAACCGGTTCGCGACGCAGGATCAAGCCGAGCAGGCGAAGATCGAGGATGGCCACCGTACCCACCAAAAGCGTGATCCCCAGCACGTGGACGCTCTCGATAATGGGGAACATCAGATCTGACTCACGGATCGCCGTGCCGATCGCTGAATCGTTCAGAAACTGGCAAATGTCAAACAAAAACGTCAACGGGCCGGCTCCTTTCCGTTCAGACGTTTTTCGGGATGCAGGTCGTGACACGCTTTGCAGGATTCTTCGAGACGGTGAAACGCCGCTTTCGTTCGAGCGAGGTCGGAGGCCTTTGCCGCAGCTCCCATCTGCTGCGCGACCGCAAGATTCTGCTCGGCGCGTTGACGCACATCCGGCAACTCTGCCTTGGTCCAGAATGTCACTTCCTGTTGGCAGATGCTCACGAGTTTATCCGTTGGCGTTGTGGCTCGTTCCGGGGCGTTCGCCTCAATCGCGTCCCGAACATCTTCCTTCAGATCCTGCGCGTAGTCCATCCACTGCTTGTGTTTCGCGCTCTCCTCGGGAGAAATCGCCAGCGCCGCGACTATTAATAGAATCTTCGTCACTGCTTCTTCACCGGCGCGGGCAGTGGCGGGAGCGGGGCCGGATCGATATACCCGCGCGTACCATCGGGGCGGATCGGCCCGGGGCCGAAACCCAGATGTGTCAAGTCGACGTTGTTCTCGCTACACGCATACTCGCCGAGCAGTTGTCCTGGTTTTCCCGCAACAAAAGTGCGGGTGTACTTGAACGGTTTGGTGTAGAACTTGGGATCGTCGATGATCACTTCGTGGGAGAGGCGGTCGGCATCCAGCCGCGTCCAGCGCTCGATCGAATGGAGCTGGTCGCTGTGCGGATGCGCGTTCTCGTCAAGCCAGACCTTCTCGTGCTTGAAGCCGATCGAGTCGATCACGAGCGTGTCGCCCTCCCAGCGGCCGATCTCCTCTCCGAAGAAGGACGGATCGGGATCGTCTGAATGCTTGCGGCCGTCGGTCGGAATCACGCGGTATTAGGAGTAAAAGTAGAGGAACGCGACCGCGTTCGGGGTCTGCATAATCATAAATGGCAGGCCGCTGGCGCTGTGCCGCGGCACGCCTCCAATGATGCAGAGGGATTCAGGGTCGATTGTTTTGGTCCGGTTGTATTCGTCGGCGGCGCGGCCGGCGGGCGTGAAAGGAAGTTCGAAGCCGGGCAGGTCCTTTGCGATGTTTCCGACGGGCTTGGTCTGGCGCGATCCTTTCCAATATCCATTCATGTCGGGATGGCCATCCAGCGTGCGTGGCGCCGGTTTCGATTTTCCGGTGGGCTCATTGCCGACGAAATCGGATCCGGGGCCGTCCGCCTCCGCCGCCGGCTTCGTCTGACCCATGCACGCGGCCGCCGTCAGGGCCGAGACGACTATCCATTGGAACGTCTTTGCGGTTGAGACCATGGTTAGCGCTGTGCCCCGGTATCGCCTGGACCCCCATCACCGGGCGTTCCACCATAAATGGTCCGGCCGTCGGGCAGCGTGACGCGGCGGGCGTCGATCAGATTGGAGCCGTCCTTGGCGCGATAGCCATCGACGATGAGCGTGTCGCCCAGCTTGATATCACCCCTCTTGAACCCCCGCCTCGAGAGCGCACCGGGACCCGCTCCTTCGCAACCCCAGTTCACGAGTTGGCCCTTTTCATCCTTGACGTCGATGTAGAAGTACGAATGCGGGTTGGTCCACTCGATTTTCGTGAGCGTTCCAACCAGACGAATTGCCTTGCTGGCATCGAACTCCGCCGCAAAGGAATGATGGGCCAGCATCGGCGTGACCAAGGCCAATCCGATACCGGCCACGGCACAGGCGATGCCTATTTTACTTTTCATTTGTCCTCTCTTATCGGAAGCGGTCGTCAGCGGCTCTTGAGGTGCCCCTTTATTGACATCCTCCTATTCTCTATCGATTATAGCGGCAATGCTTGGCAGGTCAAGCTCTAATCTGCTTGGCGGCCGGCGGGAACAGTCCGGCTGGGATCGCCTAATTCGCGGCAGCGGCGGCTTGTGCGGTGGTTTTCGGATCGCGCTTCCGGAGCAGGAGAGCATCGAGCGAATAGCGGCCTGGTCCCGTAAGAACGATCGCCAAACCGGGAGTCCAATATAGCGTGGCCAGTTCGGGCGATTGGCCGGCGCGTAGATGCAGTGAGATTGCGACGGTCATCGTGAACACCACGAAAAATGCGCCGAGCCGGGCCGCCAAACCTATCGCCATAAGTGCCGCCCCGATCGATTCCGCCAAGGCCGCCGCAACCGCGAACACGCCGGGCAGCGGGAATCCCAGACCCGCGACGACATTTACAAAATCCCAACTGCGTCCTGAGAATACGTAACCAGCCGC
>JBEKUT010000620.1:0-3639 GCA_049514735.1 Bryobacteraceae bacterium
TTCTCCGCGACGGCTCAGCAGTCCTCTCCAGCCGTCGAGGTTACGGTGGAGCCCGTAGCCACATCTTTCCCCAGCGTTCGTTCCGACGGAGTACAGATCGCCGAGACGGAAACTGAGCCCTCCAGCGATGTTTACACGTTAGTGATTGACGCCCTGCTGGCACTTCTTAACGAACCGCAATCTAATGAGTGGCTCGCGGACAAGATGTGCGTTCGCGTCGCGCAGATGAACGACTGGTTGGATAGAAGCCTCCGTGAAGGCCGTATTCGGAAGTTGAAAAAACCGGTGCGTTACGCGGCGCATACACCGAGCCTTTTTGCGGAGTAAGTTGCCGGGCCCGACGAGTTCTTTAAAGGGAATTCGGCGATCTCAATCCGCTAAGTCAAGTCCGGCAGAGCACCTTCGAACGGCTAACGGAGTCCCGGGTGGATATCGAGCCGGTATTTGAGTAGGTAACCGCTCCCTGCCGGTCACGGCTCGGTTATGGACGTAAAAAGGCCCACGACGTTTTTGGGCGTCGTGGGCGACTCTTCAGCTTGCGGGTGGAAGGAAACTAATTTGGCTGACTCGGACTCGTGCTGGTGCTGCTGGTGTCTGTAGTCGAGTCAGTCGAATCGGGCCGGCGCTTCAGGGTGGGACGCTCGTCCTGGTCGCCCTTGGGCGTCTTGCCGTCTTCATCCGCGTCCACCGGACCCGTGGTGGAACCAGGAGCGCGACGGAGCCGCGGCTTGTTCAAATCCTTGTCGTCGATCTTGCGATGATTGTGCAGCGCCAGCAGCCGTCCTTTCACATCGTTAAACTCGGAAGTGTTCAGGACGTACTCCGGCTTCGCCTTCAAATATTTCTGAATGATCTTCTGTGACGCCACGATACGATCGTCGGTCATGGGGTGAGTAGAGAAGACCTTCGCCATGGTGCCCGGCTTGCGTTTTTCAAGCGTCTCGATCTTTTCGAAAAAGTCCACGAAGGCCGTCGGATCGTAACCCGTCTTGTACATGTATTCGAGGCCGAGCAGGTCCGCCTCGGATTCCATGGCACGGGAGAACTTCAGAAAGCCGACCGGAATAAGGACGCTCATGGCCTGGCGGATACCGTATCCAGTCCAGCCGCCCATGAAGATCAGCGGGATGGTGGCCAGATTCGCGATTTCGCCTTTGGTCGCCTGACGTGTGCCGTGGCGGGCGGCGACATGTCCGATTTCGTGCGCCATAACGCCGGCTAATTCCGCCTCGTTATCGGCCTTGAGAATCAAACCAGAGTTGACGAAAAAGAATCCGCCGGGGAGCGCGAAGGCGTTCACTTCCTCGCTGTCGATCACCTTGATGGTGAAAGGGACCTTCGCATCCGAATTGCGGACGAGGTTCTGTCCGACGCGGTTCACATACTCGGCGATGACCGGATCGTCGATAATTTTCGCCGACCGCTCCACCTGCTGGGCCAGACTCTTACCCAGAGCGATTTCTTTTTCGAGGGAGTAAAAGTTGACACCCTTGCCGACGTCTCGGTTGCCAATGTCGTCGGGGTTCTTTTCCTTGTCGTCTGCGAAGCCGGTGGGCGTCACAATTGTGAACATTGCCAGGAGGGCTAAAGAGGCGGGGAAAAAGCGTTTCATCGGGCGGAGCTCCCTAGGTCCAGTATAAACCTTCATGCTATGTACGTATAGTGTTATTAATGGGTTTCATCGAAGGAGCAACTATCGCGCAGATACCTCTCTGGAGCCAGTATCGCGACCAGTTTCCGGTAACGGAACGTCTGATTTACCTCAACCACGCGGCCGTCGCGCCCTTGTGCAAGCCGGCATCCGATGCCATGAAAAGCCTTGCCGACGACGTTTGCCGCTTCGGATCGTTCCATTATCCGGAGTGGGTGGCGGCGTACCAGGGATTGCGGGATGCTGCGGCGCGGTTGATCCACGCGCACGCGGACGAGATCGCGCTGGTTAAGAATACGTCGGAAGGGATCGCCACGGTTGCATTGGGGATCGATTGGCGGCCCGGCGACAGGGTGGTTGGGTTCAAAGAGGAATTTCCGGCTAATTTTTACCCTTGGCAACGGTTGGAAGCGAAGGGGGTGAAGGTGGAGTGGCTTTCGGCTTCCGATCCGCTCGACCGGATTGACGAAGCTTGCCGCGGAGCGCGACTACTGGCCATCAGTTTCGTCCAATACCTCAGCGGGTTTCGAGCCAACGTGAATGCCATCGGCGAGATTTGCAAGCGGCGTGGATGCTTCTTTTTCGTCGATGCGATCCAGGGGATGGGGGCCTTTCCGCTGGATGTGGAGGCGGCACATATCGACGCCCTCGCCGCCGACGGTCACAAATGGATGCTGGGACCGGAGGGTTGCGGGATTCTCTACGTTCGGAAAGATCGCCAGGACGAGATTGAGCCTGTCGAATTTGGGTATACGAACGCGGCGGTGAGCGATTATTCGGTTCGCGATATGACGCTGCGTCCTAACGCGGGCCGCTATGAGCCGGGAACTCTCAACACGATTGGCGTATACGGTCTGCGGGCGGCGCTGGAGTTCATACTTGGCATCGGAGTGGAAGGCATTGGCCTGCAAATTCGGTCGACGGCGGATTTGATTGCGGAAGGCGTGACGCGGAAAGGGTACGAGTTGCTTGGCGTTCGAACGCCCGAGTCGTCGGCAGGGATCGTTTCGTTTCGAAAAGCCGGACAGGACGCGCGCATGATTTTCAACCGGCTGAAAGACGAAAACATATTGGTGGCCGCGCGTGGCGGGTTTGTGCGGACATCACCGCATTTCTACATCAGCCCGGAGGAAGTGGATCGGTTCGTAGCGCTGCTTCCGTAAACTGTAGAATCTAAGAATATGCCCAGCGCAACCGCGCGTGCCCTGCCCTTTCGGGTTGGACGCTACGAGTGTACGCAATACCTCGGCGGCGGCATGTGCGACGTGTACAAGGCCGTGGATACACAATACGGGCGCGCGGTCGTAATCAAGATGTTGAAAGAAGGCGCGCCAGCCGATATGCGTGCGCGATTCGAACGCGAGGCCAAGGTTTCCATGAAAATCCAGCATGAGAACGCCATGGTCACGTACGATTTTTCGGAGCACAACGGACAGCTTTATCTGGTTCTGGAATACCTGGAAGGGCAAAGTTTGCGCGTCTGGATGCAACAGCCGCATCCGACCGATGAAAAACTCTGGGCCGCGCTGCAGGTTGCGCGGGCGCTTGAACATCTGCACTCGATCGACGTGGTTTATCGCGATTTGAAGCCGGAAAACGTGAACGTGTCTTCCGGGAACAGGGTCAAGCTGATGGATTTCGGCATTGCGCGATCGGCCGATTGGGGCATTACGGAAGCGGGTATGGCGGTCGGCACGGCGCCTTACATGGCGCCGGAACAAGTGCGCGGCGATACGGCGACGGCGGCCGTCGATATCTATGCGTTCGGCATTCTGCTCTATGAGCTGATGACGGCGAAGCGGCCGTTCGAGGGCGGAACCTACGAAGAGATTTTCGGGCAGGTGCTGTTCTCGCAGCCCAATCTCGAACCGTTGCGTGAGACCGACGCGCCCAAGGCGGTGTTCGATATCGTCCGCACCTGTCTCGAAAAGGAAATTCCGAAACGGTTCGCGAGCATGAAGCCGGTTGTAGCGGCGCTGCAATCCTGC
>JBEKUT010000621.1:0-3634 GCA_049514735.1 Bryobacteraceae bacterium
AAGCTTCGTCGGTCTGAACCGCAGATGCGCGCGCAACAACAGTCGCGCTGTCATGCACGGAACCAACTTGTAAGTCGAAATCCAAACGCACCTTCTGATTTACTTCGATAAAAATGGGCGACACGGTTACTGCCTGAAAACCCTCGTGTTGCGCGGTGACCGTGTACGCCCCGGGAATAAGATCGTCGATGCGATAGCTTCCGAAGGCGTTGGTGGAAGCCGATCGCGTGAAACCTGTGTCGTTATTCCGAACCACGACGGACACCGCTTCCACCGACGCCGCCTTTTGGTCGCGAGCATCGCCTAGAAGGCTGCCGGAAGACACTTGAGCGAAGGACGGAGCACCTAGTAACATGAACGCAAGAAATGAACGCGCCATATTCGATCAGGCTCCTTTGTCGACCAAGTGTTCCAGGCACGCGACGGCTTCGGTGAGATCGGAATACTGCATTTCCAAAAGTTGTGCGCCAAGCATACGCTCGTGGCAACGCCGCCGCTGTTCCTGAACTTTCTGTGTTCCGAAGACGTTATATTGCGACCATTCGTCCAGCATCCTCTCTTTCGAGAGATGACGAAGGTGCGCCCTATAGCCTCTCTTGCGATTCAGGTGAACAATATAGTCAACATGGCAACCGGGCGCGGTGTCCAGCTCTAACTCGCGAGTGAGAATTTCAATTGCTATCTTGCCATTCGGGCGAACTGCCGCTAAGTGGCCAGCCAACTCAGGAAACAACTCCGGCGCGTCGGGCCGAAAGCGGATGCTGTGCGGGTCGCCAACCGTATAACGGTCATCCCGGCCGCGCACCATCATCGCGCCATCGTCGGTCACGTAGGTCCATCCCGTGCGTGCGCAAGCATAGGCCAGCGTGCTCTTGCCGGCGAACGTATCTCCCGCGAGCATCAACCCCTTACCGTTTCGAGCCACCAGCGCGCCATGCATCACGGCAAACGCCCGTTGTTCCACTAACGGAGCGCCCGCGCCGGTCAGGACACGATAGCGCAGGAAGGGATGGTCGGCGGCAGTGCACTGAGTGACCCAGCCGAACGCAAAGCCAGCATTGAAATCGCAAATTACGAAGTTCTCGGGATCGAGCACGGTCATCATCATGTGCTCGCGCGACCGGATTACCGGCTCCAATGGGAGTGGGCCCCCACTGCCCTCCAGCACTCCTAAAGACAAGCGCACCGGCGGTTCATCGAACAGGGGACCGAACGCGCCCCAACCCTCCGAAGCCGCGGCGATCACGTCGCCTGAATTGGTTTCCAGTTCGAGAGGAAACCCATACGGATAAAAGGTGCGGCGCAAAGGCAGTTCGAAGGCGGAAAGAACGGGATCGTGAAGGACTTTTTCCATGAATGAAGGATGCGGCATGCGAGTGGCTTCGTTGTCAGGTTAAGCCATGAACATACCTGAATCCAAGAGGTCAAAGCCTGTGAATCGCAGATTTTACAAGAAAGATACAAGCCAGAAACAAGCACGCCCCCGATGTGGGGAGTTCACGTGGCATACTGCTTGAAAGGGCCCTGAAATGCGCGCCGCAATTGTCCATTACTGGCTGCTGAATATGCGCGGCGGTGAGAAAGTCGTCGAGGCGCTGTGCCGTCTGCTGCCCGACGCCGACATCTTCACGCTCTTCTACGATCCGAATCGCGTCTCCGAAACAATTCGAAGCCATCGCGTGCACGCCTCATTTCTGCAGCCGTTTCGTAAAGCGTATCGATCGCTACTGCCTATCATGCCGCTGGCTCTCGAAAATTTCGATCTAAGAGAGTACGATCTCATCGTCAGCAGCGAATCGGGTCCGGCCAAAGGCGTTCTAACGTCATCTAACTCGCGGCATGTTTGCTATTGCCACACGCCGATGCGATATTTGTGGGAGTTGTATCCGGCCTATCGCAACGAGTGGAACCAATCCGGTTGGAAACGCGCTTTGATGACGCCGCTAACGAACTATCTGCGTTTATGGGATTTCGCCTCGGCCGCGCGCGTCGATGAGTTTGTCGCGAATAGCGATAATGTTCGACGCCGCATTTGGAAGACTTACCGGCGCGGGTCGCAAGTCGTTTGTCCCCCCGTGAGCGTCGAAACGTTTTATTGGAGACCGCCCCAGGATTATTATTTGATGGTCGCCGAGTTGGTGCCTTACAAACGCATCGATGCCGCCGTGCGAACCTTCAACCAGAATGGACGCAAACTTCGGATCGTGGGCGACGGGCCGGAGTACAAAGCGCTCAAGCGGTCCGCGGCGTCGAACATCGAATTTTGTGGCCGCGTTTCGGATCCGGACTTGCGGGAACTGTATGCCCACTGCCGCGCATTTGTGATACCGGGGGAAGAGGACTTCGGCATCACCGCAGTGGAAGCGCTCGCGAGCGGCAAACCAGTGCTCGCCCATGCCCGCGGAGGCTCGCTCGAAATCGTGCCTGAATTTGGAGGGCTCCTCTACGACGACGCCGACGGCCTGACGCAGGCCATCGAGCGTTGGGACGATTGCGAATTCGCCCTCGACCCGCACGCGCTACAAGCCTACGCCGCGCGGTTCTCGGAGGGTGAGTTCGCGCGGCAGATGTTGCCCATCTTGTTTGAAACAAACGTTGATCGCGATGTTCCGCACGCGAGCCGGGGCTTGTCCGCACGCCGTTGATTTCTTTCCGGATCCTAAGAATTCGCTTCCCCCCGAAAAAGAAATGCTTCCCTTTGGAGCCGAAACAGAGCACAATATTCGGCAGGAGGTAGCCCATGAATGTTAACAAAGTCACACTCGCGGGAAGTACACGCCAACCTGTTGGCAACCGCGTGGGCGATCAAGCAAACGATGAGATGATCGAAGTCTCATTAATTCTCAAACCTAAGGCACGCGCGGTTGCGCCTCAAAAAGGTGGCGCCACCGTTTCACGTGAAGAATTCGCTGCGAAACATGGCGCCGATAGCGCCGCAATCGAAAAGGTCAAACAGTTTGCTAAAGTAAACAATCTAACCGTAGGCGAAGTTTCGGCAGAGCGGCGAACCGTGAAGCTCGAGGGAACAGCCGCGAACATGATCAAGGCTTTCGAGGTCAAGCTCGACCGCTATGAGCACGAGGGCCAACAATACCGGGCCCGCACCGGCGACATCAAACTCCCCGCGGACCTGGCGCCATCGGTCGAGGCCGTCCTCGGGCTCGACAACAGGCCGCAGGCAAGGACTCATTTTCGGGTACACGGCGAAGAATCGCCCCATCGCAAGGCGGCGGCCGCTGTCTCATACACGCCTCCCCAGGTCGCCCAACTTTATCATTTTCCAACCGGCGTCGACGGAACGGGTCAGACAGTCGGCATCCTGGAACTCGGAGGCGGTTATCATCCGGTCGACCTGAAAAATTATTTCTCTTCCCTAAAGATCAATGAGCCAACGGTAGTTGCCGTTTCCGTGGACAAGGGAAAGAATAGACCGACAAATCCCAATAGCGCGGATGGCGAAGTTCTGCTGGATATCGAAGTGGCGGGATCGGTGGCGCCGGGTGCGAAGATCGTGGTTTATTTCGCTCCCAATACCGACCAGGGATTTCAGGACGCACTTACCACGGCAATTCACGATTCCACAAACAAACCCTCTGTTATTTCGATCAGTTGGGGCGGCCCCGAATCCACCTGG
>JBEKUT010000622.1:0-3631 GCA_049514735.1 Bryobacteraceae bacterium
GCCTGATCCCGGATGGTGAGCCACTCGATAAAATCACCCGCTCGAGAGCCAGGGCCCTCGCCGGAGTCCTTCCATTCACCATTCACAATCGACGCCGTCTTTAGACTCTGTGACAGCAGCCCTCGAATCACGTCGTTCGTAAAAAACTGCATGCCGCAATCCGTGTGATGAATCACGAACCATTCCCGAGTACCCAGCAGTTTATAGGAAATCACGAGGGACCGGATGGCATCGTCGCTGGCCCGTCCGCCGGCATTGCGAATCACGTGGGCATCGCCCTCGGAGAGGCCGGCAAACTTAGCCGGATCGAGGCGTGCGTCCATACAGGTTAGAACCGCGAAGCGGCGCGCCGGAGGCATCGCGAGCTCCGACTTGCCGCCGAATTCCGCGGCGTACTTCTCGTTTGCGGCCAAAACTTCGTTCAGAATATTCGACACGATCTATTTCTCCTTTGCAACGATCTTTTCGATAACGGCATCAGATGAGACCAATCGCCCGGCCCGCCACACCCACACTCAGCCATAGCATGAGCGATATAACGCCCGCCAGACGTGAGACGATTCCAACCTCGCCGCCCTCAGAACGAACCACCTTCCAATGCAACGTGTAATAGAAGGCGATGGCGGCGGCGAGCAGCAACATCTTCCAGCGGAACGCCGGATTGTAGAAACATTTTAGAGTTTCTCCGGATGTGAGGACAATGCCGGAGGCCACCATTACGAGCAGGCTGCCAGTGAACCACGGCGACAATTCTCGAGCCAGCAACCGCACCGGTTGGCGCCTCAGGCCGAGCCCAATTAGCCGCAGATCCACGATCAGAATCGTGCCGCCGAGCACGGCGAGCGCCAGCAGGTGGACCGTCTCGACAATCGCAAATCCCCAGGTGGAATCGCGAATCAAAGCGCCGACAGGCGTGCCGCCGAGCCACCGAAACAAGCCCAGCAGACTCATCGCAAGGCGCTCTTGAAATAAGCGATCGCACGGCCGGTGACGATGACTCCGCTCCACAGCGACAGCGAAAGTACGGCAGCGAGCCGCGCCCGCACTGGCGTCACTGAGGCTGTGTCCCATTCCGAAACCCTGCGATAGATTGTCGAGTGGAAAATAAACGGATTCAGGCCGACTAGAAGCAGCAGGAGAACCTTCAGGCGAAACGCGGGATTGCCATAACACTTGAGGGCCTCCGCCCAAAAGAGCAGGAACCCGCTTGCAAACATGACCGCAAACCCTGCCCAGGTCCACGGCAAAATCTGTCCGGCTATCTGAGAAACAGGTTCGCGACGCAGGATCAAGCCGAGCAGGCGAAGATCGAGGATGGCTACCGTACCCACCAAAAGCGCGATCCCCAGCACGTGGACGCTCTCGATAATCGGAAACATCAAGTCCGATTCACGGATCGCCGTGCCGATCGCGGAATCGTTCAGAAACTGGCAAATGTCAAACAACAACGTCAACGGGCCGGCTCCTTCCCGTTCAGACGTTTTTCCGGATGAAGGTCGTGACACGCTTTGCAGGATTCTTCGAGCCGGTGAAACGCCGCCTTGGTCTGAGCGAGATTGCCATTCTTTGCCGCGGCGCCCATCTGCTGCGCGGCCGCAAGATTCTGTTCCGCGAGTTGACGCACGTCCGGCAACTCTGCCTTGGTCCAGAAAGTCACTTCCTGTTGGCAGATGCCGGCGAGTTTATCCGTTGGCTTGGTAGCTCGCTCTGGAGCGTTCGCCTCAATCGCGTCCCGCACATCTTCCTTTAAATCCTGCGCGTCGTCCATCCACTGCTTGTGCTTCGCGCTCTCCTCGGGAGAAATCGCCAGCGCCGCGACTATTAATAGAATCTTCGTCACTGCTTCTTCACCGGCGCGGGCAGCGGCGGGAGTGGCGCCGGGTCGATATATCCGCGCGTGCCATCGGGACGGATCGGGCCGGGGCCGAAGCCCAGATGTGTCAAGTCGACATTGTTCTCGCTGCAGGCATACTCGCCGAGCAGTTGTCCTGGTTTTCCCGCGACAAAAGTGCGAGTGTACTTGAACGGCTTGGTGTAGAACTTGGGATCGTCGACGATCACTTCGTGATAGAGCCGGTCGGCATCCAGCCGCGTCCAGCGCTCGACCGAATGGAGCTGATCGCTATGCGGATGCGCATTTTCGTCAAGCCAGACCTTCTCGTCCTTGAAGCCGATCGAGTCGATCACCAACGTGTCGCCCTCCCAGCGGCCGATCTCCTCTCCGAAGAAGGACGGATCGGGATCGTCGGAATGCTTGCGGCCGTCGGTCGGAATCACGCGGTAGTAGGAGTAAAAGTAGAGGAACGCGACCGCGTTCGGGGTCTGCATGATCATGAATGGCAGGCCGCTGGCGCTGTGACGCGGCACTCCTCCAATGATGCAGAGGGATTCAGGGTCGATTGTTTTCGTCCGGTTGTATTCGTCGGCGGCGCGGCCGGCGGGCGTGAAGGGAAGTTCGAAGCCGGGCAGGTCCTTTGCGATGTTTCCGACGGGCTTGGTCTGGCGCGATCCTTTCCAATACCCATTCATGTCGGGATGACCATCCGGCGTGCGTGGCGCCGGTTTCGATTTTCCAGTGGGCTCGTTGCCGACAAAATCGGATCCCGGGCCGTCCGCTTCCGGCTTCGTCTGACCCATGCAGGCGGCCAGCGCCAGGGCGGAGACGACTATCGATTGGAACGTCTTTGCGGTTGGGACCATGGTTAGCGTTGTGCCCCGGTATCGCCTGGACCGCCATCACCCGGCGTTCCACCATAAATTGTCCGGCCGTCGGGGAGCGTGACGCGGCGGGCGTCGATCAGATTGGAGCCATCCTTGGCGCGGTAGCCATCGACGATGAGCGTGTCGCCAAGTTTGATGTCGCCGCGCTTGAACCCTCTCCGCGAGAGCGCGCCGGGACCTGCTCCTTCGCAGCCCCAGTTCACCACCTGGCCCTTTTCATCCTTGACATCGACGTAGAAGTACGAATGTGGGTTGGTCCACTCGATTTTCGTGAGTGTTCCAACCAGACGAATTGCCTTGCTGGCATCGAACTCCGCCGCAAAGGAATGATGGGCCAGCATCGGCGTGACCAAGACCAATCCGATACCGGCCACGGCACAGGCGATGCCTATTTTACTTTTCATTTGTCCTCTCTTATCGGAAGCGGTCGTCAGCGGCTCTTGAGGTGCCCTTATTGACATCATCCTATTCTCTATCGATTATATCGACAACGTGTTGAAGGTCAAGCTCTAATCTGCTTGGGGGCCGACGGGATCATTCCGGCGCGGCTCGCCTAATTCGCGGCAGCGGCGGCTCGTGCGGTGGTTTTCGGATCGCGCTTCCGGAGCATGAGAGCATCGAGCGAATAACGGCCTGGCCCCATAAGAACAATCGCCAGAGCGGGCGTCCAATAGAGCGTGGCCAGTTCGGGCGATTGGCCGGCGCGTAGATGCAGAGAGATTGCGACGGTCATGGTGAACAACACGAAAAATGCGCCGAGCCGGGCCGCCAAACCTATCGCCATAAGAGCCGCCCCGATCGATTCCGCCAAGGCCGCCGCAACCGCGAACACGCCGGGCAGCGGGAATCCCAGACCCGCGACGACATTTACAAAATCCCAACTGCGTCCTGAGAATACGTAACCAGCCGC
>JBEKUT010000623.1:0-5119 GCA_049514735.1 Bryobacteraceae bacterium
AATTCGAAAATCGACGCGATATTGATTTACCGTGTTCGGCCAGCTTATTTTCCTGACAACTTCGGCCCTTTCTCCGTCGATATCCACTTCCACCGGCGCGGCAACTTCGAGAAGCGGATCGCCCGGAAACGGACGCCCTTGCGCGACAGGCGGGTTCGTATCGCCGAGATCCGTCGCCATGGAGATGATCGCTTCTTCGCGACGCGCGGGATGCCGCTCTGTAACTCGCGTCCAATCCGAATGGAATAATCCGGGACGGCCCCAATCGTAAACGATTGCCGGCTCGGGGCCTTGTGTCTCTGGTTGCGGCGAAGAGTAGAAGCGTCCGCGCCGATAATCGAAAACGTAGTCGTATGCGGCGATCTCCTTCGCATCTGGCATCGCCTTCATAAACCTGGCGCTGTCGACATTGAGATCGACGTCGTGATAAATCAGCCGCATCAGAATCAACATTCGATACTGATCGCGATTGTAATCGTAAAAAGGATCGTTCAGAAACAGTACGCGCGAGCCTTTCTTTAGGGCCGGCCGCAAATCGTGAACCTGCTCGACTACGGAACGGACTAACTCGCCTTCCAGAGCGACAGACGATACTTCGGACCATCCAATCCGTGAATTAAGACCATACATAA
The DNA here is from genome assembly GCA_049514735.1 of Bryobacteraceae bacterium. GTDB lineage: Bacteria > Acidobacteriota > Terriglobia > Bryobacterales > Bryobacteraceae > JAICMB01. Next base: position 633 of record JBEKUT010000623.1, read on the forward strand.
GTACAGCGACGATAACAAACACAATCGCCTGCACGTTTGTCTTCAATGACCGAACACAAAGAACGAATGCCGTGGCCGCATACAGGACGAAGCCGAAATAGGCTAAGTAGTATTGCGCCGGGCCACGCGACGGATAAATAAAGGCCATGGGAAGCGGAGTCAGTACAATAAAGAACCATGCGAACTTCAATGCCGGTGATCTTAAAGCCCATGCGAGGACGAACATAACAACCCAGATCAGGATTATTAGCAGCGCCGTCAATCGCTGTCTCTCCTCCTGGAAAAATACTCCATTGATGAAGTTGCGGCTTGAAATCATGAACTGACGATATGTGAACACCGCACGGTAATCCGGTATCCTCATCAAGGAATCGTTCCCCATGGATCGCCCGGCGGCGAAACATATGGTCTGGAACATGGCAATAAGTACGATGCGCCCTTGCGTAACCCACCAGCGCAGGCGGCCACGAAAATCCCGATAGAGCCACTCGTAGACAATCAGGACGGCGGGAAGCGTCACGGCCATTTCCTTGGAGTTCAACGCACAAATGTAAAGCGCGAGAAACACAATCGATTCCCATACGGTCAGCGTGCGCCGTTGCGACCGGATACGAATATAGAACAGGACGGCTGAGAAGTAGAAGAAATAGCAGAGCACGTCAAAGACAAAAGGGCACTGAGCAGGAATCTGACAGACCCCGCGCCAGAGGCTGAGCGTCAGAACGTCCGAGTCCGCTAAAATGGCGGAGCTTGAAATACAAAGAGTGGACAAAGATTCTAGGATGGCCTGGCTTTGAGGTCTATAGGTTGGAAGCGGACGAGGCGGCTAAGATCCTGAAGTTGTGGGTTCGGCGGAAGCGCGGAACCAGGAAGCTGATTTGCTCTGGCTGCGGGCGGCACTGCGCGGAGATCCACGAGACCACCGAACGGGAAGTGCGTGATCTTCCCTGGGCTCAATACCGGGCTACGGTAGTAGTGGACGTGCACCGGGTGCGCTGCCCCGATTGCGGTCCCAAGATCGAGCGGGTGGCGCAATTGCCCAGCAAGGCCCCTTTTAGCAAACGCTTCGAAGAGGAAGTGGGCAAGGCCTGCGAGAGCGCATCGGCTCGTCAGGTGGCCCGGCGCATGGGCTTAGCCGAGAGCACGGTGCGGGCCATCGACATACGATACCTGGAGCGTTGGGAGGCCAGCCGCCGCAAGCCGCCCCTACGCCAGATGGGAGTCGATGAAATCTACCGGGGTCAGAAAGGCAAGTTCCTCACTGTGGTCTGCAATCTGGAGACCGGCGAACCGCTGTGGTTTGGGAGCGAGCGGAAGAAAGAGACCCTGGATGAATTCTTTCGTAGCCAGTTGGTGTCCCGGCAGAGGAAGCGCATTGAGGCTGCGTGTGTGGATATGTGGCAACCCTTCCGGCTGAGTATCGAGCAGTGGGCGCCGGGGTGCAAGATCGTCTACGATAAGTTCCACATCCTGCAGCATGCCAACGACGCCATTGATGAGGTGCGGCGCGCCGAGTTCTTTCGTCAAGGCAAGACCAAGCGCGGAGTGATTAAAGGCAAGAAGTGGTTATTGATGAGCCGATGGCGGAATCTATCCGCGCCGCAGCGTGGGATATTGAACCGGCTGTTCCAAATGAACCGGCGCGTCTTCAAGGCATACCTGCTGAAAGAGAGCTTGGAGAACCTCTGGAACTACCGCTACGCCGGGGCCATGACCAACTACCTCGAGAAATGGCTGGGCCAATTGAAGTGGCAGCGGCTGATCCCGTTCGAGAAGTTGGCAAATATGCTGGTGAACCACTTGGACGGCATTCTGAACTACTGCGATACCAAGGTGCGCTTTGGCGTGGTGGAGGCCGTGAACGGTAATATTCGCATGCTGATCAACCGCGGCCGCGGCTATACCAATCTCAGATATCTATTGCTGAAGGCCAAACGGATCGCCGTGGCCAATATCGAATTCCTCACTTTTCAGACTGTGAAGAAAGCCGCATGAAATGGACCTGCTGTCGGATTCCTGCGGAGAGCCGACAAAAGCCACGTCGAAGTAGACATAGCGGAAACTTCTGTGATACGAGATAAACAGCGCAGCCAGAACGCCGCTCTTACGCGATCCGCTCAGCCGCCGGCACACCGCATATGTCAGCCAGATGTTAGCCGCGAGGAACACTAAGTCGGTGACGTCGAATGGCAGCGGATTGAAAGCGGCGAAGTAAAACACCAAGCGGCGCCAGACGCAACCCATGGGCCGGTAAAACTGCGAACTGAGGAAGAACAGGAGATTCGCTTCGATTAGCGAACTCAGTGGCGAGGACCACGATCGATAAAGATTCGTGGACGAATCGGGATCGAAATAGGACCATGTTGCATCGTGTGTCAACGATACAAAATAAGTCGCTATCAACAGCGCAGATAGAACTGCAAGCGGCAAGCCGCGCTTGCGAGCTGTAAAAAACGGCATGAGGGTGCGAGTGTTATGCGTAAATGCAAACGTATAACCTGTCTCAAAGACCTTTTAAGCCGTTCGTCAACTACAGTGCGCGCTAAATAAATGTTAAATAAGCTTACGCGGCGGAAGGCTCCGCCGGAGTGACGCGCCGCAGCCATTCGAGCAAATCCCTATCGATCTGCTCGCGGCACTCCCCAAAATCGTGCCCGCAGTCCGGATAGATCAGCAGTTCTTTGGGCTCGGCCGCAAGATCGTAGAGTTGCCGCGTTCCGATATCGGAGCGCACTTCATCCGTTGTCCCGTGTATCAGCAATACCGGCTTCGGACTCAACTCCGCGATGTCGTCCGCGCCTGTCATCTGGCTGCTCAAAGCCGCCACCGCGACCACCGCCGGACTCGCAACGCCCGCATTGATCACCACCGATCCGCCGAAGGAATGGCCCACCAGCGCGATCCGGCGCGTACCCTGGTTGCGCAGGAAGCCGATTCCGAGCAGCACGTCCAATACGCAGTCGATGAACTGTCCCGGCTTGCGGTACACAAACAGCACCGCCGCGTCCCCATTGTGAGACTTATGGAAATGGCACGGAATGACGCCGTCGTTGGTACGAAGGCGGACTTCCTCCACCCCGTTTTCGCCCGCCCCCTGCTGGATTTCTAGCAGCTCCAGCTTTACGATTTCTTTTTCTGGCATATAGTGTTGGATGCTCCCTCCGCGCTCACGGGTTTCCCAGCCGGCATAAAGGATCGCCGATGACCACATTTTGCCAGCTCAGCGACGGGATCGCGCGATAATAGCTTTCGGCGAGCGTATGGCCGTGATAATAAAACGGCAGCAAAAGATCCGGCCGGGGCGTGTTGCCCAGGAACGGCTCCCAGACATGGCCCGACGCGCCAGTGACGCCTTCATGAACATAATCGGCCGTGAGTGTTTGTGGCGCGCCCGCGAACCAGGTGTTCTGGTCGCCCCAATTTCCCAGCGTCCAGCCGGCCGGCGGCATTTTGAATGTCCGCGCGTTCGTCGAAACATATTCGGTCATAATTGCACCGGGCAGCCATTCGAATCCTAGCGTGCGCTGCTTCCGATCGGGATCGTTGGAACCCCAGCTTGCATAAGCGATGACGCCGGTTTCGTTCAAGACCACGCGCGCGGTATCGTCAAGCACAACGCGATCCGGCGGCAGTTGGCGGGCGGCATCGCGCAGCCAGGCGTTACCAGGCGTGTTATCGGCGCCCTTGAGGTCGAGCACGAATTTTCCAATGTTCTTGGCCCGCAGCGCGCGGTCCACCAGGCCCTTCACATCGGCAAAATCATAACCGGCGAGACGTGTCACCAGGTAGATCGGAAAATTCGGATGAGAAAACGCCTCCGCCTGTCCGAAATAAGGATTGCGCACTATCCCCTGTAAAGGGTGCAAATGCCCGTGGATCTCTTCATAGAGCAGCGTCAGTTCGGAATCTACTGCGGCAACCTGCGTGTCCATTCCCTCGCCCGTTCCTGAAATGCGCAGCGGCACTCCAGAAGTTGTCACGATGTAGAGGATCGACTCAGTCAAATTGCGGCCCTTAAGATACGCGGCGATCGGCGCAGCGATCTGTTTATCGTACACAGCGCGGTCGATATATTCATCCTCCGGCGTCCGGATGCGGCACACGTTCGCGAGCGGCACGTGGCGTTTCAGAACGTAGTATTCGCCGACGGTTCGCGATACCGCCGAATCCCGATTGATCACCACCATCACGTTGTCGGGCTTCTGTGCCCGCAGCCCCATAGCAAGCGCGATCGCGATAGCGGCAAAGCGGAATAACACTGCTTACTCGATGCTCTTCAAATACTGAACGATCGCGACGGCATCCTCATGCGTCAAGTGGTATTCGGGCATGGGAGGGTCGGCCTTGTTGCCGCGCGGCCCGAGACCCGTTTCGAGAAACTTCGTTAGCCCATCCTCGCCCCAGCGTTGCATCAGCCGGCCTCCACCTGTTAGGTCGGGCGCGGTCTTATGCCAGTCCTCGATCGCGTGCATCGGCTGAAAATTGAG
>JBEKUT010000624.1:0-3603 GCA_049514735.1 Bryobacteraceae bacterium
AATGTTTGTGCCGGCATCCGTTTCCTGAGCACCGTCGGCGAGCCCGGATTCTTTCGCGAGTTTGTAAATCTGCCCGCGCAGAATCTGCTGCCGCTCCCTGCGAATCTCAGCCCCGCCGAAGGAACCATCGTCGAGCCGCTCGCCGTCGCCCTGCACTCTGTAACTCTCGCCGCGTTCCGAATCGGCGAGACCGCTGTCGTTTTCGGCGCCGGACCTATCGGACTGCTCACCATCGCGTCCTTGAAGCTCTCCGGCGTTTCCCGCCTCTGGGCCGTCGAGCCCGTCGCGGCGCGCCGCGAACTCGCCGCTTCGCTCGGTGCTGACGCCGTGATCGATCCTTCGCAAACCGATCCAGTGCGGCAGATCCTGGCCGACACCGGCAAGCGCGGCGTCGATGTTTCGTTCGATTGCGCCGCGAAACAGAACACAACAAATCAGTGCCTCTACGTCACGCGAAACGCCGGACGCGTCATCATCACCGGAATCGCATCGGAGTCCTTCATCTCTCTCGACGCGAATCCCATGCGCCGCAAAGAACTGCCGGTGCTGACCGTCCGACGCTCGAATCACGACTCCGAAACCGCTCTGCATCTCATGGCCGCCGAGCCGCGGCGTTTCGTCCCGATCCTCTCCCACACCCGTCCTCTTACAGAAGTCCAGAGCTCCTTTGAACAGCTCGAAGCCTACTCCGGCGACGCCGTGAAGGTCGTTGTTACGCCCTGACGTTCATGTCCGAAAACGGCTAGTCCGAAAAGTCGGCGGGCGCATAATAGGGGCATGGAACTCGACGCCGAGGCCTGCTACCGCGCCCTGCTCACGCGCGACGCCCGGTTCGACGGCCGCTTCTTCACCGGCGTCAAAACCACCGGAGTTTACTGCCGTCCCATCTGCCCTGCGCGGACGCCTTATCGCAAGAACTGCGCCTTCTTCGGATGCGCCGCGGCAGCGCAGGAGGCCGGCTTCCGACCCTGTCTCCGCTGCCGGCCCGAGATCGCGCCCAGCTCGCCGGCCTGGAACGGCACATCGGCCACGGTGTCGAAAGCTCTGCGCCTGATCGCCGAGGGAGCGCTCGACGATGGCCCGGTGGACCGCCTCGCCGGCCGCGTCGGAGTCGGCGAACGGCAGCTCCGCCGCCTCTTCAACGAGCACGTTGGCGCATCGCCGCTGACCGTCGCCAGCGCGCAACGCATCCTGTTCGCGAAGAAACTACTGCTCGAAACGGCCCTGCCAATCGCCGATATCGCCTTCGCCGCTGGATATTCGAGCGTCCGCCGCTTCAACCACGCCATGCTCGACGCCTACCAGCGCAGCCCCCGCGAACTGCGCGGCCGCAAGCCTCCTTCCACCACGGCCATCACGCTCACGCTGCCGTTCCGCCCGCCGTACAACTGGAATGCTCTTATTCAATTCCTCCGGCCCCGCGCCATCCCCGGCATCGAGCAGGTGACCGACGACGGCTACGCCCGAACCATCCGGATCGATGGAGTGCCGGGCCGTATCGAAGTGACGCCGGTCCCCGGAGCCACGCACCTCCTCGCCCGCATCGAGCTTCAGAACCTCCGCCCGCTCGCCCGAGTCGCCGACCGCCTGCGCCGCATCTTCGATACCGGCGCTCCCATAGAAGAGATCGAGTCCCAACTCAAACCGCTCATCAAAGCCGACCCCGGAGTCCGGGTGCCCGGAGCCTGGGACGTCTTCGAACTCACCGTCCGCGCGATCCTCGGACAACAGGTGACGGTCAAAGGAGCGACTACGCTGTCCGGCCGCCTGGTCGAGAAGTTTGGCGATACGTCGGAACACGGGCGCCACTTCCCTACGCCCGAAACGATGGCCCGCGCCGATCTTGCGTCCATAGGATTACCGCGCGCCCGCGCCCACTCGCTGCAATCCGTCGCCGAAGCCTTCGCGTCGAAAACCCCGCCGGAGAATCCGGACGAGCTCCGCAAACTTCCCGGCATCGGCGATTGGACCGCGCAGTACGTCGCCATGCGCGCCTTCAACGAACCGGACGCGTTTCCTTCGACTGACCTTGGACTGCTCAAAGCCGCCGGCAAGGACGTTGCGAAGAAAGCTGAACAATGGCGGCCCTGGCGAGCCTACGCCGCAATGCATCTTTGGTTGAATCTTTGAGGGGATGAATCTATGAACTACGACTTAATCGAATCACCTATCGGAACCGTAATAATTCTCTGCGATCGCGACGCCATGCGCGAACTCTACTTCCTCGACCGCAAACCCGACGCCGTGAACGGCGCAATGCGCGTCAATGATCCCAACGGCTACAGCACCCGATTGAAGGCCTACTTCAACCACGATCTCGAAGCCCTCGACGGCATCGAAGTAGATCCGCAAGGAACGCCGTTCCAGCAGACTGTCTGGAAAGCGCTGCGCACGATCCCGCCCGGTCGAACGGAAAGCTATGGTGGACTCGCTGAACAGATCGGACGTCCCTTAGCTTGCCGCGCCGTCGGCCTTGCGAACGGCCAGAACCCGATCTCGCTCGTAATTCCGTGCCATCGCGTGATCGGAACGAACGGCAAGCTGACCGGCTACGGAGGCGGACTGCACCGCAAACAGTGGCTGCTCGAATTCGAGGGCGCTCAAGCCTCCATGAAGTTGTAAGCGATCATGTGGCAGACGATCATGTGCGCATCCTCAATCCTGCCCATGTGTGAAACCGGAACCTGAATGTTCAATTGCGCCAGCGGCCCGAGCTTGCCGCCATCGCGCCCCGTGAGCGCGATGGTCTTGCAGCCGAGCGAGTTCGCGTACTCCATGGCGCACACCACGTTCGGCGAGTTGCCGGACCCGCTGATGCACATCACGACATCGCCGGCCTGTGCGAAGTTCTTCAATTGCTCCGTGAAAACGCAGTCGTACCCGACATCGTTCGAATACGCCGTCAGAGTCGGCAGCGAATCGGTGAGCGCCATGATCTTGAATCGCTCCTTGCGCTGATAACTGGCGCCCTTCACGATGTCGCAGGCGAAGTGCGACGCCGTCGAAGCGCTCCCGCCGTTGCCGCACACGAAGATGTGACGCCCGTTCGCGCGGGCTTCCTGGAACCACTCAATCGCGCGGCCTACAAGCTCCGTATCGATGAAGTCGATAGTCCGAAGCAACTCGGTTCGGTATTGATCGGCGAAGGTCATACAAGAAAAAAGTCGAACGCTTTCGAAATGTACTGCTTCAGCTCGCTGCGCTTCACGACGGCGTCGAGAAATCCATGTTCCAGCAGAAACTCACTGGTCTGAAATCCTTCCGGCAGCTTCTGACGGATCGTCTGCTCGATCACGCGCGGTCCCGCGAACCCGATCTGAGCGCCCGGTTCGCCGATGTTCAGATCGCCGAGCATGGCGAAACTCGCCGTCACGCCGCCAGTTGTCGGGTCGGTAAGTACGCTGATGAACGGCACGCCCGCGTCATCCAGACGCATCAACGCCGCAGAAATCTTCCCGAGCTGCATCAGGCTCACCGCACCCTCCTGCATGCGCGCTCCGCCCGACGCCGACACGATCACCAGCGGCGTGCTGTCCGCCATCGATCGCTCAATCGCGCGCGTGATTTTCTCTCCAACTACGGCGCCCATGCTCCCGCCAATGA
>JBEKUT010000625.1:0-3586 GCA_049514735.1 Bryobacteraceae bacterium
CCCACATAAGGGCCACAGTCACCGAGCACGATGTCGGTGAGATAGCCGAAGCCCAACCCTCCCGAAAGATCGGCGTAGAGCTTTGAGAGCTCGGCGTTGGAGGATGCGGCAAAAGTTCCAGCCGTGTTGACAATCCCAGCCCAGGTGGGCGACGAAACGCTGGTCCCACCGACCGTATACCAGTAAGGCCCTTCCAGGCTGTCCCAAACCCAAACGCCAGTATAGGGGTTGCCGTCCGATGAGACGTCGGGCACGCCACGCTGGGAACCCACAATAAATGAGACGCTGGCTTGGTAGCTGGGCCTGCTTTCATAAGCGCTGGCGCCGCCACCGCTCGATTGCCACGTATTCTCTCCAATGAAGGCGCCATTATTGGCATCATAGCTGACAGAGGTGCCGCCGACGGAGACGACATTGGGGGAAGCACTGGGGTAATAAACCCCGGGGTTGTCGCCCGACGAAGCAAAGTAAACAACCTTCGGAGTTGTGAACACGGCGTCATAGGTCGTCTCGGACGGAAATTCACCGCCGCCCCAGCTCATTGAAACCTCACCACCGCCTGCCGCGCTCACGAGAGTGCTGGCAACGCTAACCGCGCAAAAGAGGTCCGAATTAGAACTGGACTGCGCCTCCACCAGATAGATGGTGGCGCCGGGCGCCATGGCGTGCGACCACTCGATGTCCAACGATTCCTCTACATCCCATCCGGTATTCATCGCACTGGGGGGCTGTGTAGCCGAACCGGTGCAAGACCCGGGTGGAGATCCGCCGGGCGGCGCATAGACGACCTGGAACGTGGCAGGGGTAATTGGCGTCAGCCCGAACTGAGTTGAAAAGAACTGTAAGTCGGCATATGCGTTCGGGTCGTCGTAAGCGTCCACTATGGCGATAGCTTTGCTGCCTCCCGATGGATTTGTGGAGACTATGTTAGGGTTGCACCCCGCGGTTGTGGGCGCGAAGTGGTAAATGCAAGCTACGGAAGCCGGAGTTTGGTAGAGATATCCCGGAAAGGGCGGTCCTGAAACCTGCGGCTTCACCCCAAAGTCCGCGGAAGTAGCGAGTACCAGGAGGTGGGTATTCGCCAGCTTGCCGGCACTGCCAGGGACAGGAATGCTGGAAGGCGGTTGGATAGGCGTTTTCGAAACGCCGGGTTGGGCCAAAGCTGTACTTGCGCAAATGGCAAACAAGAATACGGCAATTACTAGGGACGCAGACGAGGGTCTCATTCATTTCTCCTTTTCTTTTGCTGTGGTTGGTGGCAAGGTGTTCCCCTCTTTCGGACACGGAGACAATACTCCGCGGGAAAAAAGGATTAATGCTTCTCTACTTCTGATAAATAATACAAAGGATCTGCATTAAGTCAAGTACCATTTTCGCGCGCTGGAGCTTTTGTTAAGTTCCAAAACTCTTGAATAATCCAGAGTACAACGTTGTCCGGCTTACGATTTATCCACTAATATAGCCCATCTAGTCTTGACGCTTGGCAACAGGTCTACATGCGTTTACATGTAAATGCAGCTCATTTAGACTATGTCTTAGCAAAAACAAATTGAAACTACTGGCTTGGCAATACTATGATCGAGAAGGACTTCATGTCGCCGCGTACTTGCGGCCTTGCGCTTTTCGAAAGTTGCACCCGTCATGCGGAGGTCTGCCCGCTTTGCGGGCGGGAGCGTCCGTGAGCGATTTCGTATACCGCTCCATTCCAGGTGAAGCGCCAACGGTCGTGTTGCTGCACGGCACCGGAGGGGATGAAAACGACCTGGTGTCGCTGGGTCAGATGATCGCGCCGGGTTCGGCATTGCTCGGGATTCGCGGGAAGGTGCTGGAGAACGGAGCGCCTCGATTTTTCCGGCGGCTTCGAGAGGGTGTGTTCGATTTAGAGGATCTGCGGTTTCGTACGAATGAGCTGGCGGATTTTCTGGCGCGGCAAGCCGGCCCGCTAGTGGCGTTGGGATATTCAAATGGGGCGAACATCGCGGCGAGCATGCTGTTGCTGCGTCCAGAGGCGCTGAGCGCGGCGATTCTGTTTCGCGCCATGGTCCCACTGACGCCCGATGCGCCGCCCGATCTGACGGGGAAGCCTGTTTTCATGGGGACGGGGCAGCACGATCCGATCATTCCCTTGGAGAGCGCCGAGCGGCTGGCGGGGATGTTGAAGGAGTATGGAGCGGATGTGACGATGAAGGTGGTGAATGCGGGGCATGGGTTGGCGAAGGCGGAGGTGGAGGGGGCGCGGGGGTGGTTGGGGGAAGTGCGGAAGAAGTTGTGAGTTTGTGAGTCCTTTCACCATTTGGCGATAGACTCTGAGTATGAAGTCAGCACAGAGCTAAACCGCGATCATCGAACGTGAGGAAGACGGATTTGTCGCATTGTGCCCTGAGTTCGACATTGCCAGTGAGGGCGCTTCCATTGAAGAGGCGCGTAACAATCTTATTGAAGCGCTCACGCTGTTCTTCGAGACGGCATCGGCTTCTGAAGTGGCTCGGCGATCTCACGACGAAGTTTTCGTTACTCAGGTTGAGGTACCGGTTGGGTAAGCTTCGAGCTCTTTCGGGCTCGGAGATTTGCCGCATTCTTGAACAAAACGGATTCGTCGCTGTGCAGCAACGAGGTAGCCACCAGATTATGCAAGAGCGTTTGGAGGCGACGACGATAACTGTTCCGGTTCCACTTCATGATCGGTTTGGCGCGGCACGCTGGTGAGCATCGTTGACAGTCGGGAATTTCTAAACCGCTGTTTGAAACCAAAGACAGGGTTTCTCGCCGGCCCGACGTGCTATGAAGTCGGCTTGAACTCACCACTTTTTGCGGCCAAAGGCGGGTTGAGCGGACGGCATTCCCGATAGGCCACCGTCCCTGAGGCGAATGTCAGCGGCCGCTACGGTCCCCGAACGGAAGAATCGGCCCGACTGGTGCCACGTTGACCTGCGAGGCGCTCAACACCGCATGCGTCGCGCCTATGCTTGAATCGTACGTTTCCAGCGAGGCCATCGGCGAACACGGAGCGGCGGTCGAAGTGGCGATCGCGATCTTTCCTTGGATTTCGCCGCGAGTGCCGGTTAGCTCCGCGCTCGCAAACGGCAGCGTGACGGTCTTGAATTGCTGCGATCCCACGGCGAAGGACGCCGGCGGCGTCCCAATCGCGCCAACCGCATTGGTGAACGAGATTGTCCCGGTGCAGGATGGCGCTGTCGCCGTTGCGACGCTGGTTCCGCCTGAGGACAAGGCCGTAGCTGTGTTCACTACAGTGATGGAGGCCGTCTCGCCGCCGCCCAGACCGACGGGCGGGAACAAGTAATCGCGCGTTGTCATGGAAGTTGTAATCTGCGCCAACGCGGGAGCCATCGCGCCGCCCGCTGCTGCTACGTAAATCAGAAGAAATCTTGGGAAAGACATAGTTCGCCTCCTTCAGACAGACTCGTAAGGGACGCGGCTGACCTTTTTCGACGCATCTTGCTTGCCTCCGGTTTACATCAATGCGCGTGTTGATTTGCGGGATATCCAAGGCGCACGGGCGCGGCTGCCTCGAAAACCGCACGGGCTTTCCGAGGAGCCGCGCTTATGCCGGTGTTATTTTCCGCCG
>JBEKUT010000626.1:0-3580 GCA_049514735.1 Bryobacteraceae bacterium
CGTGCGAACGGTGTGGGGTTTCACTGGCCGCAACCGGACCAGCGGCTCCGGTTTCGAGCCATCCAATTCGATCCCGAAGTCAATGAAGTTCCGCGTCACGAAAACCCCCAGCCCTTTTAAGGCTTGAGTCAGCGATAGCCTGCCAGAGGCTGGAGCCGCGAGATCGCGCTCCAGAACGCTGGTCCATACAAGATTGTCATCCACCATGCCGGAGCCGGCTTTGGAGGAACGGAACGATACGGGCGCAGCGGCTTTGGCCGTCGCGGACAAATCGACGGAAGCGACCGTTTGTGCGTTTACAGCGAATACGACGAGCGTAAGAGCGGCGGGTAAAACCCTCATCGATCGTTATCCTCATTCTTCCAATTGGGGCATGACCCGATTAAAAGCTCTAAGGCCGCGAGCCAATCGACAAAGCAATCGAGTTCGATACCGCTGGCCCCAACTCAAAAACCACACGGCACACCGTCACGGCATACTGGCCGGGCTCGGTCAACAAATACGCTTCGCCGATATCCTCGTCAGCCTTTAGCACGTCGCCCGGTTCCATTGTAAGTGGGAAATTTCGGAAAATGACATCCGGGACCTTGCCTTTACCCCGCATCGCTTTGGCGCGCTCGGTCAGCGGAGGCTCATTGCCGTGAGAGTCCACGACACGAATCTCAAACTCGCGCTGCGTAGCCGTCTCCTGAACCGTTAACTGCCGCCGGGACGCGTTGGTAAGTTGCACATGCAACATGACACGCTCTCCTAAGCCGACATCGGTCCGGTCCAGACTTATAGATAAAACAGCTTCGGTCGAGACCCTCGCGGTACGCTTATCCCTGGCGCAGCCAGCCACTAAATTCGCGCCTGAAAGTAAAAGCGCGGCAAGAATTAGTTTGACAGCGGTGTCCATTTCAGCGAATTCTCCACTTTCACCGTTATAGGCAATCCGTTGTCAAATTCGCCATCTTTGTCGATTTCAACGACGAAAAAGCCAACCAGAACGGACAACTCGCATTCGGATTCTCCGCGCTCCTTTAGAATGCTGGCCGCCAGGAATCGATCGAAAGGCAGCTTGAAGACGATGCTTTCGCCGGGCCGCAAATTCACTGACGTCGCTGGATAATCGCTGTTCGCGGCCGTCTCGGAACCCCCGGCTGTGTTATTCGACGCACAAGGACCGGCGCAAATCGTACCGGCGCAAATCGTAAATGATACGCTGCGCCGGTCCGGCGCCGGGGATCTAAGAAGAGGCGACGTGTCGACACCAATCGGAACCTGAATCGGGTCCTCGCTCGTGTTGGTGATCAGAACCTCCACCGCACCCTTTCCTGGCGCCGGATCAGAGCTTTCTACAACCCACAGAAGTTTAGCGGTCAAGGGAAACTTCGGTTGAAACGCGTCCTGATTAGGACAGTCGTAACAAGCTCCGCCGTGGTTGCCTCCTCTGGCAGGACGGAACGATTCCGGCGTAGCCGCCTTGTGTGGCGCCGACAAATCGACGAAGGCAACTGTTTGCGCCTGCGCCATGCAAAAAACGAGCGCAAAAACGATGAGTACTGGCTTCATCGGAACGCGTCTTCACCCTCCATACTACATACCTCGCCATCTGGTAAGCTAACGGTTATCTCATGAGCAGCTTAAACCGACGAAAATCGCTGAACGATCTCCTCAGCCAGGCCAGTCACAGTACTCTGAAGCGCACGCTGACGTCCAGGAGTCTCGTGGCGCTCGGGGTGGGTGCGATCATCGGCGCGGGCCTTTTCGTCCGCACCGCGGCGGCCTCAGCGCAAGCGGCCGGACCATCCGTCACGCTCTCATTCATTGTGGCAGCGGTGGGTTGTCTGTTCGCCGGACTCTGTTATGCCGAGTTTGCCGCCATGATCCCCATCGCCGGCAGCGCCTATACTTACGCGTACACGACCATGGGAGAGTTCACGGCCTGGGTCATCGGTTGGGCGCTTATTCTGGAGTATGCGCTCGGCGCCGCCACGGTCTCGATTTCCTGGAGCGAGTATCTCAACAAGCTGGTCGGCAATGTCATACCGTTCCAATGGTGCCACTCGCCGATGGAGGTCAATGACGCCGGGGTGCATGGCTTGATCAATCTTCCAGCGCTGCTCATCCTTTTCCTATTGAGCGCGTTGCTGATCAAGGGGACGCAGGAATCCGCCACCGTGAACAGCATCATTGTCGCGGTCAAAGTGACCATCGTGATCGTCTTTATCATTGTCGGATGGGCCTTCGTCAAGTCCGCCAATCACACGCCATTCATGATCCCCGCAAACTATCCCGGACATGAGGGGTTCTTCCAGCACGGCTGGGGCGGCATGCTGCGCGGGGCGGGCATCGTCTTCTTCGCGTTCATTGGCTTCGACGCCGTTTCCACCGCCGCGCAGGAGGCGAAGGATCCCGGCCGCGACATGCCGCGCGGTATTCTCGGATCGTTGGCCGTCTGCACCATCCTATATATCCTCTTCGGCTATGTGTTGACCGGAGTTGCTAACTGGACCGAATTCGCGAAGGTCGGCAAAGAAGCTTCCGTGGCGTACGCGGTACAAGCTCACATGCCCGGCTTCGGCTGGCTCGCTACGGCGATCACGGTCGCGATTCTCTTCGGATTCTCGTCGGTGATTCTCGTCATGCTCCTCGGACAAAGCCGCGTGTTCTACACCATGGCCAACGATGGCCTGCTGCCCAAGCTTTTCTCCGATGTGCATCCCAAGTTCCGGACGCCGTATAAATGCAATATCGTGCTGTTCTTCTTCGTGAGCATCTTCGCCGGCTTCATACCGGAGAGCTTGGCGGGCGATCTCACGTCCATCGGCACGCTCTTCGCGTTTGTGCTCGTTTGTATCGGAGTGTGGATGATGCGCAGCATTCAGCCCGGCCTGCATCGGCCGTTCCGCACACCTTTTGTGCCGGTGGTGCCGATCCTCGGAATGATTGTCTGCGGAACCATGATCGCCTCGCTCGACCGCCGCACGCAGCTCGTCGCCTGCTGCTGGATGATCGTCGGCTTCGTCATCTACTTCATCTACGGCCGCTCGCATAGCAAACTGAACACCCCCGCGTTGGGGATCGCCGCGGATTAGTACAGAACCGCACCCGTTCCGAGCCGTGACTGGCAAGGAGTTACAGAACCGCCTCCGTTCCGAGCCGTGACTGGCAAGGAGCGGTCCCCGAAAAGAGTTACAGAACCGCTTCCGTTCCGAGCCGTGACTGGCAAGGAGCGGTCCCCGAAAGGAGTTACAGAACCGCTTCCGTTCCGAAGCGGGTTTTGCCATAGCTGCTAGAATTGAAGTTCGCAAAATGTGGCGCGGCGATTACATCTTTCTTTGTACCAACCTGATCCTCAAGGATTTCAAACTCCGTTACCGGCACATGTCCTTGGGTGTCTTCTGGTCCCTCTTGAATCCGATTGTGATGATGGGCGTCCTGACGTTTGTCTTCACCATCATGTTCCACAATGGGGTTAAGAAATTCCCCGTATTTCTGTTGTGCGGAATTGTTCCTTTTAACTTCTTCACCATCGCCTGGAGCACCGGAACCACGTCCCTGGTTGAGAACGCCGGCCTTATCAAGAGAGTCTCGG